>DKCU01000094.1:79588-92221 GCA_002451555.1 Candidatus Segatella albertsiae
TAGAACCACCATTGTAATAGGCGCCCAAAACAAGTTTCTGTGCTCCATCCTCAAATCTAATACTTTTAAGTGAAGTACAATTATAGAATGGTAAATTAGAATCATAAGTATTTCGTCCAACCTGCACAACAGTAGCAGGAATACTAATTGATTCCAAAGCCTTACAATTGGCGAAAGCTTTATCACCTATCTTCGTCACAGAATAAGTTACACCTTCTGAAGTCACACTCTCAGGAATAACAATATTAGCAGGAAGCGAAGCATAGTTGTCACTCCCCGTTGTTTGATAAGTCACCGTGGCTGTACGATTGGACGTATCCAAACCATAGTACAACCCATCAATCAATGTACTTGCTTGCAGCAAAACACATTGCACGACAAAGCCTATCAACAAGGCTAATCGCATGAATAAGGAATTACTTTTGTTCATAGTTTTATATTTTAATTTTTATTACTTCCTTTTCTGTCCGAATCGTTGAATAGAAATACCCTAACAAATCACGAATTGGTTTACAGCCATAATAATATAGTCCAAAATAGACTATAATATGCAATAACAAGAGTCCAACCACTACACACCAATAAATACGAATTTGATATTGCAAAAAGAAAAAGAGTAATATATCTACCCATCCCAACATAACCAAAGAAATAAAGAATAGCGTAATCTTTTGAGTAGAAAAGAAGCCATACAAATAATTTCCAGATTTAGAACATACGTCTTCACTAACCATAACTTTTGAATACACAAAAGGAGCGTTTGTATTATGAAAGCCGAAATATCTCCGCTCATTCAACTTTACAATTCTCATAAAACTCTTCATCCACTCATAATGTCCCTTGACAGCACCAAGCCAGCATAATGAGCAGACAAATCCCAATACAGAAATCAAAATCAAGAATACATCCTTTGAGTCGAACATACCTTTGACTTCATCTCCATAGATACTATAAAAAGCTATAAACAAGGCACCTGTTATAATGGCATACATATTCATCCATGTTCCATATCTTTGCACATGGGATTGATATGCATTAACCGACAGCTCATAGGCTAACCTCAAATCTTCTTTAGACACATGTTCTACCATAGAAATTCATTCTATTATATATTTCTGCCGACAAAGGTAAGAAGAATATTTGAAACTATCAAGTTCATAATGGTTCATAAGGCAAAAAAAGTTGCCTTTCATAGGCTCGACTTCTCTTTCCGAAACAGCCATTTCGGAAATCAAGCAACAAGAGAACGCTCAACAAGTCATAAAAAGTACAAACTATCTAATTGATAATCAAAGGTTTTTCAACAACTTTGCTTTCGAAGCCTCTGTTTCCGAAATGACCGTTTCGCAAAAACGCCCACTTCACAATCGCAACCGGACGCAGACAACTTAGAACAAAATATACTGCTATTCTACATCTTCACCATTTAAACCTTCCCTCGTATTTAGCAAAATTAAGACTTGCGATTTGCATATATCCCAACAAAAGCGTATCTTTACAGAAGAAAAGCTGCACTCGACAATTTGAAAGCAAGCTTTCATTGCGCTCGGTTGCATTATCTTTGCAGAAAAATGTACATACAAAGGAAATAGCACATTCAAAGGAGAAGCAATCATGATAGACATCAATAACAGAAAATTACCAGTAGGCATCCAGTCGTTCAAAACCATCAGAAAAGAAAACTATCTCTATGTGGATAAGACCGACATCGTTTGGTATTTGGTAAACCGTGGCAATGTGTTCAATTACTTGAGCCGCCCTCGTCGCTTCGGCAAGTCTATACTTGTCGATACGTTAGAGATGCATCTCTCGGGAAGGAAGGAACTTTTCGAAGGACTGAAAATCATGCAGTTGGAGAAGGAATGGAAGCAACATCCCGTCATTCGCCTTGACCTGAGCCGTGGTGGGGCTTGCGCCGAGACATTGCGTTCCTATCTGGATTTACGGTTTAAGGAATATGAACAAAAATATTCCATTTCTCTCCCACCAACAGCCCAACTTGCCGACCGTTTCAATGCTATCATCACGACTGCATACAAACAGACTGGGCTAAAGGTTGCCATCCTCATTGACGAATACGACTCGCCGCTCCAGCACTCTTGGAAAACTCCTGAGCATGAGAAATGCACGGAAGTATATCGCGAGGTATTTGCCATTTTGAAAGCTGATGACGAGTACGAACGAATCGTATTCATCACGGGTATCACCAAGTTTACGCAAATCTCCCTCTTCTCCGTATTGAACAATCTCACCAACATCAGCTTCTTTCCAGAATACGCAGCCATCTGTGGTATTACAGAGGAAGAAATACAAGAGAACTTCAAGCCTGAGTTGGAAAAGATGAGCATCCGCAACAAATGGACTGCACAAGAAACGCATGACCACCTGAAAGAGTATTATGATGGCTATCACTTCAGAGAGGACAACATGGTTGATATTTACAATCCATACAGTCTTATCAATGCCTTGGAGCTGTCCAAGATTAGAAACTACTGGGCAGCATCAGGTGCGACATCTCTCCTTCCAAAGTTTGTTGACAACATGGAACTTCGCATAGGTAATTTCGAGAAATGTTTCATGATGAAGAACACACTCGAATTATCTGACGTAACAGGCGGAGGCGCAGAATTGTTTCTATATCAGTTAGGTTATCTTACCATCAAAGAAAGTGATGAGTTTGGATATACGCTCGGTTTCCCTAATGAAGAAGTGAAACAAGCTCTTTACAATATGGTACTCCCAGCATTGACACTACGAAAGGAAAGTGATATTCAGTCAACCCAATCACTTCTCAATAGGCAATTGGGGTTAGGAATAGAACTCGATGAAAAAGGAAAAGGACTCTTAGACTGGAAGAGAATGGAATAAATACAAAATACATAAAAGGTGACAGCTAGACAAAGCTCTCTAGTTGCCACCTTTTTTATAAATACTTCTTAAATTAAACTTTCAACATGATTATAAGGCTAAAAAGTTCTCTGCTCCTTTATATATTTCTCCAAGCTCCCCATAATATTTTCCTTAGTTCCCCATATTAATTCACAACACTCCCTTAAGAAATCTATATTCAACAGTGCTGAACATAGATTTCTTAGGCAAAAGCAAAGAAATACTACCCATTGCGACAACTTCTGCTTCCAAGTTTAGCCATTTTTTCATCCATATTTGGCAAATGAACCAATGTGAACTTGCATAATTCCAATATTCTTGCTACCTTTGCACTGGCTTAGTTGCGCATAACTACAAAAGCGTTGTGCATATAACGACATCTCCAGTATAAACAACAACCATTCAATGGCTAAAATCAACAATAGTAAATGATAAAATTCAAAAGCATAACCCTATCCTTATGCACCCTATTAACGATAGGTGCTTGTTCCTCAGAAGGTGGCAGCGACACTCCGACACCTTCTCCAACACCATCACCCTCTGAAAAAATGGGTATCCTGATTAGCACCACAATGAACAGCCGTGCCACCGACGATGCCTTCGAAGAGGGAGACAACATCGGCTTGTTTGTTGTCAATCATAACACCGATGGTTCAGAGACAACTCTGAAGACCAATGGCAACTACATCGACAACACCCTACTCACCTATCGCAACAGCACTTGGTCCTCTACCACACCACTTTATTGGAAAGACGAAAGCACCCATGCCGACTTCTACGTTTATTATCCATATACAACGACGATTTCAAATGTTGAAGCCTTGCCTTACCAAGTCAAAACCGACCAAAGCAATCTCGCTGATTACAAGACTGGCGACTTACTCATTGGCAAAACCACTGACGTGAAACCGACTCCGAACGCCGTCTATATCAATGCCAAGCACATGATGAGCCAAATAGTAATAACACTTCGTGCCGGCAATGGTTTCACAGAGTCATCTCTTGCATCAGCAGATGTCCATGTAAAAATCAACCGTTTGAAAACGAACGCCAACGTCAGTCTTTCTACAGGAGAAGTGAATGCCACAGGCGATGCCACCGACATCACTCCCTTGAAAGATGGAACCCGATATAAGGCGCTCATCGTGCCACAAACCGTGGCAGATGGCAATCTCATCACCGTCAATGTCGATGGAAGAGATTTCAACTTGGCTAAAGCCTCCAATTTCCATGCCTTCGAGACTGGCAAACGATACAATTTCACCGTCACCCTGAGCAAGACGAGCAATGGTGTAAACGTCGGCATCACAAAATGGGAGGAAGACGGAATCGACTACGGCGGAACCGCTGAATAGAAAATACTTAGGAGATATATCTACACACTAGAACGACAGCTCTCAGTAAAAGCAAGAGATATTCCTCAAAAAGGAAAGAGATATTCCTCAAAAAAGCAATAAGTAAATGATAAAACTGAAATACACCTTATTATATATAGCAGCTGTGGCAACCATCATGCTGACGGGATGCAGCGAACATCTGTTTAGCGATGACCAACAGCATGACGGCGATCGCATTTGGCTTTCTGGCGACATCGAACAGGTCGCAGTAACTCGTGTCAATGACAATGGCTTCAGCAACGGTGACAAGATGGGAGTCTATATCGTGGATTACGAGGGCGACTATCCTGGCACACTGAAAGCAAGCGGCAATCGTGGCGACAACGTGCTTCACACTTTCGACGAGCCCAACTACAAGTGGAACTCCGCCTACGACCTCTATTGGAAAGACAAGCATACCCATATCGACGTATATGGCTACTACCCTTTTGCCAATCCCGAAAGCATCGATGACTATCAGTTTGAGGTACAAAAGGACCAAAGCAAGGCTTCGGAAGAGGGAGACATGGGCGGTTATGAGGCAAGTGATTTTCTCTGGGGCAAGGTGGCAGATGTCGCACCTACGACCAGCGTGATTCGTTTGCCATTGTCTCATCGTATGTCCAATGCCAAGGTAACGCTTGTCAAGGGCTCAGGCTTCACGGATGAGGAATGGGCAAATGTTGAAAAGATTGTGCTGACAGCCAATGTCGCTCGCAAGGCAAGCATCAACCTTGCCAATGGAGAGGTCAAGACTGCCGGAAGCGTGGAGAATACAGCCACCATCCCATCGCGCAACAACGACGAATGGCGTACCATCGTCATCCCTCAGACTATCCCTGCTGGCACGACCCTCTTCAGCATCACCATCGGCGGCGTGCCTTACAAGTTTACGAAGAAGGAAGCTTTCACCTATGTGGCTGGCAAGATGATGAACTTCGGCATCCGAGTAGATAAGAGCACTGCCAGCGGACAGTATAAGTTGACATTGATGAGCGAGAGCATCACCCCTTGGGAGAACGATCTCGTGAGTCACGACGCCACGGCAAAGGAGTACATCGTCATCAACTCGACCGCTGGACACCTGAAGGATGCCATCACAGCAGCAAATAAGGATTACACGCAAGTTAAGAACATGAAGATTACAGGTGAAATAAATGCCAAAGACTTCTATTTCATGCGTGACTCCATGCCACACCTATCTGCCCTAAACCTGAAAGAAGTACGCATCAAGGCTTACGGAAGAAACGAAGAATACGAAGAAAACCAAGACGATCAGATTCCAAACAGTGCATTCTATTTCATCCAGACAGTGGGAGGAAGCAACAGCCTCAACCGTCTTATACTCCCCGACCATCTCAAGTCCATCGGTTCGAACGCTTTTTATGGCTGCAAATATCTTACGGGGTCTTTAGTTATTCCCGAGGGAGTGACAGAGATTCGCCGTGGAGCTTTCAATGGCTGCACTGGGCTAAATGGCACATTATCTCTACCTTCCACCCTCAAGAAATTAGGAAACAGAGGTGACGATGATATGCAAGACGAAGGAACCGACTATTACGGCGGTGTCTTCCAAGGTTGTAAAAACTTGACAGGCAACCTCATTTTGCCTGATAACCTTGAATTGATACGTGGTTATTGCTTCGCTGGATGCTCGGGATTCTATGGAGAATTGAGATTACCATCCAAACTGAAAAGAATGGGAAACTGCGTCTTCCAAGGATGTTCTGGACTATCAGGTTCCCTCTCTATTCCACAAAACGTCACAGCTATCCCGTCGGAGGCTTTCCACGACTGTGGCTTCAATGGCACACTGACCTTGCACGACGGTATCACCAACATAGCCAACGATGCCTTTGCCAACTGCCATTTCAAAGGCGAGCTACATCTGCCCAAGAACCTAAAGGTGATTTCGGACAATGCTTTCGCCAACAATGAGTTCTCGGGAGAACTGAAGTTACCTTCCTCCATCACCCATATCGGCAGCAGTGCCTTTGCCTACAACTGGCGATTGATGGGAATCCTGGAGTTTCCAGAAGATATGGAGAGCATCGGCGAGAACGCCTTCTCCAATTGTCAAATGCTGGAAGGACTCATTTTCCCAGAATCCATGGAGACTATCCGACAGGGAGCTTTCAATGAATGCTATGGCATCAACTCCATCATCTGTAGAGGTACGATGCCAGCCTATATCGAGAGCGGTGCCTTCAATGGCATCGCCAAGGACAACTTTACGCTCGAAGTTCCTGAGTCTGCTATTCCTCAATACCAGACAGCCAATGGTTGGCGAGACTTCAAACGTATCGCCGCCCACCATGAGTTGGTTTGCCGCCCTTCTGTGGCTTGTGCCCTCAGCACCGAGCATAAACAGACCTTAACCATCAATGCCGAGGGAGAATGGGAAGTGGCAAGCAAACCTGACTGGTGCGAGGTTTCTCCTAGTCATGGTTCTAAGAAAACAGAAGTGACCTTGACGATCAAAGAGATGGCAAAGGGGGCTGGGAATCGTGAAGGCAAAGTGGTATTCCAACTGAAAGATAAGGAATATACCCACGAGTGCAGCGTGTCACAGTATGGATATGAATACGGCGAGGACGAATGGGTGACCTTACAGAAAGCGACCAAGGGCAATAACGGTGGTATCAACATCGTCTTGCTCGGTGACGGTTATGATGCCAAGGACATTGCCAGCGGCGAATATCTGACGAACATCAAGCAAGAGGTGGAATACTTCTTCGGCATCGAACCGTACAAGACTTATCGTGATTACTTCAACGTCTATACCGCCATGCCGCTATCCACGGAAAGCGGCATCGGTACCGTGAACACCATCCGTTACAACCGATTTAGCACCACCTTCACGGGAGGTGTCGGGCTGAAGGCTGACTACGACGAGATATTCGATTATGCACTCGGAGCTCCGACTGTCAACAAGAACAACTTGAAACAAACGCTCATCATCATCGTACCTAACTCCACCGACTATGGTGGCATCACCCAGATGTGGGCTGATGGTTCAGCCATCGCCTTCTGTCCTCTGAGTACATACGGTTATCCGCTCGACTCCCGTGGAGTCATCCAACATGAAGCCGGTGGACATGGATTTGGTAAGCTCGGCGACGAGTACATCTATCACAATGCCTTCATCGATGCTTGCGGTTGTAGTTGTTGCGGGCACGTTGATGAGTTCAACTGGGCAAAGAGCCTCGGTTGGTACGACAACCTATCGCTGACTGGCAAGATGCACGAAGTGGATTGGAGTCATCTCATCTATGACGACCGATACAGCGACCTCGTCGATATCTACGAGGGTGGATTCATGCACAACCGTGGCGTATTCCGTTCGGAACCCAACTCCTGCATGAACAACGACATCCCTTACTATAGTACCATCAGTCGTGAGAGCATCGTGAGACGAATCAAGCAATATGCAGGCGAGACATTCTCGTTTGAGGACTTCGTGAAGAATGATAAGCGCGACGCTGGTGTCGTGGAAAGCCGTGCCTTCGGAGGCAATGGAGATGCGCGAACCGCCGGAACCTATCAGCACAAGCCTGTCTTCCATAAGGGAAGTCCACTGAATAAAGCAAAAAAGACAAGACGGAAATAACAAGAAACAGGTAAAGGAAATAACCAAGAAATAATAAGAAACAGATATTGTAACATGAGAAAAAGCAAAATCATACAATATACGGTTATGGCATGGGCTGTCATCCTAGGCTTATCATCTTGTGGAGAAGAGAGCATGATGGGTTCTTGTCCTGTGGATGCCAAATCCACCCCGATGACCTTTGCCATCAGCCATCCAGGAGGTTCACGTGCCACCGAGACTGACTTCGAGGTGAACGACAAGATAGGTCTCTATGTCGCAAAAACCGATGCCCCTCTGGAAATCGGCGGCAACCTCGTCAACAACGAACCGTTGACATACGATGGAACGAAATGGAATGCAACCCGAACCCTCTACTGGGATGAGGGGACATACAATGCCTACGCTTACTATCCTTATATCAATAAGGTGAGCAGCATCGAGGACCAACCTTTCTGCATCAGCACCGACCAAAGCACTTCGAAGACAGAAACGTCTCTCGGAGGCTATGAGGCAAGCGACCTACTCTTCGCCACAAACAAAAACCTCACAGCATCGACATCGCCTGTTGCGCTCAACTTCAAGCACATCATGAGCAAGCTCTTGATAAGATTGGTACAGGGAGAAGACTTCGAGGGGGAGATGCCCACCACTGCTACCGTATATGTTCACAACACCGTGCCAGAAGCCACCATCGACCTACAGGCAGGTGTGGCGACACGGTATGTGAAAGGCACGAAGCAAACTATCGTTGCCCACCAAGACGATGACTATATCTACTCCGCCATCATCGTTCCACAGCGCATCGAGAACCGTATGCCGCTCATCGAGGTCATCATGAACGGAGTGAGCTATCTCTTCGAGAGCAAGTTTCAGTTTAAGCCAGGTACGGAACATTTGGTCAACCTCATCATCTCCGACAACCCTGACCAAGTAAAGATTGATATCGGCGGCGAGATACAAGGTTGGCAATAAGAGAAGAATCTTATAACAAGGGAAGAAGAATATAAAACAAGAAACAGGGCGATAGAAGAAACGAATGAAGAAGATAATATACATTTTATCAGTTGTCATTTTCCTACTTGCCGTGTGGGCGATTACCTTATGGTTGCCTACAGGAATAGCGCGCCATGCCGACGAGCAAGAGACACGGTATGGTCTCAACGAGGGATTGGAATTGGTGGAACAAGACTGTGGAAAGGATGGCAAACGATATGTGGTGGAGGACGCCAACGGCAAGGAACTGTTTGTCATTCCCCTGCGCAACTGTCTGCTCGACACTCGCTATCGCAATGGACAGTTACGATTTCGGGAACAGTACTCTCATCGTGAAGGCTTCATCGACCGCCAAGGTATGGTTACATTCATCAACGACAGAAACGCTTCCGTTCTAGAGGGCAAGCAAAACATAAAGCAGGATGTTTCTCCGAATGAGTATCTTCCACAAAATACAAGCGACCCAGAATCGCTACCGCAAACAACTAGCGGCAAAGAAACGCTACCACAAGCGACCAGTGGCAGAACCAGCAGGAGCAAAGTTCTATCGCAAGTAGATCTCCGCACGATGGCGCAAAGCAATCCTTTCTATAAGGAAGCCGCCAAGATCATGCAAGGCAAGTTGAGCGAATCGGATGCCAAGCGACGTCACACCATCCTCAACTACTGCGAGCACTTCCGCACCGCCTACACCACCAAGGACATCGACTTCCTGAGACAGATGTTCAGCGACAAGGCTCTCATTATCGTGGGCAACGTGGTCAAGACCGCCACCAATGACAACCATGTGCAAGCTGAGAGCAAGGTGACCTACGCCATCCACTCCAAGCACGACTACATCAACCGCCTCAGCAAGGTGTTTGCCTCCAACCAGAAGATAGATGTCAAATTCTCGGGTTTCTGTATCATGCGGCACCCTACCATGGACGGCATCTATGGCGTGACTCTAAGGCAACAATACAAGAGCGACCGATACAGTGACGACGGTTACCTCTTCTTGCTTTGGGACTTCAGAGACAAATCGATGCCACTCATCCACGTCAGGACCTGGCAACCTGCCTCAACTATAGGAGGTAGTGGCGACATCATCAATATACAAGATTTCAACTTGCAATAAAGACCTACATACAAAAAGAAAATCCCCTATATAATATAATAAAGAAAATCCCCCTATATAATATAATAAGGTATGAAGTTACAAGAAACCATCTCTAGAATCAAAGGAAGCAAAGCAAAGCTCATGGCTATCGTCATGTACTTTCTGCTCATGCCTTTTTCCAGTTCTGCACAAGACTTTTCTGTGGCAAGTTTCCGTATGCTGCCCAACGACGTGAGTGCCTTTATCGACAATGTAAGAGACCTTAATGACGAGGCCTGTGCGCTCATTAAGGTCATCGCTCCATCCGACTTTGCCTTCTCTACCCCACTGGGTATAGTAAAGCGCAAGGATGAGGTGGGAGAAATCTGGCTCTACCTGCCCAAAGGTACCAAGATGCTGACCTTGAAGCACCCGGAATGGGGCGTGATTCGTGACTATCCGTTGGGCAAGCCACTGGAAAGTCGCATGACCTACGAGATGAAACTCGAACTTCCCAAGCCAGCCGTCACAGAGGTTCACGATACCATCGTAGAGGTCAAGACGGTAACAGACACCATCACGGTAACAAAGCGCAAGGAGAAGTTGCCATTATCCTTCTATTCTTTGGCGACCATCGCTCTCCACCAAGACGGACCTTCATACGGACTCTTCTTTGCCATGATGCGCCGCCATGGTTTCTATCTTCATGCGAGCAGCGACTTCAAGAGCATCGGAAAGACGGAAGGTGACTGTAAGAAGGACGGAAGCATCGATGCCGATGGCACCAAACCTTACTTCTCGGGAGAGACTCGCCATAGTAATTACGCAATGACCATCGGAGCCATCCATCGTCTCAACAAGAACTTCAACGTGTTTGAAGGCATCGGTTACGGTCGAAGTGCTACGGCTTGGCAAAAGAGCGAAAGCGAGGATGGCGGCTACCTACTCAATGAAGGACTCACCCACAAGGGAGTCACTGCCGAGTTGGGTATTCTTGCGTCATTCAACCGTCTTACCCTATCAGCCTCAGCCATCACCATAGCAGGAAAGCAATGGCAAGGTTGCATAGGCATCGGAATCAAAATCAATTAAGAACATGAAACGTCAAATCATATATCTTGTCACCCTTTGCACATTGGCTTCATGCAGCAGTGACAAGCCAACTTACCTGGAGCCGCATCTATCGACTTTGGCTGCTTCCGACATCACCAGAACGGAAGCAACCTTGAATGGAACTGTCTCCATCGAGGGAGATGCCGATATACCACAACTGTATTTCAAATACGGAACTACAGAGAATATGGAAAAGACGGCACAGGCTACAATAGACGAGAATGCAAAAGAAAGCTATACTGGAGGTGGCAAGGGAGCCAAGACTTCTGTTCACTTGAGCAACCTTGTGGCAGGCACCACCTATTATTATATGTTGCAGGGAAGCAATGGGCGAACCATTACCACCAGCAACAGGATGAGTTTGACGACACAATCCAACGAGAAGCCATCTTTAGGAGAGGCTAAGATTCTAAGCAGCGGACCGATGAGTGCCATCGTCGGATATGACATTCTTGAAAATGGAGGAGAAAACATCTCCGAGACGGGTTGCTACTACGAGCTAACTTCTAACGAAGAAGAAACGAATAGTAGAAGCAATGACAATACTCAAAGCGAGATGCCAGGAAACCAAGCCCAGAAGTTCCCCCTTCCCAACTATGAAGGAAGCATCGGACAACAAAAGCTTCTTATCAACGATTTGCATCGCAATGCCACCTATAAGATTTGGCCATACGCCATCAGCCGTGTAGGAGAAGCCATCGGTTCCCCTATCACCTATACGACAAGCGATGCCATCACGCTCCATGAGCCAGGCGAACTTTCCGCATTAATAGGCGACCACCTATACGAATACACCTCGCTCACATTGGCGGGTTCGATGAACGGCGATGACCTATGCAGTCTTCGAAAGATGATGGGCCGCAATCAGGACGAGACGAGCACACAAGGGAAACTCTCCCACCTTGACATGACGGAAGTGAAGATTGTAGCCGGAGGAGGTTCTTATGGCGCATCAAGATACACCCAAGACCATGTGATAGGTCAAGGACTCTTCGCCAACTGCGACAACCTCATCGAAGTCAAACTCCCCATGGATGCCACGACTATCGAAAAGGATGCCTTCTCCAACTGCACGGCTCTCTCTAAGATAGAGATTCCCGCATCCGTGACAAGCATCATACCATCCAGTGGTTGCACGGCACTACAAGACATTGAGGTTTCGGGAGCCAACGCCAACTACAGGAGCCAGGACGGCGTACTGCTCAATGCAGCGAGTACCGAAATCGTTTGGTTTCCCATGGGCAAGCAAGGTTCATACACCCTACCGTCCACCATTGCCTCCATCGGAGACTATGCTTTCAAGGGATGCAGCATAGAAATATTCACTCTTCCTGATAACATGAAGACATTAGGACAAGGGGCTTTCATGGAGAGCAAGGTGAAAGAAGTGAAACTGCCTGAAAATCTGAGGAGAATACCTACCAGTAGTTTCCAAGGTTGCACGCAGTTGAAAGTGGTTAGAACAGGCAGCAAGTTGGAAGCCATCTCAGATTATGCCTTCGACTTATGTCCGCTTACAGACATCTACATTGAGGCGGAACGTGTTCCTCATTGTGACACACATGCTTTCAGCACAAGAGGAGAAAGTTTCC
>DKCU01000128.1:0-13779 GCA_002451555.1 Candidatus Segatella albertsiae
CTTTCAGCCCGATTTATGGCACCCCCCCTCTTTTCTTTTTCCCCTTCAGGCAATTTTAAGCGTTTTTTCCTCGCAAATCTTTTATAGTTTCACGGTCTTGTTCAAGAGGTAATTGTCGAGAATGACCATGGCAGCCATTGCCTCTACGACAGGTACGGCACGTGGCAAGACGCAGGGGTCGTGTCTTCCCCGAGCCTTCAACAGGGTAGGGTTGCCTTCCAAATCGACTGTATGTTGTTCTGTCAAGATGGTAGCCACAGGCTTGAACGCCACTCTGAAATAGATGTCCTGCCCATTGCTGATACCGCCCTGGATACCACCGCTATGATTCGTGGAGGTGGTTACGTCTTGCCCATCAGTAGGGGTGGCAGCTCCTGTCGTCGATGGATTTGCCTTTGTGTTCTCATCCGCAGGCACAAAAACATCGTTTTGTTCGCTTCCACGAGTGGTCACGCCTTCGAAACCCTCGCCATATTCGAAACCCTTGACGGCATTGATGCCCAGCATAGCCGCACCTAACTGTGCGTGGAGCTTGTCGAACTCAGGCTCGCCCAGTCCTACGGGACATCCCTTGATGACACAGGCGATGACTCCACCGATGGTGTCGCCTTCCGCCTTGACATTGGCGATGAGGTCTTCCATTTCCTTGGCTTTCTCTTGGTCTGGGCAGCGCACGATATTGTCCTCTATGGTCGAGAGGTCATATTTGTGGTAGTCTCTCTCAAGAGCTATGTTGCCTACTTGTGAAGTGTATGCAGTCACGCTGATGCCCAACTGTCTCAATGCCAACTTGGCCAAGGCTCCGCCCACACATCTAGCAATGGTGATACGAGCCGAAGAGCGCCCGCCACCGCGATGGTCTCTGATTCCATACTTCTCGTGATAGGTATAGTCGGCGTGGGAAGGACGGAAGAGACAGCGCATATTCTCGTAATCCTGGGAGTGCTGGTTGGTGTTGCGCACCTCAAATCCGATAGGCGTGCCTGTCGATTTGCCTTCGAAGACACCGCTGAGGAACTTCACCTTGTCGGCTTCATTTCTAGATGTCGTGATATGGCTCTGCCCAGGACGGCGACGGTTCAGCTCGCTTTGCACGAAGTCCATGTCGATTTCAATGCCGGCAGGGAAACCATCGATGACACCGCCAACTGCTACGCCATGGCTCTCGCCGAATGTCGTAAGCGTAAAGAGATTGCCAAAAGTATTTCTCATCTTTTTTATGTTTTAAAAAAGTAATCTATTCTGATATGACCTCGCTGAAATGACTGCTGATGTAAAAATGCAGAATTATCAGCTATGTAATGAAAAATGGGGCGTGATAGCCCCATTTCTTTATGTTGGTTTTGGATTTTACTTGCCGCAGTTCTCGCAGCCGCCATCCTTGCAGCCACCATCGCTACCGCAGTCGCCACCGCAGTTCTCGCAGCCACCGCCGCAACCTTGCTGGCCTTCGCCGCTCAAAAGTTTTGCCATGTGTGCAATTTCCTCGGCTGTAGCCTCACGGTTCTCCAACACCTCGCCGCAGAAGTTGAGTTTCTTGCCTGACAATGGGTGGTTGAGGTCAACCTTCACCTTCTCATCGCCGATAGCAAGTACGAGACCCAAGAAACGGTTGCCGTCCTCGTTCTGCAGAGGAATCACTGCGCCAACCTGTACGTGCTGGGCGTCAAACTGACCGTTGATTGTGAAAATCTGCTTGTCCAATTCGATGACACGCTCGTCGAAGTGCTCGCCATAGGCCTGGTCTGGAGTCAACTCGAAGTCGAATTCAGCACCTTTTTCGAGATTGACTACCTGCTCCTCGAATGATGGGAGGGTAGCACCCATGCCACTGACGAAGATGAAAGGACGCTCATCGGCAGTCTTCTCGATCAACTCCTCGTTACCATCGTCACCTTTTGTTGTGTCATACAAAGAGTATGACAAAACGATAAATTTATTCTTCTTTTCTTCCATTTTTATTTAGTTTTTATTATTGTTCTTTTTTATTATTGTTCTTTTTTATTTTGAGCTGTACGGTTGACACGGGCTGAAAGCCCAGCAGCACCAAGCCCAGGGCAACGCCCTGGGTTGTAACAAGGCATTGTTTTCGCCCTGAAAGGGCAAAAGCAGCATAAAGCTGCAAACGAATGCTTTTGCCCTTACAGGGCGCATGTTATTGGAACTATTACCCAGGGCGTTGCCCTGGGCTTAGAGCTTCTGCCCTTTCAGGGCGTATCGGACAATTTCAACCGTACAGGTTGTTTTGTTTTGTCTATCTTGTGCCAACTTTACTTGCGTGAGCGTTTCCTTCTTTGTATTCCTTTTACCATCTCTAGACGTTCCAGATAGATAGGACGCCACTTGTCGATGATGTCTTGGAGACCTTTGCTCTTTTGGGATAGCTCTGCATATTCCTCAGAGTCGGTCTTGCATTCTTTCTTCAGTTCCAACATTCTTCCCAAGAGCAGTTTTTGATGCTCCTCTGCGGCTTTGAGTTGGTTGCCCATTTTTTCCAAGCTTTCCATGAAAGCTAAGGCTTTATCTATATGATTTTGCTGTTCCATTGTCTTACGTTGTGAATTTACCTTATTATATATAATATAAGGCATAAGTTTTAACTTCCACCTTATTATATATAGGCTTCTGATTTTGTTCTCATTGCAAAGGTACAATAAAAAATCGACAATGACGAAAGAAATACTTGGAAAATTCGATAAATCGTCTTTTTCTATAGGAAGCGCATGGCAATCTGCATCATATTGACTCTATTTGTGGCTTTTGGAGAGGGGAGAAGGTCGTTCCTAAACTTGGTTTTCAAGAAACTAGCGGATTTTCTTACGTATTGATATGTAAAGATGCAATAAAATGTCGTTTTGTAACCTTTTTGTGGTATATATCTTTGATTTATATCAAAAAAACAAAGCAAATCAGCATTTTTTCTTCGAATTGTTTGCGAACACAGAGAAAAGTTCGTAACTTTGCAGCGTCAAAAAGAAATAAAGACAAAAGATTTAGGATAATGTAAAACGAGCGAGTCTTTTCGGGTAAAAGACAAAGCTTTTGAAAGAGTCGAGATGATGTTCGAGGCTCTTCTAAAAGATAGGCTCACAAAGAAAAGAAAGGTAAAAAGATTATGAAGAAGTTAATGATTTTGGCAGTAGCATTGTTGAGTATGACAACTACTTATGCAGCAGACGAGAACGCAAGTGCAACAGCAGCAACAGCTGCTTACAACATGAATATTAACATGGGTTCTTTGTCAGACGTTTTGGGTCTTACCATGGACCAGTCAGAGGCTGTGGCTGATGTTCACAAGAACTTCACTGCTGATATGATGAACGCCGCTGTAGCTCCAAATGATGAGCGTGATGCAATGATTCACAAGGCTATCAACAAGGACTTGAAGTACATGCACACAATTCTTTCTGACAAGCAGTACCGCAAGTACTTGATGTTGTTGAACACTACTCTCAAGAACCGTGGTGTCATCAAGTAATCATCAGTAAGATATAGGAAACTTTATAAGAGAGAGAGATTATATTTAGAAACTGTGTATCGGGTCGTTCTGGTACACAGTTTTTTTGTTTTATTTACGTTGGAAACTTAAAAACCTTTTAGAATATTTGCTTTTTTCCCATTTTTCTTTTAATTTTGCCTCCATGAAGAAGATATTGACTTTACTGAGTATGTATATGTTGGCAGGACAGATGGCTTTTGCCCAGCAAGCCAACTTATGGAAGTTGTCTCCGATGGTTCGCCAATATGTGCTGCAGGAGAGGGAGATGGCTAGAAGATGGGATAGAGGCGATTCCAAAAGACTTGCCACTAGGCGTACGACTGGTCTTTCCACTCATGTCCCGTCAACGATGGCCTTTGTCAAGTTGGCTCAAGGGGATGCTGACTTGCTGCGTAGAGAAGGATGTCGGGTGTGGGCGCAATGGGGTAGTCTTTTCATTGCGTCTGTTCCTATGGATAGGCTGGCTCGGTTGTCCTTGTTGCCTGCGGTCCAACGTATTGAGGCTAATCGCCGTACAACTTCTTGCTTGATGGATTCTGCCATCGTCCAAGTCAATGCCTTACCTGTGTATGAGGGACAGAAACTTCCTCGGGTATTTACGGGAAAAGGAGTCGTGATGGGCATCATGGACATCGGTTTTGACTTGACTCATCCCAATTTTTACAATCCCCAGATGACGGATTATCGTATCAAGGCTTTTTGGGACCAGATTTCTTCCGATACGTTGCAGAGTTCTCTTCCTGTGGGGCGTGACTATATTGGCGAGCAGGAAATATTGGGCATTGGGTGTTCTGTAGATGGAGCCGACCAGACCCATGGCACGCATACCCTAGGCATAGCTGCAGGAAGTGGCGGCGAAGGTAGTTCGATGACGCTGCCCGGGCATAACCATGGCATGGCGTATGAAAGCGATATTTGTCTGGTGACCAACGCAACTTCCGAAAATCAAGACTCCATTGTTCCTTCGCAACTTTATAAGTTTACTTATGCGATGGACGCTCTTGGTTTCAAGTACATCTTTGATTACGCAGACAAGGTGGGGAAGCCTTGTGTCATCTCTTTCAGCGAGGGCTCTTCTCAGGATTTTGATGGAACTGATGTCTTGTATAGTGAGGTGTTGGATAGTTTGACGAGCCGTCCTGGTCACGTCATCGTGTCATCGGCTGGCAACAATGGGCATATTTCATATTATATGCATAAGACTGAAGGGAAAAGGAGTGCTGGCTTCTTCGTCAACAGTGATCGCGACTATGTTTATCACATAGCCAAATCGTCTCAACCATTTACCTTTCGGACGGATATATATGAGGGTAGGCTGAATCCTCATCATTTTGAGGTAACTACCCAACAGGTTTTGGATTCTCCTGATTCCACTTATATCCAACAGGTGGAAGTGGGTGGTAGGAAATATATTTTGTTGATTGGGGCGTATCCGTCGGCTTATAACTCCGACGAAATCTGTTATGACTGGATAGTCAAAAAGCCAGAATTGGAAAAGGCTTCTGATGATTCCAGCGCCTCTGATGTTGAGGGAGCGTCTGTTCGTGATGACGAATCGAACATCGGTGTTGTCAATCATGTCTCTTATCAGGTGATAGGAGAACAGGCGGATGTCTGTGTATATCATGGTTCGGGCAATATGTATGTATCTTCTGTCGATCCAACGCTCAATGATTGTGAGAAAACGCATAGCATCAATTCCCCGTCTTGCTATAAAAGCGTAGTCTGTGTGGGTGCTACGATAGGTCGCTCTTGTTCGGTGGACGACATGGGCAATAAGCATAATGTACAGTCATTGCCAGTGGGCAGCTTGGATGTCCATTCCTCCATCGGCCCTACCTTCGATGAGAGAATCAAGCCCGACTTGGTGGCACCAGGCATCAACGTGTTGTCTTCCTATAGCAGCTATTACCAGGCCAAGCATCCGATGAAGGGGGCTGACAATGATTGGGATGGCGAGCTCTTCAATTATCATGGGCGAACTTATGGCTGGGTCTATTTTAGTGGTACATCCATGGCTTCCCCTATCGTCGGGGGAGCGATAGCCTTGTGGCTTCAGGCAAATCCTTCCTTGACTCGTCAGGATGTCTTTGACATCATCCGCAAGACTTCCAAACCTTTGGATGCAGCCCATGAAGTTCCCAATAATGAGTGGGGGTATGGGCAGTTGGATGTTTATGCAGGATTATTGTCCGCTTTGCATCTGGATGGGATAGATGCCATCAGCCGGCATCTACCGAATCGTGCGCAGATTGATGTCAAAGATGGGCATATTTGCATCGACATGGATGAAAAGGCAGAACAAGATTTTAAGGTTTCTATCTATGATTTACGTGGAATTTGCGTGTGTAGCCTTATGATGAACTCAGGTAAATGTCATTATCAGATTCCGACCACTCATCTACGTTCTGACGTATATGTGGTGCAATTATCTGGTTGTAAGGAGATTAGCGGCTCTAGTGTCATTCGTCTTTGAGTCATCATTATTAGGTATTTGAGCTAAACCCCCATTTTTAGGTATTGCAGAATCCAAAAAAACGTCGTATCTTTGCACACGTAAAAAGCAGAGGCTTGCAACCTATAAGTGTTTTGAGGCTTATAGCTGTTTGAAACTTTTAGATGGAAATTATTAATGATATAACTTTTAGATAGAATTTATTAATGGTAGAACTTTTAGATAGATTAGTAAAGTTTTGATGAGATATCAGATAGAATCTTGTTCGCTAATAAAATAAAATTCATAATGTTTTTGTATAATAAGTATTAGGGAGTCCGTGAGGATTCCCTTTTGCTTTTTTATATCCGAAGGCAATGTCGCTGTCTCCGAAAGACAGAGTTGCCATGCTATATATATGTCATTTAACTATTGTTCCAACGCTTAAAGCTATCGGTGTAAGTCCAAGCGAGGATTGCGCCACCTATGATGGCTAAAATCGTCCATAAAATTCCTAATGGGTCCATATGCTTAATATTTTATTTTAAAAGTCTATCTCCAATAACAGCAAAAAGCGTAGTGGCTAAAAAGCCAACCGCTATTGCATACCAGTTGATTTCCTTTGTTAAGTCCAACACTACGGGGGAAAAACCTCCCACGACATCGCCCACGAAAACATATTTCGATAAAGCATAGAAGAAGTCTGATCTCTTCTCTTTTCTCTTTTTAAGAGTTTCTTGTTTTGCATTTGCCATTTGGTTCACAATTTTTTGTTATAGATTCTTTCTAATAGGTCTCGATTGTCTTCGCTTGGTTGACGCCTATGTTGACATATTCGAAATCATGGCGCAAATATAAGCAATATTTTTAAGACTCGCAAATATTTGTCGAATTTTCTGCCATTAAGGCATGAAAAAAGCTAGTCTCAAAACGAAACTAGCTTTCTTATGATGTGTTTCTAATCCTCATTTAATGAGGTTAGAATATGGTCTCTTACTTCTTCAACCATTTGTCCAACCATCCGAAGAAGGTTCTCTGCCAGAGAATACCGTTCTGTGGCTTCAATACCCAGTGGTTCTCGTCAGGGAAGATGAGAAGCTCGGCTGGGATGCCACGCATACGAGCCGCATTGAAGGCACCCATGCCCTGGTTGGCGTTGATGCGGTAGTCCTTCTCGCCGTGGATGCAGAGGATAGGAGTGTCCCACTTGTCAACGAACTTGTGAGGGCTGTTCTCATAGGTCTTCTTGGCATTGGCAGTCTGGTCCTTGTTCCAGTAAGCATCGTCGTACTCCCAGTTGGAGAACCAAGCTTCCTCGGTGTCGGTGTACATGCTCTCAAGATTGAACGCACCATCGTGAGCGAGGAATGCCTTGAAGCGCTTGTCGTGATGACCGGCGAGGTAATACACAGAGAAGCCACCGAAGCTGGCACCTACGCAACCCAAGCGATCCTTATCTACGTATGGCAGATTCTCGGCAGCATCGTCGATGGCAGAGAGATAGTCTTTCATGCACTGACCCGTCCAGTCGCCTGAAATCTCTTCATTCCATTCGCTTCCGAAGCCAGGAAGACCACGACGGTTAGGCAATACCACGACATAGCCATTGGCTGCCATAATCTGGATGTTCCAACGATAGCTCCAGAACTGGCTCACTGGGCTCTGAGGACCGCCTTCGCAGAAGAGGAGGGTAGGGTATTTCTTGTTGGCATCGAAGTTGGATGGCAACATAATCCATACCAACATCTCTTTGCCGTCTGTTGTCTTCACCCAACGTTGCTCGCACTTGCCGAGGTTCAACTGACCGAGGATGTGGTCGTTCTCATGAGAAAGTTGCTCCACCTTGGTACTCTTGGCATCCTTGCCTGGGGTAACCATGTAGATGTCGGTAGGGTGGCTCATGCTCGCCTTTGTTGCCAAAATCTTGTTGCCGTTGTTGGCGAGGGCAACGCTTCCGTAGTCAGCCCACTCGTTGGTAATCTGCTTGACCTCACCCTTGAAGTTGGTCTGGTAGAGGTTCAAGGTGCCGTGCCATACACCGATGAAGGTGAAGCTCTTGCAGTCCTTGTTCCATACGAATCCCTCGACGTTGCTGTCGAACTTCTCGGTCACATAGTTCTTCTTGCCAGTGGCGAGGTCATAGACGCAGAGGCGGTTGCGGTCGCTCTCATATCCGTCACGAGCCATGCTCTGCCAAGCGATGTACTTGCCATCGGCAGAGAACTGAGGGTTGGTGTCGTAACCAGGGTTGTTCTTCAAGTTCTCTGGGTTGTTGACTGCCTGGTTGCGCATGCTCTTGGTAGCGTCAATCTTTGGCTCCACATAGCCAGCCTCCTTACAGAGGTTCTTGGTCTCGCGCGTACCTATATTATATAGATAGATGTCGGAGTCGGTGGAGATGGCGTACTGCAGCCCCTCCTTCTTGCGACAGGTATAGGCGATAGTCTTGCTGTCAGGGCTCCAAGCCAACTGTTCGATGCCACCGAAAGGAGCCATCGGGCACTCGTAAGGCTCGCCCTTCAAGATGTCCTCGCCCTCGTTGATGGTACCGTCCTCAGCCACATCGGCTACGAAAGGATGCAGGATGCTCTCCACGTAGTGGTCCCAGTGGCGATAGTTCATGTCGGTAACTAATCGACCTGTAGCCAAAGGCAGGTCTGAAGGATTCTTTTGGATGGTGCCGTTGTAAGGCAACTCCTTGATGAGGATGACCTTATTGCCGTCGGGAGAGAACTTGAATCCCTCGATGCCTTTCTCGTCGTTGGTGAGCTGCTTGCGGTCTGTACCGTCTGGGTTCATGCTCCAGAGTTGTCCGCCACGGATGAAGGCTATCTTCTGTCCACCCTGAATCCAGGCAGCGTCGCTCTCGCTCTTGGCATCGGTAGTGAGCGCCTTTTGGTTCTTGCCATTGGCGTCCATCACGAAGAGCATCTGGTGACTCTTGTTTTCTTTTACACTGTAGTAACCTACTTGATAGACGATTTGCTTGCCGTTAGGCGAAGCCTCGGCACCTCCGATACGTCCCATAGCCCAGAGAGCCTCAGGGGTCATCAAGTGGTTCTCCACCTTGATATTGTTCTTCTCAATCATAGTTTGTGCGTTAGCCAAGGTGCCGCTCATCGTGAGGGCAGCCGCAGCTAAGATCATTGCTTTAATCATATTTTGTATGTTTTAATTAATTGCATATTTTGTACAAAGGTAACTATAATCTCATAAACTACAACTATACTTTAACCTACTTTAACTACGTGCGCTGTTGTTTGTACATTTCCTGTCTTACTACAGAACTATGACTTGTCACCTCCTAATCCAAGTCTTATCCTTTCTTTACCTATATTCGGAAACAAATTAAACTATATTTGTAGCAATCCCTAACTTGTGACTACCTAAAAGAAAATGGGAGATTTATTTGGAGTTTATAGATAAAAGTTGTAACTTTGCGGTCCTCACTGTTATGATTTTCATGACAGTGAGGATGCTTTTCCTTGTTCCTTTTGTTATATTTGTAACATAGCAGCAGGAGCGATGTCTAGTGTGCGGCACAATAGTCTTGCAACTTTTAGCGTAGGCTCAGAGCGTCCTGCGATATAGTCGTTTATACGTGAAGGGCTGACTCCTATTTCTGTTGCCAATTGCTTCTGTGTCATGTTCTTGTCATCAAGTGACAATTCGATTAATTCTGCAACAGTTGGCTTTCCTATAGGATAATGTTTCTTTTCGTATGCCTCGACAATATCTGACATCAAAGTCAACTCAATGGAATTCTTGTCGTTGGTTGGAGTTTCATCTGTAACCAACGGAAGGAGTTCTTCTATTCTGTTAAGAGCGAACTCATATTGTTCTTTTGATATTTTTTCCATCATTTTATATATTAAATGGTTGAACAATCTATTTTATCATATTCTTGATGAGTGCCGACAAATCTGATGAAAAGGCGGCTTATAGTGAATTTTATCACAACGACAAGTCGATAGTTGTTGCCCCGGATGTTAAATACGTAGTGTTGGTTGCCTACATAATCAGCATCTGGGAAATCGACTCTTATATCTGAAAAATAGTGCCATTCAGCATTTTCAGCAATTTGGTACCATCTTTCAAGAGCTACTTTGGAATCTTCTCGTCCTTTGGATTCATAGAATTCCTTCAGTTTGCGATGTGAAATTATTCTCATTTTATCTTGCTTATTGAGTTGTCTGCAAATTTAATGCAAAATTCTGAAACTTACAAATATTTGGCGGAAAAATTTTGTTTTTCAATAAAATAACTTATGTAATCTCAGATTATCTCAATAATATTGTTAATAGTTGGGATTTCTTTTTGTTTTCTCAATTATTTGCACTATCTTTGCAAACGGATGGAATCGCCTTCGAGTGATGACATCAGTTTTTGTGGGTAAAAATAATAGCGTTTGCTGTTTATTCGATAATAATGTTCCAGAAGTTTGGCCGCGGAAAGAACTGTACAATAGAATAAAAAGTGAGCGTCCGCATAGCGTGGACGTTGAACTTATCTGTTGTACATAGGTTAGGCCAAACACCTTGGAACGTTGGATAAGTGGATTCGTCCACGTTTCTGCGTTCTGATGGGGATGAGGCTGGTTTTTGTGCAAACCTAAGTCGGCTTTGTTGCTCTATATATAATAAGGTGATGACTGTTGGGCGACGATACCAGACGTACCTTAAATGTGTAGTCACCCGATGGTAGATTGGCAAAATGAGCCTCATGTTCGTAGGTTGGTTCACGCCAATCTTTGTCGTACCTCTCCAGCTTGCATTGGAACATCAAGGAGGAACGGCGGCTATAGTTCGGATAGAAGAATGAAAAGGTTACATCGTTTTCATCATAAGCTAAAGTGTAATGTGAATGATTCTTGGTGTTATCGTTGATAACCAATGAATTACCATCTTTGTTCTTGATGTTCCCAATCGAGGTGCTTTCTCGGTCTTGTTCAAACGATGGAAGCGGTAGCCTCCCTCGTATCGAGCTACTCCATTCTGGGTATAGACCCACATTTTGCCGTTTTTATCACAGTACAATGCGTTGATATAGTCATCGGGCAGGGCAGTGGAATCCTTGCTTGTCTGTTTAGGCTTGGGCTCTAACATCTTGACCGTAGCCATACGGTTGAAATCTAAGGTGTAGATTCCAACGAGAATGCAAAATAGCGCAGCAACAATGAAGAGAAACCTTTTTTTGTTCATGGCAGTTGTCTTATGTTCGTGTTTTTTATCGGTTATGTAAGGACAGCTTGATGGCGGTCTATATTCATGTTTTATTTCATAAACACGAAATACACGGCGGCGATGAGGCATAGAAATGCCGCCGCATGATTCCAGTGCAAGCCTTCTCCCTGGAAGAGGATGTTGGCGATGATGGCGAAGACGATGAGTGACACGCACTCTTGTATCACCTTGAGCTGGACCAAGGTGAATGGTCCGCCATTGTCGATGAAGCCGATTCTGTTGGCTGGTACTTGGCAGCAATATTCAAAGAAGGCTATCGCCCAACTGAACACGATGACTCCGAAGAGCGGCCAGTTGCTGCTCACACCTGTTTGTTGTAGTTTGAGATGACCATACCAAGCTAACGTCATGAACACATTACTTAAAATTAACAAGAGGATAGTATATACACCGTTTATCATTGTACTTATATTCTTTTTATATTCTTTGTTTAATCTTGTTCTTATTATTGCGTGCAAAGGTACATATTTTTTTCGAGAGATAATCATAATCTTTCAATTATTGTCTTTTATAGATGCAATAATAGTCTTTTATAGATGCAATAATAGTCTTTTGTAAATGCAATAATAGTCTTTTATGTTGTGTGTCAATCATCATTTTTATTTACAAGCTTCGATTTCTTCTTGCTCCTTTGATGAATGCTCCCTAGTACCACTTTTATTTTTACCTGCGCAGAGAAAAATTTTTTCCTGGGCAGGGAGAAATTTTTCTCTGCGCAGGGACGGATTTTTCCTTGCCTTCTTATTTATGTTCAAAGAGGTGTTTCTTGCGAAAAAAGTTTACGTGCTGTATGGTTGAATTGTCCAACGCGCCCTGAAAGGGCAATCTGCTCCTAGCCTAGGGCAACGTCCTAGGCTAGGTGCTTGTGGGCTTTGGCTTTCCCTTCGGCCGCCGATTTTCAATTCAGCCCGTGTCAACCGTACAGGTTGAAAGTTTTTGGGAAAATCATGTGCTTATCTGCATTTTTTTTTGTACTTTTGTAGCCGTTTTTAGTAAAGGGAGCGATATTCCTTTTGTTCATCACTGGGATATGCTCCTTATTAACCAATAGGGAAATAGTTACATTCTAAGAAAATGAAGATAGGATTTGACAACGAGAAGTATCTGAAGATTCAGTCCGAGCACATCAAGGAGAGAATCTCCAAGTTTGATGGAAAGCTTTATCTCGAATTGGGAGGCAAGCTTTTCGATGACCACCACGCCAGCCGTGTCTTGCCAGGTTTCCAGCCTGACAGCAAGCTGCGTATGTTTCAGAAAATCAGCGATAGCATCGAGATAGTGATTGTTATCAGTGCCGCCGACATTGTGAAGAACAAGAAGCGTGCCGACCTAGGCATCACTTACGACGAGGACGTGCTGCGTCTGCGTGGCGAGTTCCAAAATCGTGGCTTTATGGTGGGTTCTGTAGTCATCACCCATTTCGATGGACAGCCTGCCGCCATTGCCTTCAAACAGCGATTGGAGCGCGAGGGCATCAAGACTTATTGCCATTATCTCATCGAGGGTTATCCTCACAATGTGGAGTTGATCGCTTCCGACGAGGGCTTCGGCAAGAACGATTATGTGGAGACGGAGCGTCCGCTCGTCATCGTTACAGCTCCTGGTCCTGGTAGCGGGAAAATGGCAGTCTGTCTGAGCCAACTTTACAATGAGAACAAGCGTGGCGTGCGTGCTGGTTATGCCAAGTTTGAGACCTTCCCTGTATGGAATCTCCCATTGAAGCATCCGGTGAATATCGCTTACGAGGCTGCCACTGCCGACCTCAATGATGTCAACATGATCGACCCATTCCACTTGGAGGCT
Organism: Candidatus Segatella albertsiae; assembly: GCA_002451555.1. Lineage (GTDB taxonomy): Bacteria > Bacteroidota > Bacteroidia > Bacteroidales > Bacteroidaceae > Prevotella > Prevotella albertsiae. The sequence continues at coordinate 12,980 of DKCU01000128.1, forward strand.
TACAACAAGATAGCCATCAATTACAATCGTGATGTGGAGATTTATCCAGTGCTCAATGCGCTCTTCGAAGGCATCTATGGTAGCAATCCATACAAGTCGCCTACGGATATGGGTGTCAATATGGTGGGCTTCTGTATCTCCGATGATGAGGCGTGCTGCGAGGCTTCCAAGAACGAAATCGTCCGTCGCTATTATGCCGCGACCAACAAACTCGCTCTTGGTGCTTGCAATGAGGCTGAGATTCAGAAGATTCAGATGCTTTTCAACCAGGCGAAGATCAATACCGATTATCGCAAGGTGACGGTGGCAGCCAAGAATCATAAGAAGGAAACAGGTCATACTTCTTCGGCTATCGAGTTGGAGGATGGCACTATCATCTGCGGTCATAGTAGCGAGTTGCTCGGATGCAGTGCGGCATTGCTCTTGAACGTGATGAAGCATTTGGCTGGCATCGACCATGAGTTGAAGTTGATTCCTCAGTCGATGATTAAGCCTATCCAGCATACCAAGATCAGTTATCTTGGCGGCAAGAATCCTCGTCTTCATACCGATGAGGTACTCGTAGCCTTGTCTGTTCTCTCTGAGAACGATGAGAACTGCAAGATGGCTTTGGAGCAGTTGCCTAAGCTCAGGGGATGTCAGGTGCATTGCACGGTGATGCTGAGCGATGTGGATCAGAGGATATTCAAGAAGCTCGGGGTTGGCTTGACTTGCGAGCCTGTGTTGAAGAAGTAAAAGTTTATTTAAAGAAGAATTCTTTTAAAGAAGTAAGAATGAATAAAAAAGAGGGTGTGTCATAA
>DKCU01000128.1:13904-92305 GCA_002451555.1 Candidatus Segatella albertsiae
TTATCAATGCTTTTGCCCTTTCAGGGCGTTTCGTGTATGACTTATGATTCATCCTCTTGTTTTTTTGATGGTGTGTTAATTGACGTAACTGTTTCAGTGGCAAACTCTCCATCTATAGCTCGAATCAGCCTTGGTAACTTTAGTTGAGATGTTCTAACTTGGTAACTTTAGTTGAGATGTCCGAAATTTCCGATTGGTTGAAAGAATCGGGGTGTTCGTTGAATAAAGTTGTGTGTGTCGAATAAATGTAATACTTTTGCAATTGAAATTTAAAAACTGACAGAAAGGAACAGCTTTTGTCTTCGCTACAATGGGACGGTCATTATGAAATGTGTGCTTTTTGATTCATATATGTGTAAGTTATAAATTAGTAATTCGGTTAATTAATATGACAATGAATGCGTTAATCTCAAAATTCCAACCCATCTCGCTCGGCGAGATGGGTGGAATCCGATTGATGAATCGGACGGACACCAAGGAGGCACACACACCTATCATTAGGGACGGTAGTGTCAATAAGATTACTCTAACGTATCAATATAGCTGTCATGTCAAGACAATGACGACGACCTGGATACTCACGTGCTAGGCATCGGATACAACTATAACTTTTAACTATTTTGTATCTAATAATATAACTAGAAATGAAGAAAAGGTTTATGTTTTTAATCTGTGCATGCCTATTGGGAGTGATAGCGCATGCCGTCACTTATCCTTACCTTACTTTTCAGAAAGCAGATGGTACTGTCGTGTCGATGGGAGTAGAGTCGCTCACAATGACTTTTTCCGATGGGAAACTTTTGGTAAGCAATGGTACTGATACACATACTCTGACGGTTTCGGAACTCAGCAGTATGTATTCTTTTTCTTACAGGAAAAGGGAGTGTCAAGTTGTTTTTAGCAATAAATTGAAATTATAAACGTTATCAACTATATTGAAGCATTTTACTCATCAAGAACTATCTTCGATTGTACGAGGACATTCTTATAAAAACAGATATAAAGGGATTATGATAAGGGGACAGAAAAAATCGGAAATCATTCTCTATGTGGTGTTGTGGGCGATACTGTTTGCTGCACCTGTGGTGAGTGCGCTTGTTGCTGATTTTTCTGTTGATTGGGAAGACGTATGGAATGCGTGGGGATTGCTGGCAATGTTTTGCATCACCTTCTTTATCCACAACTTTTTCATCGCTCCCCTGCTGGTCTATGACAATCGCAAGTGGGCATTCGGAAGTTTGCTTGTGCTTTTGTTCGTTTGCTTCTTTGGCTATCAGCTCTATCTCCGTCCGCATCGTCCTGAACCAAGAATGGATGATGGGGATAGGCAGAGTATGGAACAGAAGTAGCAGGCTCCTTTGGGGTTGCCAAGAGATGCGCAGCCTCCCCATGGACTTCTTAATGGTGAACAGCCCCCTCGTGAGAATGGCTCTCTCGTCAAGCAAGAGAATATGGATATTCCTACTCCGCCTCTTCGCCCAGAGAATGGGAGGGGAGAAGGAAGAGAGCCAGGCAAGAAACATGAACCTCCTCGTGCCTTTGGCGGACAGGACTCTGTAGCCTTCATCATCATGGCGTTGCTCTTGGGATTGAACGTGGGGACGAAGTACTTCTTCAAGTCGCTCGATGACAAGAAGAAAATCAAGGAGTTGGAGCGAGAGAACCTGAACCGTCAGCTCGAATATCTGAAATACCAGATTAATCCTCACTTCTTCATGAACACGCTCAACAATATCCATGCGCTCGTTGGCATAGACCCCGAACAGGTGAAAACACCATCGAGGTCTTGTCGAAGTTGATGCGCTACGTGCTCTACGAGGGCAACAAGACGATGGCTCCCTTACAGAAGGAACTTGCCTTCATCCGTCATTATGTAGATTTGATGAAGATTCGATATACCGACAAGGTTCGCATCTCCGTCTCCCTGCCAATGGCATCCGAGGCAAAAAGTGACAACGGTTCCAAGGCAAAAAGCGACTCACCATCCTCGTCTCTCAATCTGATGGATATTCAGGTGCCTTCGCTTCTCTTCACCACCTTCGTGGAGAATGCTTTCAAGCACGGCGTGAGTTACCAGCAGGATTCTTTCATCGAGATAAGCGTCCGTGTGGATGAGGCTGCCCTCGACTACTTGCTCAAACCTTTCGGAATGGGCGATATCATGCGAGCAGCCGACAAGGTGAAGCGACAGTATGACTTGATGCATACTGCCAGTCTCTCGCCTGCCGACGAGGACGATGCCCTCTTCTTGAAGACGGAATACAAGGTGGTGCGCATTCTCATCCACGACATCATCTATGTGGAGGGAATGGCGGAATATCTTCGCATCCACCTCGCAGGACAAGACAAGCCCATCGTGGTCTTGCTGAGCATGAAGAAGATGGAGGAGCGTTTGCCTTCGCCAGATTTCATGCGCATCCATAAGTCTTACATCATCAATCTCCATCATATCGCCGAAATCAACAAGAGTCGGGTGGTGCTGGACAATGAGAAAGACATTCCGATAGGGGATAGCTATCGGGAAAAACTCAACGACTACATCAACCAGAAGTTTTTGGGCAAATAGTGGGCTTGGGTGTATTCGTCGTTACTCCTGGACAGCCCCAATTCTTTCATGTTGCGTAATATTTTTGAAATTATTATTGCTCATATATATAATAAGGTGCTTGGATTATCGCAATGCTAACACTCTGCTTAGAATTAGTTTCTTGTATTCTTTCTTCATGCCTTCTGGTAAGAAAGAAGCATCTATGAGGTCAAGCCATTTCACAATGCAGCGTCTAAACTTCTTGGCAATGTTGGTGATGACTTTATCGGTGAGTCCAGAGGCGGTCATTACCTTGATGAAATCACTTTTCTGTATCTTTCGCTTCTTGCCATTGAGTGTCAATGCCAATTCCTCGGTGTCTTCGGGCATTACAATCTTGGTGCAAAGAAGGTCGTATGCTGGTGTGAGAGCATAGCCTAACTTGCGATTGTTGTAGAGTGAGAAATTCTTTAGATGCATGTCGGCATTACCCGTAATCCATGAGAAGATAACTACCTCCCAATAATTGATGAGGTCGAGCTGTGAGAAGGAAGAATACTTCTTGATGAGTTTGGCAATCTGCTCGTACGAGCCTTTGTACTTATATTCTGTAAGGCGTTCTGACAGTTGACACATATCCTCCATGGGTACTTTGGTCCCATTGTCCATGCGGTCAATACGTCGGGTGATATAGCAAAGTTCACCATCGGAGAAACGTATCAAACCATGGGGTACTACCGTTATTTTTGCCGCTTCGGCAAGATGCATAGTCAAGTCTTCTATTTCTGGTAGACAACGATAGCGGTCGGTCTGAGGTTTGAGGATATATTTGCCCCATAATCCTACTATGGTGAAACGAGATGGTTCGTTTTTGCCGCCAGGATTGACATCAAGCGACAGCTTGGCTTGTACGCCTGTTAGGGTGGTTTGGCTTCGTACAACTTGTTTGGCTAAGTCGCCTATGTCTTTTCTCACGTATGGGAGAATGGGTGCCTCCTTTGTACCAAAGAGCTTCTTGGCACAAGCTGGATGGTAATCTATTTGTCCAATCTTTAGGGGCTTATAGCAATATAAGCATTTTGAGTCATTTGAACAATTCAAAGAGTTTGTAGTTTTATTCATGTTCTTTCTCCTTTCTTTTATTCTCCGGCAGAGTTTCCATTTGCGTTAGCTTCAGTGGGTATAACACTGACAGCTCCGATGCAATCTTTGCAACATGCCAATAGAAGCGACATTCTGTCTCTCTGGTTTATCTTCCAACTATTCTCTGCTATATTCAGTAGCCATCCTTCTGGAATTAATCCATCGAAGAAAGGAAAGAGTACAGAATCATGGTAAGGCTCTTTGGATAATGGGAGTGTTAGACTCACTGCCTCGGCATTTTGCGATGCGAGATAATCGGCATCGTATGCAAAGGTGAAACCAGTTTCGTCTTCCGTTAATAAGCCTACGAATTGATCGTAGAGAAAAATCTTTCCTTGTTTCATTCTAATCTCGTTTTATAGGTACTGGTCCTACTTCATGTCCGAAAAGCAGGAGCACTTGGTTTACTTTGTCTAGGCGAAGGGTCTCCTTGCCTTGTTCCAGTTCTCGCACGAATCTTAGGCCTACGCCCGATTTGGCGGCTAGGTCAACCTGTGTCAAGCCGAATTGCTTGCGCATTTCCTTGATGTAAGTTGATAATGTATTGCTCATATTCCTTGTATTTCTGTTCATGTTGTAATTTGTATGGGTAATATGAGTCTCAATAGGAATACTCGTTTATACCCTTTCGGGTGCAAATATACTAAAAATACCTGAAATTACCCCCGAAAAGGTATAATTTATAGTAAGATTTAACTATTTATACCCCTTCGGGGCTATTTTGGGCATTAAAGCAAGAATATTTTGGGAAAATTTGCTTGTTTCGATAAAAAGTCGTAATTTTGCATACGAATTGCAAGATGTAGTCTTGTAAACCTCATCGGAGGGTCTTGTGCAAAGAAGGCTGGATAAGATGATTGGGTGAAACCATCTGTCTCTTATCCAGCTTTTTTTATTATTCATAGGCCCTGAGTGAAGGTGAGCTAGAACGTTGTAACAAAAAGAAAGAAAACAATGAATAGAAAAGACTTGACGCAAGGCAGCATTCTGGGCAACATCATGACATTCTCATTGCCCTATATCCTTGCTTACTTCCTGCAAATCCTCTATGGTTTGGCCGATCTCTTCGTCATCGGCCGTTACTGCAATGTGGATAGTACTACGGCGGTGTCTAACGGAGCACAAGTGATGTATCTCGTTACTTGCGTCGTCATCGGACTGGCGATGGGAACCACCGTGAAGACTGCCCATGCCATCGGGGCAAAGGACAATCGCAGGGCAGCGCAGATTATCGGCAACACGGCCACGATGTTCTTGGGGTTGAGCCTCGTGCTTGCCGTAGGATTGCTGGCTTTCAGGAACGGCATCGTCTCGCTGATGGATACCCCGATGGAAGCCGTGATGGGAACGAGAGATTATCTCACGGTGTGTTTCATCGGCATTCCTTTCATCATGGCTTACAATATCATCGCCTCCATCTTCCGAGGGTTGGGCGACTCGAAGAGCCCGATGTATTTTGTGGCAGTGGCTTGTGTGGTGAATATTATTCTCGACTTCTTCTTTATAGGATATTGTGGATGGGGAGCCATAGGCGCAGCCTTGGGAACCACACTCTCGCAGATGGCGAGTGTAGGCTTCGCTCTTTTTGCCATCCGTAGGCATAAGGAGGTGTTTGATGTGCATCGCCACGATTTCAAGCCTCGCTGGGATATTATCTCCGGTATCTTGAAGATAGGATTTCCTATCGCCATGCAGGATGGTTTTATCCAGATAGCCTTCATCGTGATTACGGTCATTGCCAATGGTCGAGGACTCTATGATGCGGCGGCAGTGGGAATCGTAGAGAAGTTCATCGGCTTGGTGTTTATCGTGCCCTCGGCAATGCTCTCCACGGTGTCGGCGATAGCCAGTCAGAATATCGGAGCGATGCAGGTGAGTCGTGCCCAGCGCACAATGTGGTATGCGATGGGTATTACTACGACCTACGGAATCATCGTAGCCATCGTACTCCAGTTTATTCCCGACTTGGCGGTTCGCATCTTCTCGGACGATGCCCAGGTGGTGTCGATGGGTGGCGAGTATCTGCGAGGTTATGTCTGGGATTGCGTCTTCGCAGGACTTCATTTCTGCTTCAGTGGTTTTTTCACGGCTTGCGGTTATAGCATCATCTCCTTTGCCCACAACTTCCTGAGCATCATCTGTGCCCGCATCCCGTTGGTCTATTTGGCATCGGAGGCTTATCCCGACACGCTCTATCCGATGGGCTTGGCCACCTGTCTGGGCTCCGTGCTCTCGGTGGTGATTTGCATCAGCGTGTATGCCTGGATGTCTAAGCATCGGAAGTTATTTTTGTTATCTTTGCAAGCAAATTGAAAAACTATAAAATAATTGAAAGTATGAAAAGAACAACACTAACAATCTTAGCCTTCGTTGCAGTATCATGCACTTGGGCGCAGAAAGTAACGATTTTCACAACTACCGAGTCGAAATCTTGGATAAAAGGTGGAACTTCATTGGCGGCTAAGGCCGAAGGAAAAGTCGTGGTTGAAATCAAACAACAGACCCATGGTGTTCCCTTCCAAGGATTCGGTACAACTTTTAATGAGCTGGACTGGGATGCCTTCAACATGCTCTCTCGAAAGGAGCAGGATGAGTTGATGCACGGAATCTTTGCACCAGACGGTGACTTGAAGTTTACCTTGGGAAGAGTTTCGATGAATGCCAACGATTACGCTCGCGCTTGGTATAGTTGCGATGAGGTGGATGGAGACTTCGCCCTCAAGTATTTCAATATCGAGCACGATAAGCGGAATATCATTCCTTTGGCTCGTGCAGCCCAGAAGTATCAGCCAAACCTTCAGCTCTTCATGAGTCCATGGAGTCCTCCCGTGTGGATGAAAATCAACCACGACTATCCCGTATCTCCAAGCAAATATAACAAGATGGACTCTCGACAGGGATACCTATTGTATATGGACGATGGCAAGAACCTTGATGCCGATGAGATGAAACTATTGGGCGATCGCAACGGCGTGTTTCCTCGTCGCCTTGCCACGCAGGATTACTTCATCCAAGACCCACGTTATCTGCAATGCTATGCAGACATGTTTTGTCGCTTTATCGAACTCTACAAGGAAGAAGGATTGCCTATCACCAAGGTGATGTATCAAAACGAGGCTTACTCCTATACCCCTTATCCCGGTTGCGCCTGGACGGCAGAGGGAACCTTGCGATTCAACAATGAGTATCTTGCCCCGACGCTCGCCAAGAAACATCCCGAGGTGGAACTGTGGATAGGCACTTTCAATACCAACCGTCTCGACTATGTGGAGAAAATCTTGGATGACAAAACCTTGCAAGCCAATGTGACGGGTATCGGAACCCAATGGGAGTGTCGCAACAATCTGCCAGCTATGCGTGAGCGTTATCCCAACCATCGCTTCATGGTGAGCGAGAGCGAATGCGGCAATGGTTCGATGGACTGGAAGGCAGGTGAGCATACCTTCTTCTTGCTTTCAGACAATTTGGGCAATGGCTGTGACGAGTATTACAACTGGAACTTCATCTTGAAGGATAATGGCATCTCTCCTTGGGGATGGACGCAGAATGCTTTGGTGCAGGTGGATGGCAAAACTCGCAAGATGCGCTATACGGCAGAGTATTATGCTTACAAGCACTTTAGTCATTTCGTAACGAAAGGTGCGGAGATGATAGCCTACGCAGGTCGTGACTATAGCAAGACTCCTGTTGTTGCCTTCAAGGACAAGACAGGACGATATGTTGTTACTGCAGGTAATTTTACCGATAAGGAGGCAACTCTTACCGTAAAAGTAGGCAAGAAGTATCTCAATATCCAGGCGAAGGCACATTCCTTTAATACCTATATCATATAAAATAGATGAGAATGAATAAGATAACGATGTCCTTGGGACTAGGACTTGCACTTCTGGCTCTGGTATTTATCGACCTGTCAAGCTGATTTGCACTCCTCCTGTGCATATCGCCAATTGGGGGGTAAATGTCCAGATTAAGCGAATCGCTTCTTCGGAGGCTACCATCGTGGTTTCTGCCAAAGTGAAGAACGAGACTTCTGTGCCAAAGACCGTTTCTCTCTCCACCTTGTTGGAAAAAGGTGAAAAGCAAACTTCTGATAAGGTCTTGATTCCTGCTGGCAAGGAGGTAGAGCTCTCGCAAGAGATAAAGGTGATGCAGCCAAGGCTTTGGGACTTGGAGCATCCTAACCTTTATCAAGCCATCGTGAAAGTGGTGGACGAAGGCAACAAGGTGCTCGATGAGTCCAAGCAGACCTTTGGGTGCTGCTGCTTTCGACAAGGCAGAGGAACGAAAAGTGAGATTGATGAAGGAGGCTGGCTTCAATGCCATTCGTACCTCGCACAATCTTCCTTCAGAAGCTTTTTTGAATGCTTGTGATCGCTTGGGTATGCTCGTGATAGACGAGGCTTTCGATGGATGGCGCGATGAAAAGAACAAATACGATTATTCCACTTTGTTTGATAAGTATTGGCAGCAGGATGTGGATGCCATGCTATTGAGAGATCGCCGTCATCCTTCCATTATCTCTTGGAGCATCGGCAATGAGGTGATAGAGCGCAAGAAGTTGGAGGTAGTTACTACTGCCCATAAGTTGGCTAGCGAGGTTCATCGCTATGATGCCCGTCCTGTAACTTCGGCTTTGGCTTGAGGTGGAAGTTTATTCGAAGTATCCAAAAGTTCGTTTGTCGCTCAATGACAAGGTGATAGCCGAGAAAGAGGTGAATCGACAGGCTGAGTTCAAGGCTGTGTTTACGGTGCCTTATCAGTCTGGCACTTTGAAAGCTGAGGCTTTGCAAGATGATAAGGTTGTGGAGACTCGCCTGCTTGCCACAGCTTCCGCCCCCATTGCTATCCGAGCTATTGCCGAGGATAAACTGATGAAAGCCGATGGAGAGGATTTGGCTTTTGTGCAAGTGGAGGCTATCGACAAGGATGGGCGCGTGTGCCCGAATGCGGAAGTCAAGTTGCAACTTCTGGTTACTGGTGCAGGAACTCTTGCTGCGGCTGGCAATGCCGACATCAAGGACTTGGATCCGTTCACCGACAACAAGATGACGACTTGGAAAGGGCGCGGTCTCATTGTGTTGCGCAGTACAGGTAAGAAAGGAATGGCAAAGTTGAATATCAAACCTGATGGGATGAAGCCAGTTGTGGTAAGTATCCCTTGCAAATAATCCATCGTATTGGATATGGAAATCCCGAGAAAGCTGAAAAGACTTTTGGCTTTCTTGGGATTTTTATCAATATACCATATTTGTGCGATTGCTTATATCACGAAAAAACAGTACTTTTGTCTCTTGAATTTAAAACGTGTTTGAAAGTTATGGAAAATAAGACAAAGAAGAATAAGCAAACCAAGCAGTTGGTGCTTTGGATTGGTGCCTTGGTACTCGGTGCGATATTGGGAGTGTTTGGAATCAGTTGGCTCGATGGATTGATGAACTTCATCGCCACGGTCTATACTCGTTTGTTCCAACTCTTGGCGGTGCCTACCATCGCCTTTGCGGTGATCACCACCTTGGCTTCGCTGGGCAACCAAGCCGATACGGGCAAGATATTCCGCCACGCCATCACCTATACCTTGCTCACTACGATAGCAGCGGCAGCAGTGGGACTGGTGCTCTACAACATCGTTTCGCCAGGCAATCTGCCTACAGCTCTGGTGCAGAGCGGAATATCAGAGGTACCTCAGAATCTAGGTGAGACCAGCTATTACGACCACATCCTGGGCGTGATACCTAATAATATCGTAAAACCATTCGCCGAGGGCAATGTGCTCTCCATCTTGATATTGGCGGCAGCCGTGGGCATCGCCTTGGCGAAGATGCCACAGAGCGACAAGAAAGAAGTAGTGATGAAGGGATTGTTCGGATTACAAGACTTGCTCTTCATGCTCATCCACGGATTGATTTGGGCTTTGCCTTTGGGCATCGTCGCCTTCGCCGCACAGCTCTCCGCACAGTTCTCGGCAGGCATCGTGATGGCTTCGCTCGGCAAGTACGTGGCTGTCATCTTGGGCGGCAACGTCATCCAGTTCTTCATCATCCTTCCGCTCTTCCTCTTGGCAAGGGGATTGAATCCAGTTCGCACGTTAGGAAAAATGATGCCAGCGGTATTGATGGCGCTCTTCACCAAGAGTTCGGCGGCTACCTTGCCAGTAACGATGCAGACGGCAGAGGATAGACTGGGCGTGCAGAAGAAGGTGTCCCGATTCGTGTTGCCTATCTGTACTACCATCAATATGAATGGTTGTGCGGCGTTCATCCTCGTCACCTCGCTCTTCCTGATGCAGAACGGCGGAATGCCGTTGCCTTGGACCACGATGATACTCTGGCTCTTCATTTCGGTATTGTCGGCAGTAGGAAATGCCGGTGTGCCAATGGGGTGCTACTTCCTGACCCTTTCGTTGATGTCGGGCGTGAATGCCCCCATCGGCATCATGGGCATCATTCTGCCTATCTACACCATCATCGACATGATAGAGACAGCTGAAAATGTATGGTCTGACTCCTGCGTCTGTGCCATGGTGGATAAAGACTTATGCTCTTTTCAACCGCACGGCAGCTGAATTGTTGTAAGTCTTCGGTCTTTGTTCCCTTGCATTCTTGTAATGTCACGATAAATCGATCCTATGAGGGTGTGTCATAATTATCAAGTCTATGGATGATTTATTCTTTATAATAATACTCTTTCGGGCGTAATTGATAGAGGCTTATAAAGTGTTTCTCTAGCTATTCGTTTGTGCCGAACGCTATAAAACTTATTTATAAAAGATGGAATGTGCTTTGCAACATATTACGGATTAATTTATTCATATTACCGATTTTAATGAGATTTATCGTTTTACTGATATTTCTTTCACAAAAAAGCAGTAATTTTGCACACCGAAAAAGAATGTTACGATGGATAATTCTAAATCAAAGAATCAAGTGGATATGCTTCATGGACCTTTGTTCATGAAAATCATTATGTTTACCTTGCCTTTGGCGGCAAGCAGCATCTTGCAACAGTTGTTTAATTCGGTGGATGTTGCTGTTGTGGGACGGTTCGCCAGCAGTCAGGCTTTAGCGGCAGTAGGTAGTAATACGCCTGTCATCAGCTTACTTATTAATCTTTTTATGGGTGTTTCGATGGGTGCCAACGTTATCATTTCCAACCATATCGGGCAGAACGACAAGCGGAGCATCCGTGATGCCGTAGGCACGGTAGGCATTACGGCCTTGGTAAGCGGACTCTTACTGATGCTGATTGGCGTTTGTGTAGCTCGACCTATTCTGACGCTGATGAACACCCCTGCCGATGTGCTCGACATGGCTGTGACGTATCTGCGTATCTATTTTCTTGGAATACCTTTCTTTATGATTTTCGATTTTGGTTCTGCGATACTCAGAAGTATGGGCGATACCAGGCGACCACTTTATATATTAGTGATAGCAGGTGTAGTGAACACCATTTTAAACTTGGTCTTTGTCATCATCTTCCACATGAGTGTGGCTGGTGTTGCCATCGCTACTTCCGTAGCCAACTGCGTGAGTGCTATGCTCATCATTTATCTCTTGTTGCATGAGAAGGAACCGCTTCGCTTGCATCCTAAGCGTATGAAGGTTGAGTGGAGGGAACTGAAACGTATGCTTCAGATTGGTGTTCCGGCGGGATTGCAGGGTATGGTGTTCTCTTTCTCCAACGTGGTAGTACAGACAGCCATCAATGGCTATGGTTATGGGGCAATAGCCGGATCTGCCGCAGCACTCAACTTCGAGTTCTACAGCTATTTCTTTATTGGGGCTTTCAATGGTGCAGCCATAACCTTCATCGGACAAAACTATGGCGCAGGAAAGCTTGACCGTGTGAACCGTATCTTTTGGATTTGTATGGGCATGGGGGCATTAACTTGTGCTCTTTGCAACTGGGGCTTTACTTGGCAGGATGATTTCTTCCTAAGCTTGTTTACTGCCGACCCTCACGTAGTGGAGTTTGGCAAGATAAGGATGCACAATGCTCTGATGTTCCAATTCATAGCCGCCAGTTATGAGGTTTCTGCCTCGGCGATGCGAGGTATGGGCAAGTCGATGGCTCCTACTCTCATCACTATCTTTGGTACCTGTGTGTTGCGAATGGTTTGGGTCTTTGCCGTCTTGCCTCATTGCAACGATTTCCAGCATTTGGTATGGGTCTATCCGATTACTTGGGCGAGCACGGGCGTGTTCATGTTGATACTTTATCGAGTGCATTGGAAGAAAGTGAAGAGTGAGACGATGCCTAACTGATGAACCTGTTAGGTTGTATATTCATAATAGATTGTATTTCTATCTTAGATAGTACAACTATATAAAAAAAGAGTGCAAGGACATTTGCTTATTAGCAAGTTCCTTGCACTCTTTTTTATGTTTTAATTCTAGCGTAATCTATACTTTACTTCCCAAGTTGATCTTTCTTGGCTTTCAACTCAGCCTGCTTGCGCATCATTTCCTCCTGCTGCTGTCTTTGCAACTCCTGGAGGGCCTGCATTCTTGCCATTAAGCCGTTTGTCTTCTTAGGATTGTTCTTGTTCTCCTGGTAGCGCTTCTCCAAGATGGCGAGGAGTTTCTCGTCGTTGGTAGTCTTGCGAAGGGTCCACATAATAGCGGCACTGAAGAACAATGAGATGAAGTAGTAGAAGTTCAAACCTGCTGAGTAGTCGTTGAACATGAAGAAGAACATCAATGGCATCAAGAACATCATCCATTGCATCATCTTCATCTGCTCTGCCTGTTGACCTACCATCTGGTCTCTCTGCTGGCGCATCGTCATCCATGAGTACAGGAGGTTAGCCACACAGAAGAGAATGCAGGTTAAACTCAAATGGTCGCCAATCAACCAGATGTTGGTGTTCCACTCAAAAATAGGGTCGTATGTGCTCAAGTCGTTCATCCAGAGGAAGTGCTCGCCACGGAGCTGGATGGCATTAGGAACGAAGTTGAACATCGCAACCCATACCGGCATCTGAATCAACATAGGAATACAACCAGACAATGGACTCACGCCATACTTGGCATACTCTGCCATCATCGCTTGCTGCTTCTGCATCTGATCCTCAGGCTTGTTATACTGAGCGGTAGCTGCGTCGAGCTTTGGCTTTAGTACGCGCATCTTAGCCGAACTCATATAGCTCTTTTTCACCATAGGGTAGGTGATGAGCTTCAAGAGGAGGGTGATGAGGATAAGTACGATACCCATAGGGAAAATCTTGCTCAACCAATCGAACACGTAGAGGGTGAAGAATCGGTTGATCCAGCGGATGATAGGCCATCCTAAGTAAACGAGCTTCTGGAATTCCAAGTCCTTGCCGAAGGTGCTTTCCTTTTCGGTATTCTTCAGAATTTGGAAGTCGTTAGGACCGAAATAGAACTCAAACTCCGAAGGCTTCTTACCTGTTGGGTCGAAGCTGGTCTTCATCTTAGCCTGGAACTGTTTCAGATAGCCAGAACCCTTTTCCTGAGGGATGGATGTCATGAAGGCATCCTTGTCGAAGTTGTCTTTAGCCACGATGATGGCAGAGAAAAATTGGTTCTTGAAAGAAACCCAGTCGATGGTCTCGTCAATCTTCTCGTCAATTTTCTCACTTGTTTCGCTGAGATAGTCCGTGCCTCCCTCTGCATTATGATAGGTGAGGGTAGTGTAGCGGTTCTCGAACATGAAACCACGCTCTTGTTGGCGAGCCTTATCGCTCCAATCTACGTCCATCTTGCTGCAGTTAGGCGAGAAAAGACCAGCCATGCCTTGTGCAGCGAAGCTCATGTGGAGCATATAGTCGTCGCCCAAGGTATAAGTCATGGTGAGGGTCTTGCCAGGGGCAGCCTCGGCTGTCAGGGTGATAGACTTTTTGGTTACATTGGATGGCTTGAAGTAGAGGTCGCTGGTGATGATATTAGCCTCCTTAGCCTCAAGCATGAACTTCAAGCTCTGGTCTGCACCATCGAAAAGCGTCACGTCCTTTTGGTCAGCAGAGCCATCCTTCACCTTCAGGTTGTGACCCACGTATCCCTTGATAACAGCCTTTTCGACAGTACCACCCTTGGTGTTGATGGTCAACCTAACTTTCTCGTTCTCCAAATCAAAGGTCTTAGCCTGTCCCTTCAATGCCGAATAGAATAGGGCGGTAGAGTCAGCCTCAATCTTAGCCTTTGCATCAGCCTGGCGCTTTTCAGCGGCAGCCTTGTTAGCTTTCTCCATCTCTGCGTGCTTAGCCTTGGCGATGGAGTCCTGTACGAATGCCGCTCTCTGCTCTTCAGCAGAAGGTTGGTTGTACCAACTGAAACCAATCAGAACCACGGCAATCAGTAAAAAGCCAATAATGTTGTTTTTGTTCATCTTTTAATGTTAGAAATTAGAGGAGTTAAAGGGAATCTCCTTAACTCCTTTAACTCCTGTTTATTACTTTTTGTTTTCAATAGCTGTCTTCACGAAATCGAGGAACAATGGGTGTGGCTTCAGTACGGTGCTCTGGTACTCAGGATGATACTGTGTACCGATGTACCACTTCAAGCCTGGTACCTCCACGATTTCTACCAAGTCGCTCTCTGGGTTGCGCCCAACACACTTCATGCCGTTCTTCTCAAACTCCATCTGGAACTCGTTGTTGAACTCATAGCGGTGGCGGTGGCGTTCCTGGATATGCTCCTTTTTATATATATTGAACACGCGTGAACCTTGCTTCAATACGCATTCGTAAGCACCAAGTCGCATAGTTCCACCCATATTGGAGATGTTCTTCTGTTCCTCCATAATGTCGATGACATTGTGTGGGGTCTTCTCGTCCATCTCGCGAGAGTTGGCATCCTTGTATCCCATCACGTTGCGGGCAAACTCGATGACCATCATCTGCATACCCAAGCAGATGCCGAAGGTCGGTATGTCGTGAGTGCGAGTGTAGTGGGCTGCGATAATCTTTCCCTCGATGCCACGTTGACCGAATCCTGGGCAGATGACGATACCGTCCTGTCCTTTCAATTGCTCAGCCACATTGTCTTCTGTGAGGTATTCTGAGTTGATGAAGGTGATTTTCACCTTGTGGTCGTTGTATGTGCCGGCGTGTGAGAGGCTCTCACGGATACTTTTGTAAGCGTCCTGCAAGTCGTACTTGCCCACGAGACCGATGTTTACCACCTCGGTAGCTTTGGCACGGCGGTCGAGGAATGATTTCCAAGGACCGAGTGCAGGTTTCTCGCCGATAGGCTCGCCCATCTTACGGAGAATAGCGGTGTCGAGACCCTGGTTCTGCATATTGACTGGCACCTCGTAGATGCTTGGGAGGTCTTCGCTCTGGATGACGCAATCCAAATCAACGTTACAGAAGTTTGCTACCTTCTTCATGATTCCCTCTTCAAGATGCTTCTCTGTACGGAGAATCAAAATATCTGGCTGAATACCTACGCTCTGCAATTCCTTCACGGAGTGCTGTGTAGGCTTGGTCTTCAACTCGCCAGCTGCCTTCAAATAAGGTACGTATGTGAGGTGTACGTTTACTGCGTTTTTACCCAATTCCCATTTCAGCTGACGGATGGCCTCCATGTAAGGAGCGCTCTCTATGTCGCCGATGGTACCGCCAATCTCTGTTATGACGAAGTCGTAGTGATACTTCTGACCGAGCAACTTGACGTTGCGCTTGATCTCGTCTGTGATGTGAGGCACCACCTGGATGGTCTTGCCGAGGTAGTCGCCACGGCGCTCCTTGTCGATGACCGCCTTGTAGATACGACCTGTAGTGAGGGAATTAGCCTTTGTTGTCTGAATACCTGTGAATCTCTCGTAGTGACCGAGGTCGAGGTCTGTCTCCATGCCATCCACAGTAACGTAGCACTCGCCGTGCTCGTAAGGGTTCAGCGTACCCGGGTCGATGTTGATGTATGGGTCAAACTTTTGAATTGTAATGTTGTAGCCTCTGGCTTGCAGAAGCTTACCGATGGATGAAGAGATGATTCCTTTTCCCAATGAAGAAACCACACCACCAGTAACGAAGATGTACTTTGTTTCAGCCACGATATTTATATTTTAAATTAGAATAATTTGGGTGCAAAGTTACTATAAAATTATGAATTAGCCAAAATAATTGCAAATATTGGCATTGTTTTATGAATTATTTATTACCTTTGCCGATAAAATGTGTCTTTATCAATAAAAATGTGATGTAAAGAAGACGAAATTGTAACGAATTGTAAGATATGAAATTGAGATTTTTGATATTGTCCTTATTGGCATTGTCTATGCTAGACGCTCATGCGCAAGTGAGAAACCATAAGTCAGCTAAGGTTTTCAAGGGTTATGCTTTCGCTGACGAGTGGGTGAAGAACTATGAGGATTCCTTGGAGTCTCAGCGTATGCGCATTGATACTTTGGAAAGTTGGCGCTTGAGGGGGAATTCGCAGGAATGGAAGGCGGACGACATCCGCTTTGCTAAACTCTTTATGCCGCTAACTTTTTATCATGCTCCTGCGGAACGATTTTTAAGACTTCAGCCCGACTTGAAGTCTGATTCGCTCGACTATATGCTTGACAGGACTCTGATGCACGTCTATCTCAATCGACCTGATTTGGTAAAAAATAATGAAACTAGGCTGAGCGCTGCAGGTGCTCCGATTACTGATGAAACTCCTCGTCAATCTGAGATAAATCTTGTCGAAGAGGTGGCGCCTAAGGCAATAGAGTTGGAGGCTTCTCCTCTTCATATATATGTGAAAAAACCTAACTTTTGGACCATCAAGGGCGATTATTATCTCCAATTTTTGCAAAACTATGTAAGTGATAATTGGTACAAGGGCGGTGAAAGCAACTATTCGATGTTGGGAAGTGTCACTATGCAAGCCAACTACAACAATAAGCAGAAGGTGAAGTGGGAAAATAAGTTGGAACTCCGTTTGGGCTATCAGACTTCCAAGGGTGATACGTTGCATACGTATAAGACCTCGGAAGACTTGATTCGCTATACTGGAAAGTTGGGATTGCAAGCCACGAAAAAATGGTACTATACTATTCAGGTGATTGCGCAGACTCAGTTTACCAAGGGATTGAGGAGTAACGACAAGAAAATCTATTCTGACTTCATGTCGCCTTTTAAGCTCAATCTCTCCGTCGGTATGGATTATACGGTGGATTGGTTAAACCATCGGTTGAAAGGTAGTACTCATATTGCTCCATTGGCACTCAACTGGAAGTATGTCGGGCGGCCTTCTCTTTCTACTCGCTATGGCTTGGAGGAAGGTCAGCATGGTATGACTGATTATGGTTCGGAATTTACGGTCGATTTGACTTGGGCTTTCGCAGACAATATTCGCTGGAAGACTCGTCTCTATGGCTATACCACTTATGAGCGAGCTGAGTTGGAATGGGAAAACACGATAACTTTCCAATTCAATAAGTATATTTCTACGAATGTCTTTCTCTATCCTCGCTTCGACGATGGCAGCAAACGTAAGGAGGGGGAAAGCTATTGGCAGTTTAAGGAATTTGCTTCCGTTGGCTTCTCATATTCATTCTGATTTTAAATCATCTTTACGAAAGGGTTTTATGACTATCCAAGGTGAATGATAGAAATAAAAACATCCCCCGAGCTTCATGGTAAAATGAAACTCGGGGGATAGATTTTATTGATGCTTGTATTAGAATGCTCCTTTCCAATGATCATATATGATGAACAATATGATGAGTGTCGCAAGGATGCTCAATACAGCAAATAGAATATTGCCTATAATCCGACGTAATTTTTGAGACTTGGTCTTTCTGTTATGACCTGCCCTCTTGCTATAATGCTCACCATGGTGATGATGGTGGCTAGCTTTGTTTTCTTTCATCTTTTATTATATTGTCATTTAAATAGAAAAATCAGCACATGTGAATTCTTTTGCATATATTTGATGTTTGTTGTCAGTTGCAAGCACGATGAATATGGTTGTGCTAGAATCTGAAGCACACCTCTACGTCTGCCATGGAGTAGTTATGGTCTGCAAGATTTCTATCATTGACAAAAGCGTATTCTGAGAGGATAGTGAAGTTCTTGCTGATGTTGTAGTTCAATCCCACCTCGTATTGAGTCTTCATGCTGTTTGTCGTACCGTCGTTCTCATACATGTCGTAGCGAGCCTTGGCATAGAGCTTCTTGCTGACGATAGGGGCGATGACGAGCGCATAAACGCCTTGCGCCTTGTTGCCTATCTTGCCATTTATGTTGCAGTTCTTGGCATCGGTGTCGTTAAAGTTGTTGATGCTCTTGGCAAAAGCCATACCTGTGGAGTGAATGTACTCGGAACGAACCGTCCAATCGTTGGCCTTGTACTCGAAAGAGAATGCGTAACGGTACTGGGAGAGTTTGCGAGTTCCCGAAAAGGTTTCTTTAACAGGATTTCCGTCTTCGTCATGTTCTATATTTCCCGCAGCATCTTTCCTGTAGATGGTGTTGCCTGCCTCGTCATCATTCCAAGTTCCTTTTCTCGCATAACTTCCTGTCCATCCGAACGCACCGATGCGCATTCCTTTTACTGGCATTACCCATACGCCGCCAATGATGTTCTTCTGGTTATCGACATCTTTGGTGTTGATGCCTTGACCATTGAATACACCAACTTGATAGTGCAAGAGGTTGCGTCCATTGCTGTTCTTCAAGAAGTCGCCTTGTAACTGCAAACCAATGTCACGGCCATTCGAGGCATGCTCGCCTGCGCGGTCACTGAAGCCTGCCAACTTATTGATGTTCTGTCCATATCCCATGAAACCTTGGTCGATAGGGTTCATCGGATTCTCGAATGTGAATGGGTTCTTAAACTGGCCAATTTTCACCTTGAAGTAGCTGTACTTCTGCCATTCAGCAAACAAATCCACCATTCTAGGGCTTGAGCCGAGAGTGGAAGTGTTACCGTTGAACTGAATTTGCGTCTTCCAATAGAAGTCGTTGGCAATACGCCCTTCCAAGGCGAGACGTCCCATGCGAATGTTGAACGAATTGGATTCAGCTCCTTTCTGCCCACTGTATTGATACTGAGTCAAGGCATAGCCAGACAACTTTACGTTACTTAGCCATGCAGGCAACTGAATGCCCTTCTTCTCTTGGGCGTTGGCGGTAGTCAAAGCTACAGCTGCCAACGCCATGATGATTCCTTTTTTCATTTTTATGATTAGGTTTTAATTAGATTTTCCTTCCTCGATGGAGTTAGCCTCTTGCGTGTTCTCCACAGAGTTAGCCTTTTCCGCTTCCTTGGCAGCCTTCGCCTCGGCAATAGCTTTCTCTCTTACCTTGCGCTCCTTCAACTTCTGCTTAATGTCAGAATCACTACGCTTTTCGAGCAATACGACATTCTCGACGTGAGGTGTGTGAGGAAACATATCTACTGGCTGCACGGCAGCCACCTTGTAATGGTCGTCCATCAGTTGGAGGTCGCGTGCCTGTGTCGCCGGATTGCAGCTGACATAGACGATGCGTTTTGGGGCAGCGTTCAAGATGACCTTGATGACATCAGGGTGCATTCCTGCACGCGGTGGGTCGGTGATGATGACATCCGGGCGACCATGCTGTTTGATGAAGCTATTGGTCAGAATATCCTTCATGTCGCCTGCATAGAATAAGGTGTTTTCGATATTGTTTACCTGAGAGTTGACCTTGGCATCCTCTATGGCCTCAGGGACGTATTCGATGCCGATCACCTTTTTAGCCTTGTGAGCCACGAAGTTGGCGATGGTTCCCGTTCCCGTATAGAGGTCATAGACCAGTTCTTCCCCTGTGAGATTGGCAAACTCTCGTGCTACGCAATAGAGGTGATATGCCTGTTCTGTGTTGGTCTGATAGAAACTCTTAGGACCTACCTTGAACTTTAGATCTTCCATAAGTTCAAAGATGTGATCGTTGCCCTTGAAGAGGCTCAGCTCCAAGTCATTGAAGGTGTCGTTTCCCTTTTGGTTATCGACATACATGAGTGATGTAATCTGAGGATACTTGTCGGCTACCTGTTGCATCAACTCTTGTGCTCTCTGTTCATCTCCTTCCTCATCGTAGTGGAACTGAAAAACGAGCATCCACTCCCCTGTGTTAGAGTTACGGATCATCATGTCTCTCAACAATCCGTGTTGCTCACGGAGGTCGTAGAAGGTATAGTTGTGAGAGTCTGCATACTCAAACACGAAATTGCGAATCTGATTACAGAGGTCATCCATCAGCCAGCATTTCTTGATAGGATATATCTTGTCAAACGCTCCTGTGATGTGGAAGCCTATTGCGTTCTGGGCATGGCGCTCCTTTAATGAAGATACTGTATCGTCCTCTTTTTTAGGAAGTTGTGCAAGCTCTTCGGCAGTGAACCAACGCTTGTTGCTGCAACCGAATTCTATCTTGTTACGATATTCCTGTGTCTTTACACTACCCATGATAGGACGGAACTCTGGCAGTTCGATTTTGCCGATGCGAGTAAGTTGGTCTTCCACTTGTTTTTGCTTGGCCTTGATTTGCTCAGAATAAGGCAGGTTCTGCCATTTGCAACCCCCGCAGATGCCGAAATGCTCGCACATCGGCTCTTGGCGGATGTCGCTTTTCTTGATGAATCTCACGACTTTCGCCTCGCAGTATTTATGCTTTTTCTTGACAACTTGCAAATCGACCACGTCGCCTGGTACGCAGAATGGTACGAAGATAACTTGGTCATCTACACGAGCGATGCACTTGCCTTCGGCAGCCACCGCCTCGATGGTGATATTTTCTAGTAATGGTAACGGTTTACGTTTTCTTCCCATGATTGATATTTATATTTTTGGGTGCAAAGATACTCCTTTTTTTATTAATATCGAAAAATATTCTTCCTTTTTTTGTGTCCTGTTCTTTCTTTTTTTCGAGCCAAGTTCTAATTTATCAGTATTTTTGGGGGACCGTGGGTTGGAATGTGTCGGTATTCGGGTGTGGCCATAAGTTAATACGCAATACAAAAGTATCATCTTTGTATCTCTTGAAAGCGATTCCCGTAACTCTCGCAGCGATTTTATAACTCCTGAAGCAGCTAGGCTTCTTTCCATAGTTGTAACATTATATATTATCATATTAGTAACTATTTAGTAACTATATATATAATAAGGTATAGGCAATTTTAGAAAATTGTGCTCCAAGATGTGGTTGACAATTGTTCCTCTTGTTGCCCATCGTACTTTTTGGGGATCCCCCTTGTATGTCCTACAGCTTTTCAATTTTAGCTTTCATTCTTGTTTTCTATGTTCTTTTTGTATTATTTCTTGTGCCTTCCCTTGTTGTTAGTTTCAGTCTTTTGCAATCCGTAAGAAAATAGAGAGGTTTGCTATTATTTTATTACTAGTTTGTCGTGTGTACGTAAACAATTAAAAATGTAAAGTCGAGATTGCAAAAAGATGGTAAAAAGTTTGGTGGTCTCGAATAAAAAATGTACATTTGCATCATCAAGTAAAAACAATAACTAATAAATTTGAAATCTATTCGAATTATGAATGAAAAAAGAGTTTATACCTTTGGTAACGGCAAGGCTGAGGGAAATGCACAGATGCGTGAGGCTCTCGGTGGTAAGGGAGCTAACTTGGCAGAAATGAACCTGATTGGTGTTCCTGTGCCTCCAGGTTTTACAATCACAACTGATACTTGTAACGAATATTATAAGGTAGGAGAAGAAAAAATCAAGGAACTTCTTCAGGATGAGGTGAGTGCAGCAGTGGCTCATACTGAGGCTTTGATGAACAGTAAGTTTGGTTCCGTGGAGAATCCTCTTCTTGTCTCGGTTCGTTCTGGAGCACGTGCCTCCATGCCTGGTATGATGGATACCATTCTCAACCTCGGCTTGAACGACGAGGTGGCTGAGGGCTTGGTCAAGAAAACGAACAATCCTCATTTTGTATATGATTCCTATCGTCGCTTCGTGCAGATGTATGGTGACGTGGTGCTCGGTATGAAGCCTGTCAACAAGGAAGACATTGATCCATTCGAGGCTATCATAGAAAAGGTGAAGCAAGAGCAGGGCGTTGTCCTTGACAAGGATCTCTCCGTTGAGTCTTTGAAAAAGTTGGTAGTTCTTTTCAAGGCTGCCATCAAGGAGCAGACAGGAGAAGACTTCCCGACAAATCCTATCGATCAACTTTGGGGTGCAATCTGTGCGGTATTCCGTTCGTGGATGAATGAGCGTGCCATTCTGTATCGCAAGATGGAAGGTATTCCAGACGAGTGGGGGACTGCTGTTTCTGTTATGGCAATGGTCTTCGGCAATATGGGCGAAACCTCTGCTACGGGCGTTTGCTTCTCTCGTGACGCAGGTAATGGTGAGAATCTTTTCAATGGCGAATATCTCATCAATGCACAAGGCGAGGATGTGGTGGCAGGAATCCGTACCCCACAGCAGATTACCAAGATCGGTTCTCAGCGCTGGGCGGAACGTGCTGGCATTTCAGAGGAAGAGCGTGTTGCCAAGTACCCTTCTATGGAGGAGGCGATGCCTGAACTTTACAAGGAACTGGATGCGCTTCAAGATAAGCTGGAACACCATTATCATGACATGCAGGACATGGAGTTCACAGTGCAGGAAGGCAAGTTGTGGTTCTTGCAGACTCGCAATGGTAAGCGCACAGGTACGGCGATGGTGAAGATAGCCATGGATCTCCTTCATGAGGGCATGATAGATGAAAAGACTGCTATCTTGCGTTGTGAGCCTCAGAAACTAGATGAACTCTTGCACCCTGTGTTTGACAAGTTGGCTCTTTCCAAGGCAAAGGTTATCACCCAAGGTCTCCCAGCTTCTCCTGGTGCGGCTTGTGGACAGATAGTTTTCCATGCCGATGATGCTCAAGATTGGCATGCCGAAGGTCGCAAGGTAGTGATGGTTCGTATCGAAACTTCTCCTGAAGACCTCGCAGGTATGTCTGCTGCCGAGGGTATTCTTACTGCTCGTGGAGGTATGACATCTCATGCTGCCGTTGTGGCTCGTGGTATGGGCAAGTGCTGTGTTTCTGGTGCGGGGGCCATCAATGTGGATTACAAGACCAAGACCGTAGAAATTGACGGAACAATATATAAAGAGGGCGATTTTATTTCCTTGAATGGTACAACTGGTCAGGTCTATGCCGGTCAGATAGAGACCAAGGCTGCAGAACTTTCGGGTGACTTTAAGGAACTGATGGATCTCTGTGATAAATATACCAAGATGGAGGTTCGTACCAATGCAGATACTCCACATGATGCTGAGGTGGCTCGTGCTTTCGGCGCCAAGGGTATTGGCTTGACTCGTACCGAACACATGTTCTTCGATGATCAGAAGATTGTTGCTATGCGTGAGATGATTCTTGCTGACTCTGTGGAGGGACGTGAGAAGGCGTTGGCTAAGTTGCTTCCATACCAGACTGCTGATTTCTATGGCATTTTGAAGGCTATGGATGGTTGCCACGTGAATATCCGCTTGCTTGACCCACCTTTGCATGAGTTTGTACCTCATGATCTTGCAGGTCAGGAGACAATGGCGAAGGAGATGGGTGTGAGCGTAGCTGAGATTCAGAAACGTGTAAACTCACTTGCAGAGAACAACCCAATGCTTGGCCATCGTGGCTGTCGTCTTGGCATTACGTTCCCTGAGATTACTGCGATGCAGACACGTGCCATCCTTGGTGCGGCATGCAAGTTGAAGCAGGAGGGCTACAACCCTTGCCCTGAAATCATGGTTCCGCTGATTGGTACCGTTCAAGAGCTAAAACAGCAGAAGGGTGTCATCCTTGCGACAGCAAAAGAGGTGTTTGCCGAGACAGGTGTCGAGGTGGAGTTTGAGATTGGTACCATGATAGAGATTCCACGTGCTGCCCTTACGGCAGGTAAGATTGCAGAAGAGGCTCAGTACTTCTCTTTTGGTACGAACGACTTGACCCAGATGACCTTCGGGTATTCTCGCGATGATATCGCCTCCTTCCTCCCTGTATATATGGAGAAGAAAATCTTGAAGGTAGATCCGTTCCAGGTTCTTGATCAGGAGGGTGTTGGTCAGCTCATCAAGATGGCTGTGGAGAATGGACGAAAGACTCGTCCTAACCTACGCACGGGTATTTGCGGTGAACATGGTGGTGAGCCTTCTTCTGTTAAGTTCTGTGCCAAGGTTGGCATGAACTATGCTTCTTGCTCTCCATTCCGTGTGCCTATCGCTCGTTTGGCTGCGGCGCAGGCTGCTGTCGAGGAGTAAAGGTGCGTTTCACCCATGGTTTTGACCAGATGAAATATAGATATGCTATTATGCAATATAGTAGTTAAATATAGCTATGTAATGAGAATGTAAAATATAGTTTGTAATTATAGTATAGTGAAAAGCTCTTGGTTCTTAGGGCTTTTCACTTTTTGTTTCTTGTGGTTTTGATTTGTCTAGATTGTGCAATTTGTGGAAATTTTAGACCAGATTCATGGACTTGATTGAGATTTTGATTCAAAAATTTTGCTGAAAGATAATTTTGCTGTACCTTTGCATTGAATATTAATTCTATCAAGATGAAGAAAAATTTATTGACTTTGGCTTTGGCATTGATAATGTCATTGACTATGAGTGCACGCAATGAGGCGGAAGTCGCCGGTGCAAAATTCGGTTCTTCTTATGAAGAAGCGCTGATTACCTTAAAAACAAAGTTTGGCGAACCTAGTGTGAAGGCAGAAAACCAGTTGGTGTTTTTGAACAAAAGTTTTGAAGGGTTTAAGGCAGACCGTGTGGAAGTTGGTTTCCAAACATTGAGGGATGCTAGTTTGCTCAATCAGGCTCGTTTTTATTTCTTTTGCCCCAACAAAGCTGCTGCAGTAACAAAGATGAAAGCTTTGGCCAAGAGAATGGAAAGTAATTACACGGTCTCTTATGACGAAGAGAATGGGGGTACAGCTTTTTATAAGGGTGGCTGTTCACCGTTAGGTATCGGCAACTTGTTTACGATATTTGTTTCTCCTTACCAAGGTAAATGGACATGCCAGTTACGTTATGGGAAGTTCCTGTTCAAATAACTCTCCTTGTGGACATGACATGGCGTGTCGTTGTATATATGTTTAATTCATATTTAACTGAGTTATGAAAAAGTTGTTTTTGTTAGTGATTGCCCTTGTGCTTACTGTTTCGGTAGATGCAAAGTCTTTGCGGGAGTTGTGGCTGGCTATGCCTGATTCCCTGTTGCCGACACTCGATAAGAATCTCCGCTTGGAATTGCTGGATTTGGTCGATATGAAGGTCAAGCCTGAAGTTAAAAATCTCTTGGAAGAAGAATGTCGGATGGATACACTTACTTCTGATTTCTTGGAGGTGACGACCAGTCCTTTGGAGAAGGTGCAGATGTGTCTTTTGCCAATGGAAACTGGTGACTCTATTCTATGTGTTGTCAAAAAAATCTTAGGTCCTGCCATGGAAAGTGAGGTTCGGTTTTATGACAGTCAATGGAATGAATCTGAAGGCAATGGGTATTTGCCTTCGGACATATCTCAGTTGAGTAAATATCTTAAGGAGAAGCCAGATACTCTTGATGAGGATAAATATCGGGAACTGGTTTCTTTGATAGAACCTGTTATGGTGTCAGTTACATTCTCAAATCTTTCTGATACGCTTGTTTTTTCTGTTTCTATTCCATTGGCATCAAATGACGAAAAAGAAAAGTTAAATTCAATTTTGCTGCAAAGAAAATTTAAATGGGGTACAGGAAGATTTAATGAAATTTAAAAATAACGTATTTTCCATGCAAAACATTTTGTAGTTTGGGAAAAAGTTGTACCTTTGCATCGTGTTTTTCATGGTATTAGATTATTAAGGTTAATAAAAGATTGGTTGTCGTGAGACAATCAATTTTTTTTTGTCGGTCCTTTGTCATATTAGAATGACCGACATTTGAAAGGGCTTGCCGAGATGGCAAGCCCTTTCTACGTTTATAAAAATCTTTGTTTGAAATCCGTGTTTTAATTTCGCTAAATCAGCATTTTATTCAGTTAAGTCAGCATCTGTATTTAGTGTTTAGAAGATAAAGAGTCCTACGATTCCGCAAACTACAAGTACAAGAATCGGGTTAGTTTTTCTGTATTTTGTGAAATAAAATGCTAAGGCAAAGAGAATGACGCTCATTACAAACTGCAAAGGGTTTGTCTGTGGCGAGCCAAAATTCTCTTTGTTCATAAGAAGTACGGCTGCTGCAGCAATTAAGCCGATGATGGCAGGTCGTAATCCACTGAATATGTTTTGTACATCCTTGGAGTTTTTGTGGTTGATGAGGTATCGACTGATGAGGATCATGATGATGAAAGGGAGCCACATGATGGAAAGGGATGCTAATACGGAACCTAGGCAAGCTGCCCATTGAGGGTAGCCAGCATGGAGTACAGAGGTATATCCTACATAAGTGGCACAGTTGATTCCGATTGGCCCTGGGGTCGATTGACTGATGGCTACGATGTCAGTAAACTCGGCATTGCTGAGCCAATGGTTTTTCACTACAGTCTCGTTGTGGATGAGCGAGAGCATTGCGTATCCTCCACCGAAATTGAAGGTTCCAATCTTGGTGAAAATGAGAAAAAGTTTTAAAAATATCATTTGATGGAATTTTTATTCTTAATGTTGAATGTTCAGTGTTGAATGTTGAGTTGGAATGATTTCCTTAGACTACGCCTCTTTCTTGACATATCTGCCATAGAGGAATCCGAGGACTCCGGCTGCAATAATGATATAGATAGGAGATACGTCTAGTAAGGCTATCAGACCGCAACATACGAATGGTATCCAAATGTTATATCTGTTGATGTTGGCTGTCTTTGCCATCTTGAAGCAAGGAGCTGCAATGAGGGCAACGACGGCAGGACGTACCCCGGCAAAGAACTTAGCTACCCAATAGTTGTCTTTGAAATGTTGGAAGAACATGGCGATGATGAGGATGGCAATGATGGAAGGAAGGGCTATCCCGATGGCTCCGATGATGCCGCCCCAGATGCCTTTGAGCTTATATCCGATGTGACTTGCCATGTCGATGGCGAAAATGCCAGGTGTGGTTTGCGCGACCACCATGATGTCCATGAATTCTTGTTTATCCATCCAATGGTTCTTATCTACAAACTCTCTTTCCATGATTGGAATCATGGCGTAGCCTCCACCCAGTGTGAAAGCTCCGATTTTGTTGCACGTTAGGAAAAATTTTGATAACATCTTTCTTTATTTAATTAAATTCGCCTGCAAAATTACACATATTTTGTTAAATATCGGATATGTTGGAATTAAAAATAGCTATTTTGGCATGAGTTCTCAATAATAATATGTATCTTTGCATAAATATTAGCTAATATAAATGAATTTGAAATATGAATCTTAAAATCCGATTGTCATTGATGAACTTCCTTGAATTTGCAGTATGGGGAGCTTATCTTACTTCTATGGGAACATATTTGGGTAGCATAGGTATGGCTTCCCAGATAGGTTGGTTTTACGCCGTTCAGGGCATTGTGTCTATCTTCA
This sequence comes from Candidatus Segatella albertsiae, assembly GCA_002451555.1. GTDB lineage: Bacteria > Bacteroidota > Bacteroidia > Bacteroidales > Bacteroidaceae > Prevotella > Prevotella albertsiae. The sequence continues at coordinate 41,025 of DKCU01000128.1, forward strand.
TGCCTGCGTTAATGGGCATCGTTGCTGATAGATGGATTCCAGCACAGCGTCTGTTGGGCTATTGCCATCTTTTGGCAGCTATCTTTATGTTTGGCGCAGCTTATTGTGGTTCTACGGGGCAATTGGATTGGGTGTTTTGGGTCTATACGTTGAGTGTTGCCTTCTATATGCCTACATTGGCATTGAGCAATTCCGTAGCTTACAACGGACTTACCAAGGCGGGGATGGATACCGTGAAGGATTTCCCTCCAATTCGTGTTTTTGGTACGGTCGGTTTCATCTGTATGATGTGGCTCGTGGACTTGATGGGCTTTCAGCCTAATCAAAACCAGTTTGTCGCTTCGGGTGTCGTAAGCATCATCTTGTTCCTTTATTCCTTCACTTTGCCTACTTGCCCTGTGAGTGGTAAGGAGGACAAGCAGAGTTTGGTGGATGCCTTTGGACTTCGTGCATTCATGCTCTTCAAGCAGAAGCGCATGGCCATCTTCTTCATTTTCTCGATGTTGTTGGGGGTCAGCTTGCAGATTACCAATGGCTTTGCCAATCCTTTCATCACATCGTTTGGAGCAGACCCTCAATATGCAGGCACCTTTGGTGTCAATCATGCGAATATCTTGATCTCTCTCTCTCAGATTAGCGAGACTTGCTGTATCTTGCTCATTCCTTTCTTTATGAAGAGATATGGCATCAAGAACGTTATGCTGATTGCGATGTTTGCCTGGGTGTTGCGTTTCGGTTTGTTTGGCGTGGGCAATCCGGGAAGTGGGGTTTGGATGTTCGTGCTTTCTATGATAGTATATGGTGTGGCATTCGATTTCTTTAATATCTCGGGCTCTTTGTTTGTTGACAAATCCACGGACCCGGCTTTGCGCTCCAGTGCCCAGGGATTGTTTATGTTGATGACTAATGGTATCGGTGCTACCGTGGGTACCCTTTCAGCCCAGGCTGTCGTAAATGCTTATACCGATGAGGCTGGCGTTACGACTTGGGCACCTTGCTGGTTGATATTCGCTGCTTATGCTTTGGTAGTTGCGATACTTTTCGCTTTGATCTTCAGACCCAGGAAAGAAGACGTTAAATAATAATTACGGAGTTACAACTATGGATAAAATCAAGTTAAAATTAATGGGGATTTCAGAAGTTGTAGGTATTGACGATATTTCATTGCTAGCTTTGGTTGACGAGAATGAACATCGTCAATTGATAGTCACGTGTGATAAAGACATGACTAAGCAATTTAAGTTACGTATGATGCAAAGACCTGAGCTGAAACTACTCTATCCAGAAGTTATGGATGCTTTGCTTCAGGACTATAATGTTCGTCAACTGGAAGTTGATATTGTCGGACATCAGGAGGGGGAATATATCACCCAGATTACCGACCTCTCAACGGGGGCGACTCATCCCGTGAGGTGCAGTGACGGAATCTTGTTCTCCATGGTTCATCATTGTCCGTTGTATATCACTACGCACTTGATGATGACACAGTCTGTCTGCTATGAGCCTGGTTCTCCAAAGGTCGCTTTGCCTATCAACGTCTTGACGGATAAGATGCTCCAGATGTCGCTTGATAAGGCGATAGAGCTGGAGAACTATGAGATGGCTTCCAACTTGCGTGACGAGCTGAATAGGCGTCATCATCATGATGACCAGAATAATAACCAATAATCGAGTGAATTTAGATGAAAGAGACTAGATACTTTTATGTACCTGATGCCGGAGAGGTAAACGAAATGCCTCAGGAGGAAGCATTACACGCTTTGAGGGTCTTGCGCCTGAAGAGTGGGGATGACATCAATCTGATGGATGGCGTGGGAAATTTCTACCATGCTGTTGTGACATTGGCTGCCACTAAGCGATGTCTTTACGAAATTAAGGAGGTTTTGCCACAGCAGCCCGCTTGGAAGGGACATGTTCATTTGGCCATTGCTCCAACCAAGATGATGGATCGCATCGAGTGGATGGCTGAGAAAGCTACGGAAGTAGGCTTCGATGAGTTGTCCTTCTTGAACTGCAAGTTTTCTGAGCGGAAGAACTTGCGCACGGTCCGATTGGACAAGATTGTGGTTTCTGCTGTCAAGCAAAGTCATAAGGCTTGGAAACCTCTTGTCAATCAGATGGTTTCTTTCAAGGAGTTTATCAAGCAGCCTCGTTCTGGTAGAAAGTTTATTTGCCATTGTTATGAGGAATTTGAGAAGAAAGACTTGTTTGCTGAGTTGCAGAAGCCTTTCTCTGATGATGGTGACGTAACGATATTGATAGGACCGGAAGGCGATTTCTCTGTTGATGAAGTGAAAATGGCAATAGCCAACGGTTATGAGTCTGTCACCTTGGGCACTAGTCGGTTGCGTACGGAGACCGCTGGTCTCATGGCTGTATTTATGGCTAATGTATCGCGTCGTATATAATAAATTATGTGTCGCGTCGTATTTTGAAGTATTTTTTTTGAAAGGTACATGATGAAAAAGTTGTATTTTAAAATCATTTTTTCTGTAGTAGCAGTGTTTGGCTTTTTACTGACTTCTTGTTCGGGTTCAGATTACGTAGACGCCATACCTCATGGAAGTACTGCTCTTATTTCTATGGATATGGGTAAGATGGCTGATAGTCATCAGATTTCTGATAAGGCTGGTGTGTTGAAGTCGCTACTTCATGTCGATGATGTTTCTGATTGTGGAATTGATGTCTCGCAGAAAGTTTATCTTTTCGAGACAGCCGATGGTAACCTAGGTCTTTGTGCCAAGGTATCTGAAGAGTCGGATTTGGAATCGTGGCTGAATAATCTAGCTAAATCTCAACATATCTGTACGCCTGTAAGCGAACGTAAAGATATGAAGTTTTCTGTATTGAAAGATTCATGGCTCATAGGATTTTCCGATGAGTCTTTGTTGGTCATGGGACCTGTTGTCGCTGAAGCTCAGACTGATATGCAGAGGCAGATGATTAAATACTTGAAGGCAGACGAGGAACATGGCGTTACAAGTTCTCCTTTGTTTGAGTGCTTGGACACCATTGCTTCTCCAATGGCTATGGTTGCACAGGCGCAGGCATTGCCTGAAAAGTTTGTTGCTCCTTTTACCTTAGGTGCTCCTAAGAATGCAGATGCTTCGCAGGTGGTGATTGCTGCCGAACTCAATATTTCTCATGGGATGTTGCGTATCAAGGGCGAAACGTTCTCGTTCAACAAGCAGATAGATGCAGCCTTGAAGGATGCTGCGAAGAATTATCGTCCTATTAAGGGAAAGTATATCACTTCCATGCCTAACGATGCTATGGCTGGTATCTTTATGAATGTGGAAGGTCGTAAGTTCTTGCCGATGATGCAGAGCAACAAGGGAATCCAGCAACTTTTGCTGGGTATCAATGCGGCCATCGACATGGACAATATCATCCGAAGTGTCAACGGGGACATGGCTATCATCATGCCTTCCTTCTCTGATTCTGACTTGAAGATGACTATGGCAGCACAATTGGCGCATGATAAGTGGCTTGGCGATGTGGATTATTGGAAACAGTCTTGTCCACAAGGAGGCAAAATTGCGGATTGGGGTCACAATGCGTATTTCTATTCGGACGGTAAGACTTCTTTTTATTTTGGTGTGACAGATGACAAACAGTTCTATAGCGGAAGTGATGAATTGTTGGCTTCTTATTCCATCAAGGAGTCAAACCATCCTATTTCAGCTGACATCAGAAAAGAAATCGTTGGTCAAAAGCTGGCGATGGTCATTAATTTCGCCAAGTCAAGTTCTGGTAATGATGCCATGTCAGCGGTTACAAGTTTGCTGACACCTATATTCGGTAATTTGAATTCTATCGTTTATACATTAAAGTAAGGTAATTAAATTTATAATCATGGAAACAATTAAGTTTCAGTCTGTGCTTCCAGAGGTCTTTGCCCAACGTGATGACTTGGATTCTGAAGTATGGAAACAAGATGTATCCTTTCAAAAAGGACATCTTTATTTGGTGGAAGCTGATAGCGGCAAGGGCAAGAGTACCTTTTGCAGTTACATTTTAGGTTATCGGCATGACTATACCGGCCAGGTACTGTTTGATGGCGAGGAAACAGCCAATTATAAGGTTAAGAATTGGGTGGAGATTCGAAGACGCCATATTAGCCATCTTTTCCAAGAGTTACGTCTCTTTCCTGAGCTGACTGCCATGGAAAATATTGAAATCAAGAATAAGATGACAGGTTTCCAGTCTCGTGAACAAATCCTTGAGTGGTTTGACCGATTGGGTATCGCCGATAAGGTCGATGCTAAAATAGGACGAATGTCCTTTGGACAGCAACAGCGTGTGGCGATGATTCGTTCTCTTTGTCAACCTTTCGACTTCATTTTGGCAGATGAGCCAATCAGTCACTTGGACGACAACAATTCCCGCATCATGGGTGACATCATGATGACCGAAGCTAAACGACAGGGGGCTGGTGTCATTGTCACCAGCATCGGCAAGCATATGGATTTGTCATATGAGCAAATTGTCAGGTTGTGATACTGATCAACCTGAAAGGTTCTTGACATATCGCTAGATTTTTAGTCTAGATAATTAAATCTATTTAGTAGAATTTTTTAGAAAAAGGAATTATAAAAAATAGGAGTGCGCTTATGTAGCGTATGTTTTTTATGAAATTAGTTTGGAAATTACTGCGACAGCACATTAGCATACCTCAGTTTGCTGGATTTGCCTTTGCCAATCTCTTTGGTATGTTGATAGTTCTCTTTGGTTTTCAGTTCTATCAGGATGTCTTGCCTGTCTTTACTCAGCAAGATAGTTTTATGAAAGCCGATTATCTGATTATGAGTAAGAAAATCGGTATGGGCAACACTATCAGTGGTAGAACAAACACTTTCTCTGCAGGTGAAATCGATGATGTTTCTTCTCAGAAGTTTGTAAAGAAGATTGGTAAGTTTACTTCCACCGAATATAAGGTAGATGCTTCCATGGGAGTCAATGGGGTGAACGTACTCAACTCGGAATTGTTTTTTGAGAGTGTACCAGATGCTTTTGTTGATGTTCCTTTGAAGGATTGGACCTATCAGCCCGGTTCCCAGGAAGTTCCTATTATCTTGCCTCGTACCTATATCAATATGTATAACTTTGGTTTTGCCCAAAGTCATTCTTTGCCAAAGATTAGTGATGGCTTGATGGCTATGATAGACTTTCATATTTTCGTACAGGCTGGAGGAAAGAAAGAGCAGTTTAAGGGTAAGGTCATAGGCTTTTCTTCTAGGTTGAATACCATACTTGTTCCACAGGCTTTCATGGATTGGAGCAACAAGGAGTTTGCCCCTGATGACCATAGTGATCCTACACGATTGATTGTAGAGGTGGGAAATCCAGCTGACGAGAATATTTCCCAATATCTGGATGCCAATGGCTATGAGGTAGAGACGGACAAGCTTGATGCGGAGAAAACAACGTATTTCTTACGCATGATTGTCTCTATGGTGATGGTGATCGGTCTGATAATCTCTGTTCTAAGTTTCTACATTTTGATGTTGAGTATCTATCTCTTGGTGCAGAAGAACTCTTCGAAGTTGGAAAACTTATTGCTCATAGGATATAGTCCATCCGATGTTTCTAAGCCATACCAGATTTTGACGATGGGATTGAATGTGTCAGTCTTGGTGATTGCTTGGGTCATCCTTTTCTTTGTCCGTGGTTATTACATGGATTTCATCGAGGCTCTTTATCCTGACATCGAGGATGGTAGCTTGTTGCCTGCCATAGGCTTGGGGTTGGCATTGTTCTTTATCGTTTCTGTTCTTAACGTTGTTGCCATCCGTCGTAAAGTGACGAAGATTTGGAAAAGAAAAGAATAAGCTTGTTGCTATTCTTAAAATATAATACAAAGAGGGTGTGTCATAAGTCCAGATTATAGCTGATTGCTTTTTCTGAGCGAATTTTATGATACACCCTCTTTTTGTTTTTTAACTGGTAGAATATATTACTTTTTGCTATTCTTTTTATCTTTATGTGCCTCGAATAAATCCTTCTTCGGCATATTTGCCATATACTTTTGCCTAAGTTTCTCGAAGAACGCCATAGTGTCATTTGAAAAACCATGTCCTTTCCATGTTGATGTGTTGGTGATGAGAATCCAACATTGGTTGTCTGGGTATTTCAGGACAAGGGCGGATGTGCCCGATAGCGAACCTGTTCGAATCCATGGTTTTCCCTTGGCGGTGAAATTCCACCCCAGGGAGAAATTGTGGTCAGGTTGCTCTTGTGTCATCATGGCAACACTTTTGGCACTGATGATGTCTTTGACATGAGGCAATCCATCTATGGATGCAATGAGTCGTGACAGTTCTGCAGCTGAACCACACCAGGCTCCTGCTCCCTCTAATCGAGGAACGTCGTTCTCTCCGTAACAGCGTGGCACCATTCTGCCGCTATTGTTGTATTCCAATACATTCACCGAACCTTGGTGCATATAATACTTCACTTCGTTGGGTCGTTTGTCCTTGTAATATGTACCTGCGATGTGCATGTCGAAACAAGCAGCGGGATTCAGTACATATTTCTGCATGAAGTCTGCATATTTCATCCCCGATTTCTTGGTGATGATTTCAGAGAGTATCATGTAGCCTAGATTTGAGTAGCATCTGCCTTGTCCTGGTGTATAACCCAACTTTCGTTTCAAAAGTATTCGAAGCAACGTCTTGTGATCAGGCGGTGTGGTCAGATGGTTTTGCATGATGATGTAACGTGTGGAGAACATCGGGTCGCCAGCTCCATTGGTAAAACCAGCGTTGTGCCTAAGTAGTTGTTCTACTGTAATATCATAATACCTTGGGTCTTTGATGCTGTTGCTATAAGTCGTATCAGTCAATATACCCTTAGGACCGAAGACTTTGTCGCTTAGGCGTAACTTCTTCATCTCTTGCAACTTCATGATACCTACGGCAGTAATGAGTTTTGATACAGAGGCAAATCTCATTACCATGTTAGGTTCCATTTTGATACCTTTCTCTTTGTCTGCATATCCGAATCCTCGGGCGTAGAGTAGGGAGTCGTTGCGTGTGATGACAAGTTGCGCACCATTGATTTCCCAGCGTTTAAGATAACGTTCCACTAAGGAGTCCATTTCATGGTATGCTCCTCCTTCGCTCATGCTGTTGCTGAGCGTGTCATTGAGATGCATCGGTGGCACGGTATCTTTTTTTTCTTCAAGTGGTGCAATGCCCTTGAAGCATCCACGAAACAGAAATGTGATAACTGCGCAAAGTATCAGGCAGCAAACGATTATGCGATTCTTTCTAAGTTTTCTTCTTTTCATGTATGCAAAGATAGTACAAAAAAGCCGAAGTGCAAAATTTCGGCTTTTTTTTTATTACTAATTATTACTTTCTTGCAGTTTGCAAGCTTTATGATAAAGCATTGTCCTTTTTAGGGGATGGATTATATATTGCTGTAAGGTTGGAATCATTTTTTAGACAATTTTTTCAACCTTCGTTTCGCTTCAGGATGCTCGGGGCAGAGCTCCAGTGCTTTCTTGTAGTTGTTGATGGCAGCATCGTTCATATCTTCTTTTTCACACTCTTTACCGAGTATGAGATATTCGGTGGCCAACTTCTTCAAGAAAGTCTTGCGTTTCTTGTTTTCTTCCTTTTCTTTTTTGATGATGTCCTTCAAGCGCTCGTTTTCTTCTTTCAGTTCATTTATGACATTGAGTTTTTTTCTGATAAATCTCTTGGCAATAGGCTTTTCGATGTCATATCTACTATGTATGGCCAAGAAGAAATTGTCCAGAGCTCCTTGCATATCGCCCTTGTCGAAGGCTACGGCAGCATCGTGGTACTGTTTGTCAGCCTTGCTTTGGATTAGGGCTGTGTTGATGATGTTGCGGTCATTGTAATGGCGTGCAAACTGTTTGACCTCATTTCTCACGAATACTTCGTTGTGACGTATGGGTTCTTGCAGACTTATACCTTCCAGACTTGTGCAGCGAGAGAGTGCCACGTAGGTCTGGCCTCCTGCAAAGACACCTCCTGTAAAGTCGATTTTCACTTGGTTGAAGGTCAAGCCTTGGCTTTTGTGTACTGTTATCGCCCAAGCTAGTCTGATGGGATATTGGGTGTATCTTCCGATTTCCTCCTCTTCTATTTTCTTTTCTGTTTCATTGAAGTGGTAGCGCATATTGCTCCATGCCGCCTGTTCTACCATGACATCATCTCCGTTTTCGGTTCTCACGTAGATTCTGCTGTCCTGGTCATCGTCAAAACCTATGATGGTGCCGAGGGTTCCGTTGACCCACTGGTGGTCAATGTCATTCTTGATGAAAATGACTTGCGCCCCAGTCTTGAGGTATAGTTCGATGGGGGTCGGAAGGCTGCTCTCAGGAAATTCCCCCTCGATGCTGCCCCTAAATAGAGTTGGATCTCCTGGCAATTCCTTGAGTTTGTTCTCATTGATGAAGTCCACAGTGTCTCTTCTTGTCGATAGGGTGATGGCCAACTTGGAGTCGCTTTCGTCTAGTTGGGCACCTACTCTCTGATTGAGTTGCATCAAGTCGGCATTTCCCACTTGACTGGTACGGATATGGTCTAGGATATGAATAAAGGTCGGGTCGCTTTGGCGATATACCTTTTTCAGTTCGATGCTTACCAGTTGGAATTCCTTGAAGACTTTTGCGTCGAAAAAGAAACTGCTGGCATAAAAAGGACTCAGCAGCTTTCGGTCGTCTTCCTTGACTACGGGCTCCAATTGGTAGATGTCTCCCACGAGAAGAAGTTGTTTGCCACCGAACGGCACACGCATATTGCGGTTATATACTCTCAGTATCTTATCTATGAAGTCGATGATGTCCGCCCTCACCATGCTGATTTCGTCGATGATGATCAGTTCTACTTCCCTTAAGAGTTTGATTTTTTCAGAGTTGTACTTCATGGTATTCCTTAGATTCCTGACGCTATATTTGCTGTCGTTGGGAAGTAGGGGATAGAATGGAAGTTTGAAGAAACTATGAAGGGTGGAGCCGCCTGCGTTGATGGCAGCAATTCCAGTAGGTGCCAACACGACGTGCTTCTTTTTTGTGTGCGCCGCAATGTATCGTAGGAAGGTAGATTTTCCTGTCCCAGCTTTTCCTGTCAAGAAAAGTGAACGCTGCGTATATTGTATGATTTGCAAGGCGTTTTGCAATTCGTCATTTTCCAAGTCTATCTTATCTGCCATGGTGTAGTTTGGGTGATTAAAGATAATCGACGGCTTCTGCTTTTGTGAAGTCGCCGATTATCCTTTTTGTTCTTTTATTTGGTATAAAGTGGTATGTTATAGGTCGTCGAAGTTGATGACTTGCTCTGAAGGTTTAGCTTTCTTCTTGTCTTTCTTCTCCTTCTTTTCGCCATTCTCTTCACCTTTCTTGTCGCTAGTTTCGTTAGTTTCTCCCGTAGGTACTTCTCGGATGATTGGGTTTCCGTTTTCATCGAGGATGATTTCCTCGTTCATGGCGGCACTATCTACCCTTGTCGTATCTACCCTAGGTCTTGGTACGTAGCTAGCACATTCATACATATCCCTTGTGATGTCTTCGTCCTTTGGCTTCTCAAACTTGCCATGGTATTCTTTGAAGTTAGGATCCTTGAACAAGGCTTGTAAGAAGTATCCACAAACAGGAAGGGCTGTTCTGGAACCTTGTCCCAATGCACCTGTCCTAAAGTGTATGCATCGGTATTCTCCACCTACCCATGCGCCTACTACTAGCTTAGGACTTACACACATGAACCATGCGTCTGAATGGTTGTTGGTGGTTCCGGTCTTTCCGCCGAACTCGGTGTCCTTGTAGCTGCCTACATATCCCCACAAACTTTGTGAAGTACCACCAGGCTCTGTCATACCTCCTTTGAGAAGTTGTTGCATAAGGAATGCACTCTTATATGGAATCACTTGTTCGGATGTTGATGGACCCTCATATACTATTTTTCCGTCACGATCTACAATCTTGGTGACCAATACAGGGTCGTGGTGCATACCATTGTTGGCGATGGTGCAATAGGCATTTGCCATTTCCAAGAGGTTGACATCGCTAGAACCCAAAGCCAATGATGGTTCGTCATCCAACGGACTGTTGATACCCATTTTTTGAGCGGTCTCGATGATTCTCTTGATTCCCATCTCCTGTCCCAGTCTAACGGCTATAGAGTTGATACTCTTGGCAAATGCACTCTTCAGTGGCACGGAGTCGCCAGAGAAAGAGCCATTGGCATTCGATGGCGTCCATTTGACCATCTCGTGCTTCTTCTTGTCATACACATCCATGGAGATATACTCGTCTCTGCGCTTGTCGCATGGAGTCAAACCTTGGTTCATGGCCTCTGTATAGACAAAGAGCTTGAAGGTTGAACCTGGTTGGCGTTCTGCTGTCACCTTGTCGTACTTCCAAGTGTCGAAGTCGATGTCTCCGACCCAAGCCTTGACTGCACCCGACTCTGGTTCCATGGCTACGAAAGCGCAGTGCATGAATGTGGTCATGTACTTGATGGAATCCTCGGATGTCATCATCTTTGTGACAGTACCCTTGTCGTAGTCGAACACCTTGACAGGGTGAACCCATTCCTTGTAGTAATAGTTTACTGAGTCTGGGTTATTTGGGAAACGAGCCACGAGGTCTTTGTAGAAACTTTGTCTTTCTGCGATGCCTTGTATGAAATTAGGTATTTCCTTGTGGTTCTCATCTTGCCATGGGTCTTCTCCCAACCATTTGCCTTCTCCAGCCATGTTACGGTGTATGCCCCAGTGATTGTTGAAGTTTTGCTGCACTTGTTTCATTTGTTTCCTGGCGGCATCTTCTGCATACTTCTGCATACGTGTGTCGATGGTGGTATATATCTTCAAACCGCTGGAGTACAGGTCGTAACCTTCTTCGTTGCACCAGCCCTTCAGGTAGTTGGCAACTGCCTCTCTGAAGTATTTGGCCTGTCCGTCGTAGTTTTCCTCCACCTTGAAGTCCAGCTTGATAGGCTCTTGCTTGAGTTGGTCAAATCTTTCCTTGGAGAGGTCTCCATGTGTTACCATATTATATAATACGGTGTTTCTTCTTGCCAAACTGTTCTCTGGATTCGTGCGAGGGTTGTAATAGGTTGTTGCCTTCAGCATACCTACCAAGACGGCAGCTTGATCTGTAGTCATCTTGGCTGGAGTCGTGTTGAAATATGTCTTGGCAGCAGTCTTGATACCATAAGAGTTAGATCCGAAATCAACGGTATTGGCATACATGGTGATGATTTCTTTCTTGCTATAGACCGTTTCCAATTTCACGGCAATAATCCACTCCTTACTCTTGACGATCAATATTCGGAGTACCGGAATCTTGCCCAGCAAACCGGTGGAATATTGTGAGCGAACTCGGAACATATTCTTTGCCAACTGCTGTGTGATGGTGGAAGCTCCGCGGGCATCGTGGTGGAGTACGGCATCTTTTACGGCACCAAACAAGCCGATAGGGTCGATGCCTAGGTGCTTGTAGAATCTTTCATCCTCTGTATCTACCAATGCCTTGAAGAAATCTGGGTTGACATCCTCGTAGTTCACCGGGGTACGATTCTCGTTGAAGTACTTGCCGATGAGCTTTCCGTCTGCGCTGTAGATTTCTGATGCCTCGCTAGTCTGTGGGTTCATGATGCCCGAGAAATAGCCAGGTGACTTTCCGAAGAGCCAAAGAAAGTTGATATCGACAGCTCCCAGATATAAGATGAATGCTACGATGCAGCTTATGAAAGCAACACAAGTCTTGGTGTACCAAGCTCTACCTTGATACAAATGCTTGTACCAAGGCCAGAAAGCTTTGAACTTTTGCCATGTCCAGGCAAAGATTGTCTTGATTTTTTTCATATATCTTATTTGAATTAATTCTTTTTTCTAACGAATGATTCTTATTCTCCTTTATGATTACTTCTTGACGATGCAAAGGTACAATAAATATTTGAAAAATCATCATTCGCTCCTTTTTTTATAAGTTGTTAAGGTTCATTAAGAGCGATAATCCTTCTTTGTCTTCTGGATGCAGCCAGTTAATCTCTGCGTCTCGTTTAAACCAGGTGAGTTGCTTACGCATATATTCGCGACTGTGTGATTGTATCTGGCGTATGGCTTCCGCCTTGTCTATGTCTCCATCGAAATAGGCGAACATTTCTTTGTAACCTACTGTACGAAGCGAAGTTAAGCCTCGCTGTGGATATACTCGGCGTGCTTCTTCCTCCAGTCCTTCGTCCATCATCATGAGCACTCGTTGATTGATTCGGTCATAGAGTTCGGATCGGTCACGGTTCAGACCAATCTTGATGATTCGGAAAGGACGTTCTTTCTTGCTGGCTGTGCGGAAGGAGGTGTATGTCTTGCCTGTTTGATGACAGATTTCCAAGGCATGCACCACACGTCTTGGGTTCTTTTTATCTACGATGGCCCAATGCTCGGGGTCTTTCTCTTTTAACTCCTCAACCAGGGTGTCCAAACCTTCCTCTTCCAATCTTTTCTTCATCCATTCTCGGATGTCATCACGCACGGTCGGTATGTAGTCGATTCCTTTGCATACCGCATCTATGTACATCATGCTGCCCCCAGTGAGCAATGCCACGTCATGCTCTGGAAATATCTCGTTTTCCAGTAGTTTCATGACGTCCGCCTCGTACTGTGCTGCACTGTAATAGTCTGTGATATGGTGGTTTCCCACGAAATAATGTTTCACTCGTCGCTGTTGTTCTTCCGTAGGTGCAGCCGTTCCAATAGGTATTTCTGCAAATATCTGGCGCGAGTCCGCATTGATGATAGGTGTGGAGAGTCGCTCTGCCAATGTTAGGCAAAGTTCGGTCTTTCCTACGCCTGTGGGACCAAGAACTACAACTAGTGTCTTCATTTCATTTTTGTTTTTTAATAAAACGTTGCTATTTTAAAAAAGGTAAAGCATTCCTGCTTGGTTTCTGTGGCTCAAACAAGAATGCTTTTTTACTTTTTCCCCTTTTACTTTTACCTTTATCTGATAATGCCTCGTTTAGAGTTCTCAACGAAGTCGATGATGTATTGTATCTCAGGGGTAATCTCTAGGTTCTTTTTGATTTCCTCGATACCTTCCTTCAGCACGCCTTTGCTGTAGAGCAGGCGATAAGCTTCGTGGATTTTCTCAATGACTTCGTTGCTGAAACCACGACGGCGAAGACCGACGAGGTTCAAGGCGCAGTAGCGTGTCGGCTCTTTGCCTGCTATGATGTAAGGTGGTATGTCCTGGGAGAAACGGCAACCTCCTTGAATCATCACATAGCCAGCAATATGGCAGAACTGATGCACAAGTACGTTGGCACTGACAATCGCCTTGTCGTCAACGATGACTTCGCCAGCAAACTTGGTGGAGTTTCCAATGATGAGTCCACTTCCGAGTTCGCAGTCATGTGCTACATGGACGCACTCCATCAAGAGGTTGTTGCTGCCTACGACCGTCTTGCCTTTGGAAGCCGTGCCACGAGAGATGGTTACGTTCTCACGGACACTGTTGTTGTCACCAACTTCACAAGTTGTCACCTCGCCCTTGAATTTCAAATCCTGTGGCTTGGTGGAAATGCTGGCTCCAGGGAATATCTCGTTGTTGTTGCCGATACGAGCACCCACATTGATGGTGACGCTGTTTTGCAATACGTTGTTGTCGCCCAAGACGGTATCCTTGTCGATGTAACAGAATGGACCGATGATATTGTTGTCACCGAGCTTTGCCTCTGGGTGTACAAATGCTAATGGACTTATTTGATTCATAAATTATTGTATTACTTGTTTACAAATTGTTTTACTTGTTTTTTACAATCTGTGCCGTGAAGGTTGCTTCAGCTACGACTTGGTCTCCGACGAACATATATCCCTTCATTGAACTGATGCCGTGGCGTACTGGTGCCAACAATTCCACACGGAAAAGGAGCGTGTCGCCTGGTACTACCTTCTGCCGGAACTTCACGTCGTCAAGTTTCATGAAGTATGTGCTCCAGCGTTCTGGCTCTTCCAATTGGTTGAGTACGAGCAATCCTCCGCATTGCGCCATGGCCTCTACCTGAAGTACGCCTGGCATCACTGGCTCCTCAGGGAAGTGGCCTGTGAAGAATGGTTCGTTGGCGGTCACGTTCTTGATGCCCACGATGCTGGTAGGACCCATGGCGATGACTTTATCTACCAGCTGCATAGGGTAGCGGTGTGGCAGGAGCTGTCGAATGCGGATGTTGTCCATGATAGGAGCCTCGTTAGGGTTGTAGATAGGAGCCTGTACCTCGTGTTTGCGAATTTCCTTGCGCATGAGACGGGCGAACTTATTGTTCACTGTGTGTCCTGGGCGTGTGGCGATGATTCGTCCCTTGATTGGCTTGCCGATGAGGGCCATGTCGCCGATGATGTCCAGGAGTTTGTGTCGTGTACATTCGTTTTCCCACTGCAAAGGCTTGTGCTGGATGTAACCCAACTTAGTGGCATCCATATGAGGAACCTTGAGGTGGTCTGCGAGCTGGTCAAGTTGCTCTTGTGGCACTTGCCTTTCATAGATGACGATGGCATTGTCGAGGTCTCCACCCTTGATGAGGTTTGCCTGGAGCAATGGCATGATGTCGCGTACGAAGACGAAAGTACGAGCAGATGCTATCTCGTCGATGTAGGTCTCCATCTTGTCGAGCGTGGCAAACTGGCTGTTGATGAACTTGCTTTCGAAGGAGCACATCGCCGTGATAGAGAAGTCCTCGTCTGGGAGAATGGTGATGACAGAGCCGTTGTCATCCTTAACCTCTATCTTGTGGCGGATGATGTAGTAATCCTTCTCAGCGTTCTGCTCTTGGATGCCTACGCTCTGTATTTTCTCCACGTACATAGCTGCGGAGCCGTCGAGGATAGGGAATTCCGGACCATTGACCTGAATCAAGCAGTTGTCGATGCCAAGCGCATAGAGCGCAGACATACCATGTTCGATTGTGCTCACACGGATGTCGCCCTTGCCAAGGACTGTGCCTCGTTGGGTTTCTACGACATTCTCTGCGATAGCCTGGATGGTTGGTTGACCTTCGAGGTCTATACGCTGTATTTTATAGCCGGTGTTCTCTGGTGCAGGATTGAATGTTACCGTGAGGCTCAAACCTGTGTGCAAACCTTTGCCGCAAAGAGAGAAACTACCTTTCAGTGTTTTCTGTTTTGACATAATTCAATTATTTTTTTAGGCACGGATTACACGGATTTTTCCCTTCGGCTTTCCGTCCGTATTTCCTTGGGTTCACGTCCGTTTCTTAGAATTGCTCTTTGGCGCTAGCCTCTGTGTAATCCGTGCCTAATAACCTATAATTATATTTCTATTTATTTTTCTTCAGTTCTTCGATTTCTTTTTTCAGCTCGTTAAGTTCCTTGTACATCTCTGGCAGGCGACGGAATATCGCCTGGGACTTGAAGTAACCACGTTGCTCCATAGGAGGAGTGCCGATGAGCTGCTGACCACTCTTCAGACTTCCTGGTACACCACTTTGAGCACCCAAAAATACTTTGTCGCCGATGGTGATGTGCCCAGCAATACCTACCTGACCGCCAAACATACACCATTGTCCCACTTTGGTGCTTCCAGCGATGCCCACTTGCGAAGACATGACTGTATTTTCGCCGATGTCGGTGTTGTGGGCGATTTGAACGAGGTTGTCAAGTTTAACACCCTTTCTTACGTAAGTAGAACCCATGGTAGAACGATCCACGCAAGTATTGGCGCCGATCTCTACGTTGTCTTCGATGGTGACGATACCAATCTGAGGAATCTTGTCATAGCCTTCTGGACCAGGTGCGAAGCCGAAACCGTCTGCACCGATTACGCAACCTGCATGGAGGGTTACGTTGTCGCCCAGTTTACAACCATGATATACCGTTACGTTAGGGTAGATAAGGGCGTTCTTCCCCACTTTGACACCCTCGCCGATATACGCATGAGGATAGATTTGGCTCCCTTCGCCTACCTCGGCACCATCGCTGATGTATGCGAATGCACCCACATAGACCCCTTCTGCTACCTTAGCCTTAGGAGACACGAAAGCCAAAGGGTCGATGCCTGTCTTCTTAGGCTTCATGGACTCATACATCTGCAAGAGCTTTGCCACACATTCGTATGCGTTTTTCACACGGATGAGGGTGGCACTCACAGGATGCTCCAATTCCACTGCCTCGTCGATGAGGACAATGGATGACTTCGTGTCATATACATAGTGAGTATATTTAGGGTTGGAAAGGAACGAAATCGCCCCTTCCTTACCTTCTTCTATCTTGGCGAAGGTGTTTACCTTTGCATTCTCATCACCTTCTACCTTGCCCTGTACAAACTGGGCTATCTGTTGAGCGGTAAATTCCATAAATTGTCTTTCTTTTTGTTTTGTATTAGCTCATCAAGCTGAACGATATAGCTTTTAGAACACTTATTGAGTGCAAATATAGTAAAAAAGATTCAAATACCTGTCATTCTATTGTAATATTTTGCTTTTTTCGGCAACAAACAAGCATTTTTAAGGCGCAAAGCCACTTTATGAGTGAAACTTTGCGCCTTTTAACTTCTATTTTCTATCTTCCAACTTTTCCAGTTCTGCTGCCATCTGCTCTTGCAATTCCTTGGCTTTCTGACCTGCTACCTCGGCGAAATCTTCGTCATGGCTAGCGTAGATGATGCCTCGTGAAGAGTTGACGAGCAAGCCGCAATCCTTGATGATTCCGTATTTGCAAACTTCTTGTAGGCTGCCGCCTTGGGCACCTACGCCTGGTACTAACAAGAAGTGATTAGGAGCCACCTTGCGGATGTCTTCAAACATACTGCCTTGTGTCGCACCTACCACGTACATCATGTTCTCGTCGTTGCCCCATTCCTGGCTTTTCTTCAATACCTTCTCGAAGAGACGTGTGCCTTCCTTGTCCTCTGTCAACTGGAAGTCGTGGCTTCCCTTGTTGCTGGTGAGTGCCAAGAGAATCACCCATTTGCCTTCATACTCCAAGAAAGGTTTTACGGAGTCTTCGCCCATGTATGGAGCCACAGTCAGAGAGTCGATGTCGTACTCCTTGAAGAATGTCTGGGCATACATCTTGGATGTGTTGCCGATGTCTCCACGCTTTGCGTCGGCGATGATGAAATGGTGAGGGTAGTGAATCTTGAGATACTTTACGGTGTTCTCGAATGCAATCATGCCATCCACGCCGCGGCTCTCATAGAAAGCCAAGTTGGGCTTGTAAGCCACGCAGTAAGGTGCGGTGGCGTCGATGATGGCTTGGTTGAACTTGAAAATCAACTCGGATTCTGCTCCTTGAATTTCCTCATCTTCTAAGATGCACTTAGGCAATTTCTCGATATCTGTGTCTAGACCTACGCACAAGAAACTTCTCTTGGCGAAAATCTGTTCTACTAATTCTTTGCGGTTCATAATTCTACAATTCTGTTTCTTTTAATTTTTCTGCATTTTCAGCTACCGTCAAGGCATCAATCATATCCTGGATGTTACCTCCGAGGAAACCACTCAAGTCATGGGTGGTGTAACCGATGCGATGGTCGGTGACACGACCTTGTGGGAAGTTGTATGTGCGAATCTTTGCCGAGCGGTCGCCTGTGGATACAAGACTCTTTCTGCGGCTAGCGATGTCATCTACGTACTTCTGGTGCTCACGGTCGTGGATGAAGGTGTAGAGACGGCTCAAGGCACGTTCCTTGTTCTTTGGCTGGTCGCGAGTCTCTGTACACTCGATGAGGATTTCCTCCACCTCGCCAGTGTTAGGGTTCTTCCATGGGTAGCGGAGACGTACACCAGACTCCACCTTGTTCACGTTCTGACCACCGGCACCTGAACTTCGGAAGGTATCCCATTTGATGTCACCTTCGTTGATGTTCACCTCAAACTTATCAGCCTCTGGCAATACAGCCACTGTCGCAGCCGATGTGTGCATACGTCCCTGGGTTTCTGTGGCTGGCACACGCTGTACACGGTGTACGCCTGACTCGTATTTCAAAGTACCATAAACGTCTGTTCCGCTCACGGCGAAGTCGATTTCCTTGTATCCTCCCACGGCACCTTCGGAAACGGAAGTCACGCTGACTGTCCATCCCTTGGATTCACAGAATTTCTTGTACATATTGAAGAGGTCGCCTGCGAAGAGGGCAGCCTCGTCGCCACCGGCTCCACCACGTATCTCCATTTGGACATTCTTGGCGTCCTCAGGGTCCTTAGGTACCAGGGCAATCTTGATTTCCTCTTCGAGTTTAGGTTGCAAGGCCTCGTTCTCGTTCAGTTCCTCGCGAGCCATCTCCTTCATCTCTGGGTCACTCTCGTTGGCGAGAATGTCCTTGGCCTCCTTGATGCTGTTGAGGCAGTTGATGTAACGCTTGCGTGCGTCCATGATGTCGCCGAGGTCTTTCCATTCCTTGGTCAGCTTCACGTAACGTGGCTGGTCGGCGATAACGTCTGGGTCGGTAATGAGGGTGCTTACTTCCTCGTATCGGCTCTCTAAGCCTTCTAGCTTCTGTAATATATTGTTATTGTCCATAATTTTTTTTAGTATTCGAATGTTCCGAACTCGCTCTTGATGGTAAGGCTGCGCTTGCCTTCCTCGATATGTCCCACCACCTGAGCGTCGATGTTGAAGCTCTTGCTGATGGCGATGACCTTCTCGGCAACTTCAGGGCGAACATAGATTTCCATGCGGTGACCCATGTTGAATACCTGGTACATCTCCTTCCAGTCTGTGCCTGAGCAATCATGGATGGCCTTGAAGAGAGGAGGAACAGGGAACATGTTGTCCTTGATAACCTTGCAATCCTCGCCTACGAAGTGGAGCACCTTGGTCTGGGCGCCGCCGGTGCAGTGTACCATGCCGTGAATCTCAGGGCGCAACTCGTCGAGCAACTTCTTGATGACTGGAGCATAGGTGCGGGTAGGGGAGAGTACCAGCTCGCCTGCGTTGATAGGGGCACCTTCCACATCGTCGGTCAACTTATACTTACCGCTATATACCAACTCTTCTGGTACTGCGTGGTCGTAGCTCTCAGGATATTTCTCTGCGAGATACTTGGCAAACACGTCGTGGCGGGCTGAGGTCAATCCGTTGCTGCCCATACCGCCATTGTACTTCTTCTCGTATGTAGCCTGACCAGTGGAAGAAAGACCTACGATGACATCGCCTGGACGGATGTTGGCATTGTTGATGACATCGCTTCGCTTCATGCGGCAAGTGACGGTAGAATCGACGATGATGGTACGTACCAAGTCGCCAACATCGGCAGTCTCGCCACCTGTAGGGTAGATGCCGATGCCCATGTCTCTCATCTCGTGGAGTAGTTCGTCGGTACCATTGATGATGGCAGAGATTACTTCGCCCGAAACCAACATCTTGTTTCTTCCGATGGTGGATGATACCAGGATGTTATCTACAGCGCCTACACAGAGCAAGTCGTCTGTGTTCATTACGACAGCATCCTGTGCGATACCTTTCCATACAGAGAGGTCTCCTGTCTCTTTCCAATACATGTAGGCGAGGCTTGACTTGGTGCCGGCACCATCGGCGTGCATGATGTTGCAGTACTCAGGGTCTCCACCCAGAATGTCTGGTATAATCTTGCAGAAAGCCTGTGGGAAGATACCCTTGTCGATGTTCTTGATGGCGTTGTGTACGTCCTCTTTGGCGGCACTCACACCGCGCATCATATAGCGATTGTTGCTCATTTTTTATATTTTGATTTTAAGTGATTTCTAATTTAAGCTCCTAACTTCTAACTCCTAACTCAATCAGAGTTGTTCTTTCCCATGCCAGAAGTCCCAGCTAGCGAAAGCTTGCAATAACAGCATTTCCAGTCCGTTCTTCACGGTTGCGCCGTGTGCGGCTCCTTTTTTCATGAAAAGGGTCTCGTCCGGGTTGTAGATGAGGTCGTAAAGTAAGGTGTGGCTATCCATGGCCTCGTAAGGGAGTTGTGGACACTCATCTACGTGTGGGTACATGCCCACAGGGGTGCAGTTGACGATGACATTGTATTCCTTGATGACATCTGGTGTTATCTTGTCATACTGTATCGTGCCAGGACGTTCGTATCGACTCACGAATACGGTCTCCAGTCCGAGAGACTTCAATCCATAGTTGATGGCTTTTGATGCACCGCCTGTTCCCAGTATCAAGGCTTTCTTGTGGAAAGACTCGATGAATGGTTCTATGCTCTGAGTAAACCCTATGACATCGCTGTTGTAACCTTTGAGTACGGTTTCCTGGCCCTTGTGCTCAACTCTTACGACATTGACCGCGCCGATGGCGTTGGCCTCGGGGCTAACGTAGTCAAGATAGCTGATGACCTTTTCCTTGTAAGGAATGGTCACGTTGAAACCTTTCAGTTCGGGATTGGAGTCCAGCACCTCTGTCAAGTCCTTGATGCTAGGAATCTCGAAGTTGATGTACTGGGCGTCGATGCCTTCGTTCTCAAACTTCTCGTTGAAGTAGTTTTTTGAGAAGGAGTGTCCCAGGGGATAACCTATGAGTCCATACTTGTCCATAACTAATATCTTTTTTTATTTGGTTGCAAAATAAAGGGTGCAGATGCCGAAGGTGAGCCTTTTGAACTCTGCCTTCTCGAATCCTGCTTTCTTGAACACCTCCATCATTGTCTCGCCTTGTGGAAATGCCTCGATGGTGGCGGTGAGATAACTATAGGCACTTTGGTCCTTCGATATCAATTTGCCATATACCGGCAGCACGGTGTGCGAATAGATGTGGAAGAGTTGTTTCATCGGGAAGGAGACCGGAGTGGTCAGTTCCACAATGCAAAGATGTCCTCCTTTTTTCAGCACTCGGCACATCTCCCTCAGACCTTGGTCTAGGTTTTGGAAGTTGCGTATGCCGAAAGCAGCCGTCACCGCATCGAATGTCTCGTTGGCAAAAGAGAGACGTAGGCAGTCTTCCTTGGCAAAGGAAATGACTTTGTCGAGTCCTTCTCGCTTCACTTTCTTCCTGCCAATCTCCATCATGCCTTCCGAGATGTCGGCTCCTACGAGCTGTTGCGGTTGTAGCATCTGGGCTGCCAGGATGGCGAAGTCGCCCGTGCCCGTGGCGATGTCGAGCATCTTCTTGGGAGAGAAGGGCGCAAGACGCTTGATCGCCTTCTTGCGCCATCCCTTGTCTATATCCCATGAGAGACGGTGGTTCAAGGTGTCGTAGGTAGGGGCGATGTTGTCGAACATCTCTTCCACCAACTTGCCCTTGTCTCCTGTTCCCTCATAGGGCTTGATTTGTTCTTGCTTGTACATTATTGATATTTACTTACGTGAGGCAAGCCACTCGCTGACGTTTTTCTCGATGCGAGCTGCGATGTCGCCTTCTTCTGTCGCCTTGTCAAACTTCTCGCCGGTGATGTGCTCGTAGAGCTCGATGTAGCGGTCTGACACGCTCTCTGCGTACTCGTCGGTGATTTCTGGCATGGTCTGGCCAGGCTCGTTCATGAAGTTGTGCTCGATGAGCCACTGGCGCACGAACTCCTTGGAGAGCTGGCGCTGAGGCTCGCCCTTCTCAAACTTCTCCTCGTAGCCATCAGCGTAGAAGTAACGGCTGGAGTCTGGTGTGTGAATCTCGTCGATGAGGTAAACCTTGCCGTCGCGCTTGCCGAACTCGTACTTGGTATCTACGAGAATCAAGCCTTGCTTAGCGGCGATTTCCTGACCGCGCTTGAAGATGCGGCGTGTGTAGTCCTCCATCACGGCGTAATCCTCGGCACTAACGATACCCTGTGCGATAATCTCTTCCTTGGAGATGTTCATGTCGTGACCTTCGTCAGCCTTGGTCGTAGGAGTGATGATAGGCTCTGGGAAACGCTCGTTCTCACGCATTCCGTCAGGCAACTTCACGCCACAAATCTCACGGCATCCTTTCTGGTACTCTCTCCATGCGCTACCTGTGAGGATAGAGCGTATGATCATCTCTACACGGAAACCTTCGCACTTCAAACCCACGGTAACCATAGGGTCTGGGGTGGCCAATTTCCAGTTAGGGCAGATGTCTGTCGTGGTATCCAGGAACTTGGCTGCAATCTGGTTGAGCACCTGACCCTTGAATGGGATACCTTTAGGCAGTACAACGTCGAACGCTGAGATTCTGTCGGTTGCGACCATCACGAGGATGTCGTCGTTAATGTCATACACATCACGTACTTTGCCGTGGTAAACACTTTTCTGTCCATCAAAATGGAAATCAGTCTTTGTTAATGCTTTCATTGTTTTATATTACTTTGAAAAATTAAAACTTGTAGTCTCTTCTTTTGGGGAAGTTAAAGAAGTTAAGTGAAGTTATCACTCCCTTCGGTCGTTCGGGAAGTTAAGGGACAACAGCTTTATTTCTTGTCGGAAACACTGTTGGATTCTTCACTCTTCACTCTTCGTTCTTCACTTTTCACCGCCCGCTCCTTGTCGTACTTGTCATAGGCGTTGACGATGCGGGTTACGAGCTTGTGGCGCACGATGTCCTTTTGCCCCAGCTTCACCACGCCGATGCCCTCCACGCCGTTGAGTATCTTGAGCGCCTCCTTCAGTCCGCTACGCTGTTCGCGAGGCAGGTCTATCTGTGTCAAGTCGCCCGTGATAATCATCTTCGTGTTCATACCCATTCTAGTGAGGAACATACGGATTTGCTGGGAAGTCGTGTTCTGTGCCTCGTCGAGGATGACGACGGCTTCGCTGAGGGTGCGTCCTCGCATGAAGGCGAGGGGAGCTATCTGGATGATGTGCTTCTCCATCATGTCCTGTAGCTTGACGGCAGGTATCATGTCTTCTAGCGCATCATAAAGAGGTTGCAAGTAAGGGTCGATTTTGTCTTTCATGTCGCCCGGCAGGAAACCGAGTTTCTCGCCCGCTTCGACGGCAGGGCGTGAGAGTATGATTTTCTTGGCGGTTTTTTCTTTGAGTGCTTTTACGGCAAGGGCAATGCTCAGGTAGGTTTTTCCTGTGCCGGCGGGTCCCACGGCAAAGACCATGTCGTTCTTCTCGTAGGCATCAATGAGCTTCTGCTGGTTCTCGCTTCGGCTCTTGATAGGCTTTCCGCTGATGCTATAGACCAGTACGCCTTTCACGCTGTCGGCCTTGGTTTGCTTGCCCTTTACGATGTCGAGGATGTCCTCTTCGTTAAGCATGTTATATTTCGCCAAGTGCTTGCGCATTTGCTCGATGTCTTCCTCCGCTTTCGCCATTTCTTCCTCGTCGCCAAGCACACGAAGCACGTTGTCACGTGCCACGATACGCAACTTAGGATACAGTGACTTGATCATCTGTAGGTGTGTATTGTTAACCCCATAGAACATCACTGGGTCAATATCTTCGAGTACTATATGCTTCTCTATCAAAACTTAAAATTTGAAATAGTTTAAACTAAATGATTATATAACGCTTGCAAAAGTACTACTTTTCTGTGAATTGAGCAAATTTCTTGCATTTTTTTTATTTTTGAGATGAAAAATGGGAAAAAATAAACTCGCGCGCACATATACGTATTATGTAATAAATATAAATGTATATGTTTTATGTATTAGAAAAATCTTGCTCGTAACGTGTTGGCACATAGGAGATTATAAATGTAACGCTCTCGCTGTATAGAGGTCTAGCTTTTTGCTGTATAATCCTCGTCCTTTTTCTGTTTGGATTCATTAGGATGTATGTGCGAGTGGAACTGCTTATATATCTGTCAGCTTACGAATATATATCTGTCAGCTAATAGATATATAAATGCAAGCTTGTGGATATAAAAGTTCGTCAAAATGAATGAAACTTCCATTTTTTAAGGAGGATTGTAACTTTTATTTTGAAAAAGAGATAAAAAATTTTGTGATGTAAAAGAAATGATGTACTTTTGTCCTTGCATATAACAACTTGCATATAACAACTTGCATGTAACATATAATCATGTAGCATATAGCATATAATAATTAAAGTGTGATGAAATCAAATAAAGTCCTGATAAGAATATTCGACAAGGTCAAGGCGATGTCTCCTAAGAATCGCTTTCTCCTTGGCTTTGTGGTAGTGGTTTTGGTCTTGGCATTTGTCCGGTTGGTTTGCCCCGGAGTGGCGGCTTCTCGAATGTCTATGCCTTCCATCTCCTTGTCTTCCGATGGGGAAGTGGTTGACTCCACAGATGCTTGTGAGGTCAATTACCAATTGAGTCCTGCGCCTGATGTCTGCAAGCCAGGGCAAGCGTCCATCTTCCTGGACAAGGACGGCAAAGAGGTGAAGCATCGCATCTTCTCCGTACCCAACTTCGGCAATACTTTCCCGGACCAACAGGATGTACAGATTGTCGCTGCCAATAAATATGGTGTGCAACCCGTGCAGAACCGAGAGGAGGCTGAGCATAGCAAGGGGAAGCTGGTTTATGTGGGGAGCAATCCTTTCTTCTATGTCGATAAGTTGAACAACAGCATTCCCTATCTTGTGCCACGTGCCTCGGTGCTCTTGCAGGACATCGGACGTGCTTATTTCGATTCGCTCCAAATCAAGGGAATCCCTTTGCATAAGATTATCGTGACAAGCATCCTGCGTACCAAAGACGATGTCGCCAAGTTGAGAACTCGCAATGGCAATGCAACAGAAAATTCCTGCCATCTCTATGGTACTACGTTCGACGTATGTTATAATAGGTATAAGACGGTGCAGACCGCTAGTCAACCAAGGCGTGAGGTGAGGAACGATTCCTTGAAATGGGTGTTGAGCGAGGTGCTGAGAGATTTCAGGGAGAAGGACCGATGCCTCATCAAGTATGAGGTGAACCAGGGATGCTTTCACATTACAGTGAATTAGAATGTTGAATGTTGTGTGTTGAATGTTGAATTAATAGATTTAGACTATGAAGATAAAAATGATAGTTGCGGCATTGGCTTTTGTATGCCTAGGCATGAATGCTGTAGCGCAAGATGTGATGAACGCAGAGAAGGTTACCGTGCTGAAGGGTATTGCGATAGATGCCGACACGGCGGCTGTCCACCAGGACACAACCTGCCATGAGGTCTTGTTGGAGACTACCATGGGAAATATCCGTGTGGCACTCTACAATGACACACCTCTTCATCGTGACAATTTCTTGAAATGGGTGAAGATGGGCTATTATGACGGTTGCATCTTCCATCGTGTCATCAAGAATTTCATGGTGCAGGCGGGCGACCCAACCACTCGCAAGGTAAATCCCTTGAAGGAGGAAAAGTTTGATACGGCCTATACTGTTCCTGCCGAGATCCTTTATCCGAAGTATTATCACAAGCGGGGGCAGCTCTGTGCGGCTCGTGAGGGTGACGATGAGAACCCCAAGTTCGCTTCGGCTCCTTGTGACTTCTACATCACATGGGGTAGGAAATTCTCTCCTCGCCAGATGGAATATACCGTGGAGAAGGAGAAACGTGAGGGCAAGGTCTATGTGTTGCCCAACAAGCAGGTGATAGATGGTTATATCAAATATGGTGGTGTGCCTCATCTTGATGGAGGCTATACGGTCTTCGGCGAGGTGCTCGAAGGTATGGATGTGGTAGATAAGATTCAGAATGTAGCTACGGACAAAGGTAATAACGACCGTCCATTAAATGATATAGTCATTACGAAGGCGACTATTGTGAAGTAGTGGCAATAAAGTGGAGTAGTGGCAATAAAGAGTCTCTAGTGCCACTATTTCAACGCATTCGTATGGACGGTCGCATATGATTAGTCGGTTTATTTCTTCACCCAGGCATCCACTTCTTCCTGTGTGGCGCCATTGAGCAGCTTGCCGTCCTCCCAGTTTACCTCAGGATAGTCCTTGCGGAGGTTCTTGACGGAGTTCTTGATGTCGCTGCCGCCGGAGGTCATGAATGGGATGACTGTCTTTCCCTTCAAGCCGTATGCCTCGATGAAGGTGTTGATGAGGCGTGGGTGGGAGTTCCACCAGTTGGGGTAGCCGAGGTAGATGACATCGTACTGGTCGAGGCTAGCCTTGATCTTCTTGAAGGCTGGGCGCACTCTAACGAATATCCAAGAAAAGTTCACGCTTTTTCTGACGAAAGCATTATTTCTTCCCCTTGAATATCCTGTCCACCACCACGGCGATGGCACCATCGCCCGTCACATTGCATGCCGTTCCGAAACTGTCCATCGCTATGTAGAGGGCTATCATCAGCGCTTGCATGTCGGCGTTGAAGCCCAACACCGATGCCAGCGGACCAAGGGCTGCCATCACTGCTCCCCCTGGAACACCTGGCGCCGCCACCATGCAGATGGCGAGCACGAAGATGAAGTTGAGGAAGAGCGGCAACTCGTGCGGCATCCCGTTGAGCAGGCAGATGGTGAGCGCACAGCACGTAAGCTTCATCATCGAACCCGACAGGTGGATGGTGGCGCAGAGCGGTATGGTGAAGCCTGCGATGCCATCGGTCACGCCGTTCTTCAAGGTCTGCTTCAGTGTCACTGGTATTGTGGCTGCCGAGGAGGAGGTGCCCAATGCCGTGAAGTAGGCAGGCAACATATTGACGAGCAGGCGTAGCGGATTCTTATGCGACAAACCGCCTGCTATCAGAAACTCATAGACCAATATCAGCACGTGGAGCACCAAGATGACGAGGATGATTTGGGCGAAGACCAAGAGGATGCGGTATGCCTCGCCAGAGAACGTCATGTTGAGGAAGATGCCGAAGATGTAGAGGGGCAGGAGGGGGATGATGACCTTGGCGATGACACCAGAGATGATGTCCTTGAACTCGCAGAACACATTCTTCATGGTTCGGCTGCCTTGGTAGGCGATGCCCAGCCCGGCAATGAAGGAGAACACGAGGGCACTCATCACGTCGAGCATGGCTGGTATCTTGAGTTCGAAGAAGGGCTTGAGTTCATCGGGCTTGGCGATGGACACATGGGCTGTGTTGGCTATCATGTTAGGAAAGAGTGCGGAGCCCGTGCCGTAAGCCAGCAAGCCCGACAATATGGTGTCGGCGAAGGCGATGCCCACTGTGGCTAGCAACAGCTTGCCCGCGCCATGACCGATGTCGGCGATGGCTGGGGTGACGAGTCCGATGATGATGAGGGGTATCATGAAGCCCAAGAACTGGCTGAATATGCCGTTGAAGGTGAGGAATGCTCTTACGAGGGGTTCGTTGAAGAGGTTGCCTGCCACGATGCCAAGGATGATGGCGATAATGATTTTCCCTAAAAGTGGAACTCTGATATTCTTCATTTTCTCTATATATTTTTTATGTGATATGTTGCTCTTTTTGTGTGAAATGTTGATATTTGTTATCAAACCGACTGCAAAAGTACAAAATTATCGGCAAATATCGGCAAAAAGTGAGAAATATCTTAAGTCTGTATATTTGAATATCTTCAATCTGTATGGTTAGCTTTTGGGCTGAAAACCCAAAAGCCCCTAGCCCGAGGCACCGCCCTGGGTAATCTTTGCATCTAGAAAAGTGCGCCCTGGCGGATATTACAGTTTCTCGCAGAACTCAATCTTCTCCTTGTTAGGACCTTCGATGGTAAAGAACTTCACGCCATTCTCCCAGAATGGAAGACCTTTTACTTGATTGTCGAGCATGGTGAAGATGCCAGATTCCTTTACTTCATCGAAGAGATCTTCTATGTTCTTTACGTCGATGGCGATGTGGTCGATGGCTCCGTATTCCATTTTAGCCTGATAGTTCTGATAGGTCTCTATCATGAGGTTGTGGAGCTGTAGGAATGCCACTTCCTCTGCGCCGTTCACGGTGCGATAGGCGATGTTGAAGCCCAGTGCCTCATAAAACTCGATGGTCTTGTTGATGTCGTTGGTAGGAATGCCAATGTGCTGTACTCCTGTAGTAAATCCTTTGATGTTCATGATGTTTTGTATTTTTAGAAGTGAATAATATCTCAAGAAAATAGATGATTTCTTTTAAAAATGGATGATTTCTGCACCTAGTTGGAAGTAGCTCTCGTTGCTCTGCGGGTTCCACATGCCCTTGGCATATACCGGGATGGTGTAGTTGCCAAGCTTCAGGTCGTGGGAGGTTTGCAGCGAAACATGTACGATACCTACCGTGGTGCCGAAGAAGTGGGCATCCTCGCCAGCCTTGTTGAGGGCGAAGGCTCCACCGACTCCTGCATCCACTTTCCAACCGTCCTTCTTGTAGATAGGATATTCAGCATAGACGAAGGTGGAATATTTCTGCTTAGTGTTGTCGCTGTTGCGATCACGACCGAAGATGACGGTTGACCAGCTCAGGAGTAGCGGAAACTTTTCCTCCTGGAAGCGATAGCTCAATGTGGCATCTAGGAATCGCCCTGTGCTATGTGCAGAATAGTTCCAATACTCCTTGTTATTATATTTAGCGGCAGGGGAGAAATTATAGGTGTCCCAGAGGGCGAATCCCCAGCCACCAGCCTTCAGATTCAGGTAATGATTGAACTCCTTGTATGAGCCTTCCGAGTTGCAGCCGCCCCAGAGCCCTATGGTCACGTGGTCGTGAGCCATCGTATAACTAAGGTCGGTGAGGAGCACTACGCCATCGGATACTTCCATGCCACGCCAAAGATGGTTGTTCTGCAGGTTGGCTTTAAGATGGAGCTGTGCCTGGGCATTTCCCAAGCAAGCTCCAATCCACAAAACTATAACTACAATTCTTCTTTTCATGGTTTTCTAGCTATTATAATTTTGTAAACTCCTCTGGCAGTTCGGGCATGGCTCCGTTTTGCGTACATACGAATGCCGACACCTTGACGGCCAATTCATGTGCCTTTCTTACCGTTTTTCCCTTCAAGATGCTAGCCACGAAAGCACCCGTGAAGGAATCGCCAGCTCCCACGGTGTCGGCTACCTCCACCTTCGGAGTCTCGATGAACGATTTCTCGCCAGGGGTGAATACGTAGCTGCCGTTTACGCCACAAGTGAGGATGAGCATCTTCAGATTGTACTTGCCCATCAAAAGCCAGCACTTGTTTTCGAGGTCGATGCCTGGATAGCCGAAGAGGCGGCTGATAGTGATAAGCTCCTCGTCGTTGATTTTGAGGATGTTGCATCGCTTGATGCTCTCGGTGATGATTTCCTTGGTGAAGAATCCTTGGCGCAGATTGATGTCGAAAATCTTCAGGATGCCATTCTCCTTAGGCATGGCATCGAGGAAACGATAGATGGTGCTGCGAGATACTTCGTTGCGCTGAGCGAGGGAGCCGAAGCAAACTGCGGTGCAATGTTTTGCCTTCTCTTCCAGGATAGGAGTGAAAGGGATGTTGTCCCAAGCCGCTCCTTCCTTGATGTCGTAGCAAGGGATGCCGTTGTCGTTGAGTGATACCTGTACGGTGCCAGTAGGGTAGTCCAATTGCTCTATGTTGTAGTTGAGGTGATGCTGGTTAAGCTCGTTGACGAGTTCCTTGCCGAGTTCATCCTTGCCCATAGCGCTGACGGCGCAGCTATCAAGTCCGAACTGCGACACATGGTAAGCGAAGTTGGCAGGAGCGCCACCGAGTTTCTTACCTTCTGGGAGAACATCGAAGAGTGCCTCGCCGATACCTATTACTGATTGTTTCTTTTCCATATTGTTATTCGTTTTTATTTTAAAATTGTTAGGATGTTTTTTGTCTGATTGATGTTGCAAGGAAAATGCAAACGAGCTCAATGAAAGCTTGGTTTCAAATTGCCGAGTGCAGCTTTTCTTGTGCAAAGATAATAGGATTCCCGATAGTTCGTATAAGAAAAAAAGCGAATGTTCTCTGCAATCGTTCCCGCAATCGTTTCCAAAATCTGCAAACGTTTGCAATGGCGGATAAAATAAAAAACGCAAAAAAGCCTCATAGTTTCTAGTGAATTTCAGAAATATGTTATATCTTTGCATGACAAAAGGAAAATCTAAAAGAACATGATAATGAAACACGTAACTATCAAAGACATAGCCAAGTCGCTCTGTATCTCGGTTTCCACCGTGTCCAGGGCTCTGACCGATGACAAGAACATCCGCAAGGAGACTCGAGACATGGTGGTGGAGGAGGCGAAGCGCCTTGGCTACAAGCGCAACCCTGTGGCGATGAACCTGAAGATGGGGCGCACGAACACCGTGGGTGTCATCGTGCCGGAGATGCATACCCCTTATGCCTCGCAGGTGCTCAAGGGCATACAGGAAGTGCTCTATAAGCGTAACCAGAAGGTGATGATTGCGGAGAGCGACGAGAGTGCGGAGCGGGAACTGGAGAACCTGAAGATGATGGAGCAATACATGGTGGACGGTTTGATCGTGAGCCTCTGCAGTTATCGCAAGAACATCGAGATGTACAAGCAACTTGCCGAGGAGGGCATGGCCATCGTCTTCTACGATCGCATCCCTTATGGTCTCGACATGCCGCAGGTGCTCGTAGATGACAACATCGACTCCTATTTCATGGTGGAGCACTTGATTCGATTGGGCAAGAAGCGCATCGCCTATCTGCAGGGACCCGACGACATCTACAATGCCTATCAGCGAGGCTTGGGCTATCGAGGAGGCGATGGAGAAATTTCAACTCTTCGACCCTGCCTTGGTGGTGAAGACGGGCATGACCTTCAAGGACGGAGCTGATGCCGTGGATAGGCTCATATATAATAAGGTGGAATTTGATGCCATCTATGCCTTTACTGATACCTTGGCGATAGGAGCGCAGAACCGATTGCGTGCCTTGGGCAGGAAAGTGCCGGAGGATGTTTTCGTGGCAGGTTTCTCGGGTACGGAGCTGAGCACCATCGTATCGCCGCAGATTACAACCATGGAACCGCCGTTGGTGGAGATGGGCAAGCAGGCTGCTGAACTGGTGATGGAGAAGATCAACAACCCGGAGATGGAGAACAAACAGGTGGTGCTGAAGACTGAGATGAAATGTAGGGAATCGACAGGGGAGTGAGGCTGTGGTTAATAATAGGTACGGATGTTAATATTTAGGCACGGATTACACGGTTTTCTTTTGGCTTTCATGCGGTTTCAAACGTTTGCAGAAATTGGAAACGTTTGCGGGAACGTTTGCAAGAAATAATCAAAAAAAAAGTATTGCCATGTTGGAATTTAGATATATCTTTGCGGCAGAAATCAGAGATAAAAACTCTTTCTAAAGAGATAAAAGAGTCTCTTCTAAGAGATGATTCTCAAGAGATGCCATCTCTCTTTCTAAAGGGAATAAGCAAAATTAATAACAACTAACAATCAAATACAATTATGGCAAATCAAGTTAATGGTTATTCTTATAACCGCAATCAGGTGAAGGCAGGTATCCTGCATTTTGGAGTTGGTAACTTTCATCGTGCTCACTTGGAGTACATGACCAACAAGCTCATGGAGAACAACACCCAGCAGAACTGGGGTATCTGTGGAGCGATGATTCTCCCAGGCGACGACCGCCTCTACCACGCCTTGAAGAAGCAGAACGGAGAATACACTCTCACCGTTTGCGGACGCGACGACAGCATCAATGTCTATAAGATTGGTGCCCTCGTGGAACTCTATTGGGGCATCGAGGAACAGGAGCAAATCCTCCAGAAGATTGCTTCAAAAGATATCAAGATTATCACCCTTACCATCACTGAGGGTGGTTACAATATCTCCCGTCAGACGGGTGAGTTTATGCTCGACAATGCTCAGGTGGCTCACGACATAGAGAACCCAAGCAAGCCTGTCACTGCCTTCGGATATGTAGCCGATGGATTGCGTCGTCGCAAGGCTGCTGGCAACGGTCCTATCACTATCCTCTCTTGCGACAACCTCCAGCACAACGGCGATACTGCCCGCAAGGCTTTCATGACTTTCGTTGAGGCTCAGGACAAGGAACTCTTCGCTTGGATGGAGAAGAACGTCACCTTCCCAAATTCTATGGTCGATCGTATCACCCCAGCTACTCGTCTTGAGGACATCGAGCGCTTGAATGCCCAGAATGGAACCCAAGATGAGGCTCCTGTTTATTGCGAGGACTTCATCCAGTGGGTGGTTGAGGACAACTTCGTGGCAGGTCGTCCAGCTTGGGAGACTGTCGGCGCACAGATGACAGACGATGTGACTGCCTTCGAGAACATGAAACTTTCCTTGCTCAACGCTTCTCATACATTGCTCTCTTATCCATCCTTCCTCGCTGGTTATCGCAAGGTAGATGCAGCCATGCACGATGAGCGAATCAAGAAGTTCGTGCGCGCCTTCATGGACGAGGACATCACCCCATACGTTCCTGCTCCTAAGGACACTGACTTGGAGGCGTACAAGCAGTGCCTCGTAGAACGTTTCGGCAATCGTATGGTGAGCGACCAGGTGGCTCGTCTCTGCTTCGACGGCGCATCCAAATTCCCTGTTTATGTGATGCCAAATCTCGAAAAGATGATTGCCGACGATGCTTCTGGCAAGCGCACTGATGTGGAGTTCAAGCGTGTGGCTTATCTCTTTGCCGCTTATCGCCACTATCTGAAATATAAGGTGGATGACAAGGGTGTAGCCTATGAGGTGGCAGACCCATGGCTCACCGTAGATGACTGGAAACTCATCGAGAGCGACAATGCCATCGATTTTCTTGGTGTGTCAGCTTTCACCAGCACCGATCTCAAGGTTGCTCCTCATTTCGTGAATCTCTACTTGAAGATGGTAGAGGACATCAAGCAGAAGGGAGCGATGAAGGTCTTGGAAAAAGAGATTCTTTAATTTCAGTAAATCTAGGGGAAAAAGGAGTTAAGACGTTTCCTTTGTTTTAACTCCTTGATTTCTTGTCTCTTACCTTCTTTTGACTTTATAACTCCTTAAACTCCTGAATTATCATGAAACAATCTTCGATTACGCTCAAGAGCACAGGACCTTTCCTCCTCTTGACATTCATATACTTCATCGTGGGCTTCCTGACCACGGTCAACGGACAGTGTCAGGGTCCCTTGAAGGTGGCGTTCCTCTCGGAGGTAACAGCTACCAAGAACTCGCTCGCCACACTCATCTCCTTTGCTTTCTTTCTGGGCTACCTGCTCAATAGTGCAAAAACGGGACGGATGCTCAACGAGGTGGGGTACAAGACAACACTCGTTCGTTCGATGATAGTAATGGTACTTGGCTTGGGCTTCTATCTCGCCTCGGCGGTCATCGCCGAATATTGGGGTGGGGCAGGCGTGCATATTGCTCAGGACTTTGTGCCTTACGGCTACTTTGTGTTTCTCTTCGGTTCCTACCTGATGGGTACTTCGGCAGCAATGCTCCAGGTGGTTATCAATCCTTACATCGCCGCTTACCCATTGCCGGGCACACAGCCTGTGCAGCGTATGAACTTCACTTGTGCCGTAAACAGCTTTGGAACAACTATTGCTCCATTCTTTGTGACGGGCGTGATGTTTGCTGGAGTATCGCTCGAAAGTGTATCAGCCAACCAACTTACTCTTCCTTTTCTTGTGATGATGCTCATCATCGCAGTTACCACGTGGAGTACATCTAAGGCTAATCTGCCTGACATCGAAGGAACTAGAGAGGTTGATTCTAGCGAAAAAACAGATAATGTTAACGTGCAGAATATCGCAGCAAAGAAACGCAGCATCTGGTCATTCCGCCAATTGAAATATGGTGTCATTACCATTTTCTGTTATGTGGGTACTGAGGTGGGTATTGGCAACAATATGAATCTCCATGCAATGGACTTGATGAGTCAAGGTTACGATCTATCGCCAGCTCTACTTGCCACACTCTATTGGGGAGGTTTCTTGGTAGGTCGAATGGTTTCCGCATCGCTTAAGAATGTGGCACCTCGTCCCATGCTCCTCACCGTTACTGTGGCAGCCATTGCGCTGATGACAACCTCCATGTTCACTGAAAACCTTTGGTTGATGGCAGCTGTAGGATTGTTCCATAGCGTGATGTGGAGTTGCATCTTTACTTTGGCTGTCGATGGACTGAAGGAATACACCTCCAAGGCATCGGGTATCTTCATGATGGGTGTATTTGGTGGAGCCGTGTTCCCGGTTATCCAGGGCTTGGTGGCCGACTACGTTGGCTCTTGGCAGTTCACATGGCTTGTGCCGCTAGCTTGTGAGTTCGTGATTCTTTGGTATGGACTGATAGGTTATAAGAAGGCAGCGTAAGGGAAAAAGGTTTCTGGTGTTTTATTTGCTGGCACAGGAAACCTTTTTTTGTTTTGTTTCTTTGCTATTTGATAAAATCTTGCTAACTTTGCACGGCAATAGAAACATAGCAATCAATTTTTATGCAAATGAAATATTTGAAGCGACTTCTAGGGTTCTTCTCCCTGATGATGGTGATAACCCTCCTGGCTTCTTGCCAAGGAAATAAGCAATCTGTAGGTAATCAGCTCTCGGGCGACACGATTCCCCTTAAGTACTCACAGCTTTTGACGATGGTTCGACACGATGGATATGTCGAGGCTATCATCGCCAATCCTTGGAAAGAAAAGCAAGTGCTGCATCGTTATCTTTTGATTCCCAAGGGGAATGAGGGTGACAAGGTTGTGACAAAATTGCAAGAAAGTAATCAAATGGGTGGTAAGGGGATTACTAGTGCCGTTGATATTGTTCGCACTCCTGTCTCTAGCAGCATCATTACTACTGCGCCTCATTGTCAACTTCTTTATGAACTTAATGCAAAGAAAGCTATAACGGGTGTTTGTGATGCCAACTATATCAATATTCCTGATATCAAGAGATATGTGGATTGCGGCTCCAGTATGCAACCTGACATAGAGCGCATCATTGCTCTTCATCCTGAAGCCCTTGTCATTTCTCCGTTTGAAAACAGTGGTGGATATGGAAAACTTGACAAACTGGGCATCCCTATCATAGAGGCGGCTGACTATATGGAGGCTTCTCCTTTGGGGCGGGCTGAATGGATTAAGTTCTATGCAGTACTGTTTGGAAGTGAAGAACGAAGAGTGAAGAGTGAAGAATCCTATAGCTTGGGAGAATCACCCTTTGCTTGGACAAAGGGTGATTCTCTGTTTTCGATAATAGAGCGTGAGTACCTTTCATTGAAGTCAAAGGCTGCCAAGTTATCGGAAGGCTTGTCTGTTTTGACGGAACGCAAGATGGGAAGTGTGTGGTATGTTCCTGGTGGACAGAGCACGATGGGCATCTTGCTTCGTGATGCCCATGCCAAGTATATCTTTGCTGATGACAATCACAGCGGGAGTCTGGCTTTAAGTCCTGAACAGATTATCGCCAAAGGCAATCAGGTGGATGTTTGGGCATTCAAGTATTTTGGTGGCAAACCTCTATCTTGTGCAGATTTGCTCCAGGAGTACAAGGGCTACCAGACGTTGCGTGCCTTTGAAGCCAAGAATATCTATGAGTGTGATACTCAGATTCTGCCTTATTTCGAACAGACCAGCTTTCATCCCGAAATACTCCTCCGAGAGTTTATCCTCTTGTCTCATCCTTCTTTGCTGAACCAACAAGGTTGGGGGCAACTAAGATTCTACAAGAAGTTGAAAGAGTTATAATAAGATGTTTAATGAGCATAAGTGAGAAGCTATCCTTCTTCAACAATAAATCCCAGTCGAAATGATACTCGGCTGGGATTTGTTATTTGCTTTTATAGCTAAATTGCGATATGTCTTATGAGGTGTAAACCTCTCGATTATCTCAAATCTACGATTTCTGCGCTAGGATAGTCCTTGCTATTGAAGGTAAATGTACTATTGGGTACATTCTTCGCCTTGAAGTTGCTAACGGTAATCGTGCTCCATGAAGAACCTTGGCGCATCTTGATCTTGGATGGAATATACGACTTCTTGTCAATGGTGATAACCAACTCCTGTACCGTGCGTTTCTTGTTTTGTGCCACGAGACGTACCTCATAGTTGCTGCCTACAGTCTTCATTGTGGAGGTGTATCCTGTCTTGTAGATGTTGATGAATGTATATGGATTCATGGACATCTGCTGTGCTTGGGTAGGATTGCTGACATTGACCTCGTTGGTCTTCTTCATATAAGTCCATTGGGTCTTGCCATTGTACCAGACGGTAGCCTGTGGCGTATGTGCGCTAAACTTGTTGCCTTTGATGGCGATGGTGCCGCTTGCAGAACCATATTTGCTGCTTGACATCTGGAAGTTGGCGCTGGCACCGCTCTTGTTTCCGATGATGCTGGCTGTCTTATCTAACACATGTTGTGCTGTCTGCGCAAATGTTCCAAGGCTCATCAGAGCCATGAATGCGAATGAAAGAATCTTTTTCATATTCATATTTCTAATCTTTTATGTTATTTCCTTTCTTATGTCCTATAGTTCTTATGTCATAACTATCGTTTCTGCTTATTATACAACAAAAACTTTTCATGCACTTGTCTGCATACTTAGATGCAAAGGTAGCATGAAAAGTTTAAGAATTAGAGATTCTTTAAGAAATCTTAGTCTCTTTAAATCTCCTTTAATTGTATTTCTTTAGTTCTCCTTTTACTGTATTTCTTTAGATAGGACTCACCGATGTCTTATCCTCTCAAAGCTGCTAACAGGTTGTTGAGCTGGTTCTCGTCCTGGAGTAGTACCTCGCGAGGTTTGCTTCCTTGTGCTGCTCCCACGATACCAGCAGCTTCCAACTGGTCCATCAAGCGGCCTGCACGGTTGTAGCCGATGCTAAACCTACGTTGTATCATACTCGTGCTTCCCTGTTGAGAGAGTACGATGGCGTGGGCTGCTTCCTCGAAGTATGGGTCCAAGTTGCGAGCATCCACGTTTCCACCACCGTTTGCGCCATCGCCGTCATTGGCTGGCTCAGGAAGTTCGAGTGGCTCGATAGGACCTGGCTGTGAGGAGATGTATTCGTTGATGCGCTCAATCTCTGGAGTATCGACGAAGGCGCATTGTACACGCACAGGTTCATTGCCGTTGAGGTAGAGCATATCTCCTCGTCCAATCAGCTGGTTGGCTCCCGTTCTGTCCAAGATGGTCTTGGAGTCGATGGCTGATGTCACCTTGAATGCGATACGACCAGGGAAGTTGGCCTTGATGTTACCCGTGATGATGGTCGTAGTTGGACGCTGGGTGGCAATGATCATGTGGATGCCGACGGCACGAGCCAACTGTGCGATACGTGCGATAGGCAATTCTACCTCCTTGCCGGCTGTCATAATCAAGTCTCCGAACTCATCGATGATGACCACGATGTAAGGCATGTACTCATGTCCATCTGTCAACTTCAACTTATGGTTGATGTACTTCTGGTTGTATTCCTTGATGTTTCTCGCTCCAGCTTTTTTGAGCAAGTCGTAGCGGCTGTCCATCAAGACACAGAGACTATTCAAAGTTCTGACCACCTTGGTGACATCTGTGATGATAGGCTCCTCCTCGTCGGAAACGGCAGCCATGAAGTGGTTGGCGATGCGAGAATAAACACTGAACTCCACCTTCTTCGGGTCAATGAGCACCAACTTCAACTCGTTAGGGTGCTTCTTATATAATAAAGAGGTGATGATGGCATTCAAACCTACAGACTTACCTTGACCCGTGGCACCGGCAACGAGCAAGTGAGGGATTTTAGCCAAATCGACCATGAACACCTCGTTGGTGATCGTCTTGCCCAGGGCTATAGGCAGTTCCATCTTGGTCTCCTGGAACTTCTTGGAGTTCAGGATGCTCTCCATGCTCACGATGTTTGCCTTGGCGTTAGGAACCTCGATACCGATGGTGCCCTTGCCAGGGATAGGAGCGATGATACGGATACCCAATGCAGCGAGGCTCAGGGCGATGTCGTCCTCCAGGTTCTTGATTTTTGAGATACGCACACCCTCGGCTGGCTGAATCTCGTATAGCGTGATGGTTGGACCCACGGTGGCACGGATGGTCTTGATTTGCACGCCGAAGTTGCCAAGGACCTCGATGATTCGGTTCTTGTTGGCTATTTGTTCTTCTTCGTCGATATAGGCACCATTGTCCTCGTATTTCTTCAGGAGGTTGAGGGTAGGGTACTTATATCTGGTGAAAGGCTCCTTAGGATTGATAGGAGTATTGAGCTGTTCGTGGTCGTTGACGGTGTTGCTGGTGGCTTGCTCCTCATTGGCAGCTACGGAGATGTCCATGCCAATATGCTGTGAGGCAAGTTCGGCGGCGGCCTTCTCTTGTGCTTCAGCCTCCGCTCTCTCCATGCGAAGTTTGCGTTGCTGGTCCAAGAAGGATGTCTGGGTAGCTTGGGCGTCGTTTCCAACAACTACTGATGCGACATTCTCAGTCTTTTCTTCTTCGGCTTTTTCGGCTGCAGTATTGTCTTTGCCTTGATTTTGAGTGACGTCTAAGTCGATGACTTTGGCAGGCTCTGGATCTTTGAAGGCAGGAGCTGCGTCCGTGTTTTCCTCTTCCTCTGTTTCGTCCTGTCTTCCGCTCTCGGCATTGGCGTAAGCTTGCGCGATGGCATCAGGCTCTTCGCCCTCCTTGTCTTGTCCATGGTTGGTAATCTCGAATTTTACCTTGCTGGTGATATAGCCAATCGGGTTGAGAGCCTTACGAATCACGGTGATGGTCTCCGTCGTGATAAACGTGAGGAAGGCGATGGCGGTAAAGAGAAGGATGGCGGTAAGGCCTGGTGCTCCCACCACATTCTCAAGGTTTTGGACAACGAACAGTCCGTGCTTGCCACCAGGGTTGAAGATGAGTCCGGGCGTGAGTGGCGTCAAGAACTTAGCGAAGGTGATGGCACTCCATTCCATGACGATCATCATGCTGAAGAACCATTTCCAAAGGTTGATCTTGTAGGCGTGCATCAGTTGCAGTCCCCAGATGATGAAGAACGTAGGAAACAGAAACCCCGGAAAACCGAAGTTCTGGGCGATGAGCCAATAGGAGATGATGGCACCTATGGAACCGCAGTAGTTCTGGAACTGATGTTCGCTGTTGGTCCATTCTCCCGCTCTCAGGTCTTCCAAGTAACTTTGGTCGGCTGCGCCCGTGCTCAGGAAGGAGACCATGGCTATGATGATGACAACCGCGATGGAAACCAATGCGAGTCCTAGGAAGAAATCAGTGATAGTATTGTTGAAAATATATTCTAAACCAATAGCTTGGCTAAAGGTCTTGGATTTACGTTCGGTCTTTTTCTTTGCCATTTTTGTTCTGTTTGAATTATTTATCTTGCAAAAGTAGCTAAAATATTCGAAAAACCTACTATTTTTATTGCTAATTTTTCTAATTTTTTATAGAAAATGGATTTACATTTGGTTAATTCACATAATAATTGTACTTTTGCAATCTGAAACTTGTGAAATAACAATGAAAACAATATTCAAAAAGTACGACAAACATGAAATCTCCAAGTTACCGAGGGCTTTCTTCGAGGGGACTATCAAGGTGATCGATGCCCCAGAGAATGTTGAGGAGGCTGTTGATTTCTTGCTTGGTCAGGAAATATTGGGGGTAGATACCGAGACACGCCCTTCTTTTAAGAGAGGTGTGCAGTACGAGGTGTGCTTGCTTCAGGTGAGCACGCTCGAAGTGTGCTATTTGTTTCGTTTGAACAAAGTGGGTATGCACCCTGCCATTCTTAGACTCTTGACCGACAAGAAAGTGCCTAAGGTAGGCTTGTCTTGGCACGACGATTTGCACCAATTGCATCGCAGGGCTGAGTTTGAGCCAGGTCTTTTCATCGAGATTCAAGATATGGCAAAGCAGTTTGGCATTGACGACATGAGCTTGCAGAAATTGTATGCAAATCTCTTTCATCAGAAGATAAGCAAGAGCCAGCGACTTAGCAACTGGGAAGGCTCGGAGCTGAGGGATGCCCAGAAGTTGTATGCGGCTACGGATGCGTGGGCTTGCATTCGCCTGTACTATGAGTTCTTGCGCTTGAAGGAATGTCACGACTATGAGATTATCGAGCCTGTCGTAGAGGAAACTCCTGCCGTAGTTCCGTCGGATGCCTCTGCTGAGACTTCATCTGATAGTCCGGTCTTGGAATCATGCTGATCGTTCAGTCTTAAAATCATAAATGTATAGAAATATGTATAAGAAAATATATTTAAAAAGAGGTAAGGAAGAGTCATTGAAACGATTCCATCCATGGATTTTCTCTGGTGCCATCAATCGTATGGACGAGGGCATCGAGGAAGGTGAGATCATAAGGGTGATTACTTCCGAAGGTGATTTCATCGCTGTGGGACATTACCAGATAGGTTCCATTGCTGTGCGTGTGCTGTCATTCCGCGACATCGAGATTGATGGTGAGTTTTGGCGCTCTCGCCTGGAGTCTGCCCTTCGCATGAGGGTGGCTGTCGGCATCGCTGACAATCCTGCCAACAATACGTATCGCCTGGTTCATGGCGAGGGTGACAACCTGCCGGGCTTGGTCATCGACTGCTATGGCGAGACTGCTGTGATGCAGGCTCATAGCGTAGGTATGCACGTCTATAGAAATGAAATCGCCGAGGCTCTTGCCGACGTGATGGGGGATCGTATCAAGAACATCTACTATAAGAGTGAGACGACCTTGCCCTTCAAGGCTGACTTGAGACAGGAAAATGGCTTTATACTCGGTGGCGATGCCGACAACGTGGCTGTGGAGAATGGTTTGAAGTTCCATATAGACTGGTTGAGAGGTCAGAAGACGGGCTTCTTCGTTGACCAGCGTGAGAACCGTTCGCTTCTGGAGCATTATGCCAAGGGAAAGAGCGTGCTCAATATGTTCTGTTACACAGGTGGTTTTTCTGTGTATGCCATGCGTGGTGATGCCAAGTTGGTTCACTCAGTGGATAGCAGCGCCAAGGCCATCGAACTTACCAATGAGAACATTGCTCTCAATTTCCCTGGCGACAAGCGCCATGAGGCTCATTGCGAGGATGCTTTCAAGTATTTGGACGAGCACGACCAACAGTATGATTTGATCATCCTAGACCCACCAGCTTTCGCCAAGCACAGGGCTGCCTTGCGCAATGCCTTGAAGGGTTATACTCGTTTGAACGTGAAAGGCTTGCAGCGCATTAAGCATGGCGGTATCTTGTTTACATTCAGTTGCTCGCAGGTGGTTACCAAGGACAATTTCCGAAATGCGGTCTTTACTGCAGCGGCGCAAGCAGGAAGAAAGGTGAGAATATTGCACCAACTTCATCAGCCTGCCGACCATCCTATCAATATTTACCATCCGGAAGGCGAGTATCTGAAGGGACTGGTATTGTACGTAGAATAAATAATAGTTGTACGTAGAATAGATACGTAGAATTACGTAGAATAAAGATGATATGAAAAAAGTAACTCAGATAGTGCTGTTCTTTTGTGCCGTCCTCTTCGTTTTGGCTGCATGTAGTCATTCGGAGAAGTCGGGCAAGAGGCTTTCTAAGGCAGAGAAAACTCGCCTTGATAGCTTGGACAAGGCTTCCTTCAAGGTGGGTGTCATGCCTACCTTGGACTGTTTGCCGCTCTTTGTCGCCCACGAAGATAGGCTGTTTGATACATTGGGTGTGTCTGTCCATCTGAAGTGCTTCACGGCACAGATGGACTGTGATACGGCCTTGTTGCGTGGCAGGGTAGAGGGAAGCATCACCGACTTGGTACGTGCGAAGCATTTGGAAAAGAAAGGCTTGCAGTTGAGTTACCCGATTGCTACCAATACCTATTGGCAACTGATAACCAATCGAAAGGCACGTGTGTCCGAATTGAAACAATTATCGGACAAGATGATAGCCATCACCCGCTATTCCGCTACAGATTATCTGGCGAATTTAGCCATTGACAGTGCCAAGCCGAAGTTTGATGTGTATCGTGTGCAAATCAATGATGTCAACATCCGCTTGAAGATGCTGCTCAACAATGAGATGGATGCCGTGCTCTTGACGGAGCCACAAGCCACGAAAGCGAGAATGGAGAAAAATCCCGTCTTGATGGACAGTCGTGACAAGGATTTGAACTTCGGTGCCTTCGCTTTTAGGAGCAAAGCCCTTCGCGAGCCAGCTAGAAAAAAGCAGATGGACTTGTTCCTCAAGGCCTACGACATGGCAGTGGATAGCATCAACAAGAATGGCTGTGCTTATTATTCAAGTCTATTAAAAAAATATTGTGGCATAGATGCCTCTACATCCAAGGCGCTGCCAAAGATGAGATTTCATCATGCCTCTTCACCTAGGTCTAAAGATCTAATAAAAGCTTCTAAGTAGTTTATGGAAAATGATTTTGAAAAATTGACGAAAATGCTACAAGAATTGGAAGATTGCTTGCTCAACATGAATGGTTGCAAGTTTTTTTCCGTAGTTCGTAAATACGTACAGAAACATCCGCTTTATTCGGGCATGCTCGATGAGTTGGATACGAGACGTTCTGATTACCAACGCTTGTTGGACAGTTATGCGAATTCCATGGAAGACCCTTCGCGCACGGGTATTTATTTGGATATTCGTTGGTATATGATCAAGACTTATTTGAATATCATGCTTGATGCAACGGTATCTGAGAGTCCTGTCTTGCAGGCAGCCAGGCAGCGTGCAAGTAAGGTAAACTTGTTGGAAATCCAGGAACTCCTGTGTGATAAGGCTTCTGACCTTGATGCCTATAATACCGCCTTTTCTGCCGTCTTGGTATCTTGGATGTGGGATGAGAAGGCAACAACTTATTTTGATGAGCTGGTTGTAAATCCTAATATCGATATCAAGCCTAAGTTATTGATCATCACAGCTGTTACATTAGCTTGCTCCTTGACTTTTGATCTCCAAAAGTTCAAATTCCTCAGGGATGTCTATAATATGGATGACATTGCTGTTGATTTGAAACAACGTGCTTTGGTAGGCTGGGTATTTTCCTCATGTTACAACGATCCCCTCTATGCAAACGAAATAGAAGATATTGTCTCTGATATGCTGGATTCTGAAGAAGTGAGAAAAGAATTGGTCGCCTTGCAGAAGCAGATCATATTCACCATGGATGCGGAAAAAGACGGTATGACGGTGGATAAGGACATTTTGTCCAACATGAAGTCTAACTCCATCAAGAGTATATTGAATAATGAGCCGTTGGAAAGTTCGTTGTCGGACATCATTCATCCTGAGATCGAGGAAGAAAAGGCCGAGAAGTTGGAACAGAGTGTCTTCCGCATGGTCCAGATGGAGAAGGACGGTAGCGATATCTATTTCCGTGGCTTCGCCCACATGAAGAATTTCGGCTTTTTCCATAGCCTTTACAATTGGTTCATGCCATTTTATGCCAAGAATCCACTCCTGTCACGTGTGGCAGAAACCTTGGATGGTGACTTTACTTTCTTGAACACCCTGGAGACTTCCAGCCCATTCTGCGATAGCGACAAGTATAGTTTCGCTTTCGGCATGGAGATGACGGTAAGTTCTACCCCTTCCCTCAAGTCCTTGATGAAGGAGAACTTCTTGTTTGCGGGAACTCCTCCTCTTAGGGATGGTATCGATGACGCAACTTTCGTAAGACGTATGTATTTGCAGGACTTGTATCGTTTCTTCCGAGTGTCTTCGTTCAGTGATCCTTTTACCAATCCTTTTGAGCAAGACGACCAGACAGCGCCTTGTTATTTCTTGAGTTTCTGGTATGAAAACGATATCTGTGCCTCCTCGGACGAAATTCTT
This sequence comes from Candidatus Segatella albertsiae, assembly GCA_002451555.1. Lineage (GTDB taxonomy): Bacteria > Bacteroidota > Bacteroidia > Bacteroidales > Bacteroidaceae > Prevotella > Prevotella albertsiae. The sequence goes on from DKCU01000128.1 coordinate 84,480, forward strand.
GATATGAGACTGAGAATTTCCCGTTTCCTCTTGAAGAGAAAGGATTATCAGCGATTGGATTGCTTCTCTGGCGTTCATGATATGCAACTGGATACAGATAGTGCCGTTGAGCAGGCATATTATAAGGTCTTGTCATTGGTAAATTACTCGAAAAATTACGAAAAGGCAGTCACGATTGCCATGATGCTGGAGGAATTAAAACCAAATGATGAAAGGATCCTGAAACTTTTGGCAAGGTGCTTGACTGGGATGGAATTGTATGAAGAGGCTGCTATATATTATAAGCAACTTCTTAAGTTGAACCCTTCCGATAGTGTCAAGTTGCAATTGGCTGCTTGTTACTTGAAGGCCGACATGGTTTCTGAAGGCTTGAAGATTTTGCAGGAGCTTTACTACCTGTACCCTGACAAACCAGAAGTCTTGCGCTTGTTGTCATGGGGATATCTTTTGGACTTGCAGTTTTGGAAGGCCAGTGAGTTCTATCACAAGCTGGGCGAATTGAACAAAAAGTTGAATCTGGAGCAAACTCCGGAGGATATATATAATATAGGTGTTTGCTGTTGGATGAGCCAAAATAATAACTTCGCTATCAAGTGTTTTGTAAGATATTCAAAACTTGACACGGAAGATGGTAAGGATTTGTACAGTAGATTTTTAGAGGATCTTGAAGTCTTTGAGAAATACGACTATACGATACAGGACGTTTATTTGATGGCTGATATCGTCAGAAATAAATTAGAAGAGAAGTAAAAATGCCAGATAATAGAAAGAATAATGGAAAGCGCAACGCTGCGCCCATTGACCCGAACTTTGCGCACGTTCAGCCGCAAGCGGTCGAGTTGGAGCGTGTTGTGTTGGGCGCGCTGATGGTGGATTCCGATGCTTTTTCCATGGTGTCGGAAATCTTGAAGCCCGAGACTTTCTATGAGCCTCGCCATCAGAAGATTTACGAGGCGATTCGTAACATGAACATGGACGAACGCCCCGTGGATATCATGACTTTGGTGGATGAGCTGACCAAGATGGGCGAAATCGACAAGGTGGGTGGCGCTGAGTACCTGATGGACATATCTTCCCAGGTGGCTTCTGCCGCACACGTGGAGTATCACGCTCGTATCTTGGCGCAGAAATACATGGCTCGCCAACTCATCCATTATGCTGGCGACATCGAGACCCAGGCTTACGACGAGAGCGTGGATGTCGATGAACTGATGCAGCGAGCGGAGGGTGAGCTTTTCACCTTGTCGCAGAACAACATGAAGCAGGACTATACACAGGTGGCTCCTGTGGTCAAGAGTGCCGTGGATATCTTGCAGCGTGCGGCCAGCAACAAAGGTGGCTTGACGGGTATTCCTACGGGATATAGCGGCATGGACGAGATGACGAGTGGTTGGCAGGCTTCCGACTTGGTGATTATCGCTGGTCGTCCTGCCATGGGTAAGACTTCCTTTGCGCTCAGTATCGCCAAGAACGTGGCTGTCGATTACAATGTTCCTGTCGGCTTCTTCTCTCTTGAGATGAACAATGTCCAGTTGGTCAATCGTCTGATAAGTAATGTGTGCGAGATTTCTGGACATAAGATATTGAATGGTCAGCTCGATCCTTCCGATTGGGAAAAGTTGGATAAGCGAATTGGCAGGTTGACCGAGGCTCCTATCTATGTGGATGATACGCCTGGATTGTCGGTCTTTGAACTGAGAACCAAGGCTCGCCGTCTGGTCAGGGAGAAAGGTGTAAAGTTGATCATGATCGACTACCTTCAGTTGATGAACGCCAACGGAATGAAGTTTGGTAGCCGTCAGGAGGAGGTCTCTACGATTTCTCGTTCGTTGAAGGGATTGGCCAAGGAGTTGGATATTCCGGTGTTGGCATTGTCTCAGTTGAGTCGTAACGTGGAGAATCGTGAGGGCTTGGACGGAAAGCGACCACAGTTGAGCGACCTTCGTGAGTCCGGTGCCATCGAGCAGGATGCCGACATGGTACTCTTCGTACACCGTCCGGAGTACTATCATATTTATCAAGACGAAAAAGGAAATGACCTCCACGGTATGGCGCAGATTATCATTGCCAAGCACCGTAAGGGTTCCACGGGCGATGTCTTGCTCAACTTCCGTGGAGAGTTCACGAGATTCCAAGACCCACAGGTGGCTGCGGCACAGGCTGCTTTGGGCGATGGGGGAGAGATCGTTGGTTCACGCATCAATGGCGACGGTCAGTTGCCGCCTCCGCCCCCTCCAATGGATGCATCTAATGGACCTTTGCCGTTCTAAAAATGCACAAGACTTACGGATTTGAGTAAAAATCTCCCTTGGATATACAAAATTGTTAGCTTTTATATTAAAAAAGTTATAAATTGTTTGTTTATGTCGGGGAAAAGCATTACCTTTGCAATCGAATCACAAATAAGTAAGGAATATGACAGTTGATACATTGAACATACTAAGCATTATCATTCGAATTCGACTACAGCAAGTAGGCGGAAGTGATAAGGTGTGTGTATAGTTCATGGATTATGATAATATAAGCCTTTCCACTTCCGTATAGGAGTGTGAAAGGCTTTTTTATTAAAAATGTCATTTGCTTTAAGTAATGAACAATAATATAATTAATAGATATGAGTGACAGATTATTTATTTTCGACACAACCCTTCGTGATGGCGAACAGGTTCCAGGATGTCAGTTGAACACTGTTGAGAAGATTCAAGTGGCCAAGCAACTGGAGCAGTTGGGCGTGGATGTCATCGAAGCTGGTTTCCCTATCTCTAGTCCTGGTGACTTTAACTCTGTGGTGGAAATTTCCAAGGCCGTGACTTGGCCTACCATCTGTGCGCTGACACGTGCGGTGGAGAAGGATATTGACTGTGCCGCCGAGGCTTTGCAATATGCAAAACACAAGAGAATCCATACGGGTATTGGTACGAGCGATAGCCACATTAAATATAAGTTCAACTCTACTCGTGAGGAGATCATCGAGCGTGCTGTGGCTGCCGTGAAGTATGCCAAGAAGTACGTGGAGGATGTAGAGTTCTATGCTGAGGACGCTGGCCGTACGGACAATGAGTACTTGGCTCGTGTCGTTGAGGCTGTCATCAAGGCTGGTGCCACGGTGGTCAACATCCCTGATACGACGGGCTATTGCTTGCCTGATGAGTATGGCGCCAAGATCAAGTACCTGATGGAGCACGTGGATGGCATCGAGAATGCTCGTCTTTCCACCCACTGTCACAACGACTTGGGTATGGCTACCGCCAACACCTTGCAGGGCGTGCTGAATGGCGCTCGCCAGGTGGAGGTTACCATCAATGGTATCGGTGAGCGTGCGGGTAACACCTCACTCGAAGAGATTGCCATGATTTTGAAGTGCCACAAGGGCATCAATATTGATACCAACATCAATACGACTAAGATCGTGCCTACATCACGTATGGTGAGCAGCTTGATGAACATGCCTGTTCAGCCAAACAAGGCGATTGTGGGTCGTAATGCTTTCGCTCACTCTTCTGGTATCCATCAGGATGGCGTGCTGAAGAATGTGCAGACTTATGAGATTATGGACCCTAAGGACGTGGGCTTGGATGACAATGCCATCGTATTGACCGCTCGTTCGGGTCGTGCTGCCTTGAAGTATCGTCTCCATGTCAATGGAGTCAACATTGACGACGAGGCTAAGCTTGACAAGATCTACAAGAAGTTCCTCCAACTTGCTGACAAGAAGAAGGAGGTGACAGACGAGGATGTTTTGATGCTTGCGGGAGCTGATTCTGCCGAGCACCATGGCGTAGCACTCGATTATCTCCAGGTTACAACTGGCAAGGGCGTGAAGAGCGTGGCTAGCATCGGTCTCGACATCGCTGGCCAGAAATTCGAGGCGGCTTCTTCTGGCAATGGTCCTGTGGATGCTGCCATCCGTGCCCTCAAGAAGATTATCACCAAGGAGATGAACCTCAAGGAGTTCACCATCCAGGCCATCGACAAGGGCTCTGATGATGTCGGCAAGGTTCACATGCAGGTGGAATACGACGGTCATGTATATTATGGCTTCGGCGCAGATACCGACATCGTCACTGCTTCCGTAGAGGCTTACATCGACTGTATCAACAAGTTTAAGATTAGATAGGGTTTCTCTTGTTTTAACTTGTTAAGAAAACATTAAACAATAAACATTAAACAATAACATAATGAATACATTATTCGACAAGATTTGGGACAAACATGTTGTCCAGATTGTTCCAGACGGTCCTACACAACTTTACATCGACCGTCTTTACTGTCATGAAGTTACATCACCTCAGGCTTTCGCTGGTATGCGTGCTCGCGGATTGAAGATGTTCCGCCCAGACCAGATTTTCTGTATGCCTGACCACAATACGCCTACCCACGATCAGGACAAACCTATCGAGGACCCTATCTCTAAGAAGCAGGTGGATACCTTGGCAAAGAATACCGCTGACTTTGGCGTTACCCATTTTGCCATGAACACCAAGGATAATGGTATCATCCACGTTGTCGGTCCTGAGAAAGGTCTTTCTCTTCCAGGTATGACCATCGTCTGTGGTGACTCTCACACTTCTACCCACGGTGCGATGGGTGCCGTAGCCTTTGGTATCGGTACTTCTGAGGTGGAGATGGTGATGGCTTCACAATGTATTCTCCAGAGCAAGCCTAAGTCTATGCGCATCAGCATCAATGGCAAACTCGGCAAGGGTGTTACTGCCAAGGATGTGGCTCTCTACTTGATGAGCCAGTTGACTACTTCTGGTGCTACAGGTTATTTCGTAGAGTACAGCGGCGACGTAGTGAAAGATATGTCAATGGAAGGTCGTCTGACACTCTGCAACCTCTCTATCGAGATGGGTGCCCGTGGTGGTTTTGTGGCTCCTGATGAGACTACATTCGAGTACATCAAGGGTCGTGAGTATGCTCCTAAGGGTGAGGACTGGGATAAGGCAGTTGCCTACTGGAAGACTCTGAAGAGCGGTGATGACGCTGTGTTTGACAAGGAGTTGACATTCGACGCCAAGGACATCGAACCACGTATCACATACGGAACCAACCCAGGTATGGGTATCGGTATCACCGAGAGCATCCCAACTCTCGACCAGATTCCAGAGGAAGAGCAGGCTGGTTTCAAGAAGAGCCTCAACTACATGGGCTTCCAGCCTGGAGAGAAGTTGGAGGGTCATCCTATCGACTACGTATTCCTCGGTGCTTGTACCAATGGCCGTATCGAAGACTTCCGCGCCTTTGCTTCCATCGTTAAAGGAAAGAAGAAAGCTGACGGCGTAACTGCTTGGCTTGTACCAGGTTCTTGGCTGGTTGATAAACAAATACGTGAAGAGGGAATCGACAAGATTGTTGAGGCTGCCGGCTTTGAGATTCGTCAACCAGGATGCTCTGCTTGCTTGGCAATGAACGATGATAAGATTCCTGCGGGCAAGTATTCAGTAAGTACATCCAACCGTAACTTCGAGGGTCGTCAGGGACCAGGTTCTCGTACTATCCTTGCCAGCCCATACGTAGCAGCTGCTGCCGCTATCACGGGTAAGATTACCGACCCAAGAGAGTTTATGTAAATAGTGTTAACTGTTAAATGATAAGATCAGATGAAACAGAAATTCAATGTAATCACATCAAGCTGCATTCCTCTTCCATTGGAGAATGTAGATACAGACCAGATAATTCCAGCTCGTTTCCTCAAGGCTATCGACAAAGAGGGTATGGGCGACAACCTTTTCCGTGACTGGCGTTACAATGCCGACGGTACACCAAAGCCAGACTTCGTGATGAACGACCCTTCTTACAGTGGTGTCATCCTCGTGGCAGGCAAGAACTTCGGTTCTGGTTCTTCTCGTGAGCACGCTGCCTGGGCTATCGCTGGTGCAGGTTTCCGTGTGGTCATCAGCTCTTTCTTCGCTGATATCCATAAGAACAATGAGCTGAACAACCTCGTGTTGCCAGTGGTAGTGAGCGAGCCTTTCTTGAAGGAACTTTTCGAGAGCATCGACAAGGACCACAAGACTCAGGTGAAGGTCGATCTTCCAAACCAGACTGTCACCAACCTCGCCACAGGCAAGAGCGAGCACTTCGAAATCAATGGCTACAAGAAGCACTGCTTGGAGAACGGATTGGACGATGTTGACTTCCTCGTCCAGAACCGTGACAAGGTAGAGGCTTGGGAAGCAAAGAATAAGTAATGAATATGAACGTTAACGCAAAGAGAGAAAATTCTCGTATCAGGGAGATTGAGATCATGGACTGTACGCTGCGCGACGGCGAGCAGACCAATGGCGTCAGTTTTCTGCCTCACGAGAAATTGATGATAGCAAGGATGCTTCTCCACGACATCAATGTTGATCGCATTGAGGTGGCTTCGGCACGAGTTTCGGAAGGTGAAAAGGATGCTGTCGCTCGAATTTGCCGTTATGCTAAGACTATTGGTAAGCTAGATTCCGTTGAGGTATTGGGGTTCGTGGATAACAACAAGAGCGTGGATTGGATTGCCGAGTGCGGCGGTCACGTCATCAACCTGTTGGCGAAGGGTAGTTACAAGCACTGTACCCAACAGCTCAAGATGTCGCCCGAGGAACATCTCGCTCATATCAAGCAGACCATCGACTACGCCTTGGGAAAGGGATTTACAGTGAACCTCTACTTGGAGGATTGGTCGAGCGGTATGCGTGATAGCCGAGACTATCTCTTCATGATGATGGACGAGTTGGTGAAGTTGCCTATCAAGCGATTCCTCTTGCCCGATACTTTGGGTATCTTGAATCCCTTGGAATGTGTGGAGTATATGCGCCTGATGGTGCGCCGCTATCCAAACTCCCATTTCGACTTCCATGCCCACAACGACTACGACTTGGCAGTAAGCAATTCCTTGGCTGCCGTTTTGAGTGGTGCCAAGGGACTCCATGTCACTGTCAATGGTCTTGGTGAGCGATGTGGTAATGCGCCTCTCGCTAGTGTACAGGTTATCCTGAAGGATATGTTCCATGCCAAGACCAATATCAAGGAAGACCGTTTGAACGAAATCTCCCGGCTGGTCGAGGGGTATAGCGGCATTGCCGTGGCTCCTAACACCCCTGTGGTGGGCGAGAACGTCTTTACGCAGGTGGCTGGTGTGCATGCCGATGGTGACAACAAGGATAAGCTCTATTGCAACGACTTGATGCCTGAGCGCTTCGGACGTCATCGTGAGTATGCGCTGGGTAAGAACTCGGGTAAGGCGAATATCATCCAAAACTTGAACGAGCTTGGATTGGAGCTGACTCCTGAGCAAACCAAGGCTGTCACCAAGCGTATCACGGAACTAGGCGACCGCAAGGAATTGGTTACACAGGACGACCTCCCTTATATTGTGAGCGATGTGCTGAAACACGGCGCTCCTGAGGACAAGGTGAAACTCGTAAGTTATATGGTTTCCACTTCCTATGGTCTGAAGCCTATCGCAAGCGTCAAGGTGGAGATAGACGGCAAGGAATATGAAGACCAGAGCACGGGTGATGGCCAGTATGATGCCTTCGTGAAAGCCTTACGTAATATATATAAGGTGAAATTGGGACGTACTTTCCCTAAGCTCGACAATTACCAAGTTAGCATTCCGCCTGGCGGACGTACTGATGCACTTGTACAGACTGTCATCACCTGGCGCGAGGGCGATCGCATTTGGAGAACCAGAGGCTTGGATGCCGACCAGACAGAGGCTGCTATCAAGGCAACGCTCAAGATGATCAATATGTACGAGGCAGACGAGAGCGACGAACAGCCTACGTCTCCTCGCAATCTTGATATGGAATAATCCTGGGAAAGGTAAAAAAGTAAAAAGG
>DKCU01000051.1:0-3245 GCA_002451555.1 Candidatus Segatella albertsiae
TACCTCGGTTGTACCGCACAGGACTTGGGTGCCTTGACAGCATTCCTCTACTGTATGCGTGACCGTGAGCACGTATTGAACGTGATGGAGGAGACCACAGGTGGTCGCTTGATTCAGAACTACTACCGCATCGGTGGTTGTCAGGCTGACATCGACCCTAACTTCGTACAGAACGTGAAGACTCTCTGCAAGTATCTCCGTCCAATGATTCAGGAGTACCTCGACGTATTCGGCGACAACGTGATTACTCACAACCGTCTGGAAGGCGTAGGTCCGATGAACTTGGAGGATTGTATCAACTACGCCGTGACAGGTCCTGCCGGTCGTGCGTCAGGTTGGAAGAACGATACTCGTAAGCGTCATCCATACGATATGTATGATAAGGTCAACTGGAAGGAAATCACCTTGACAGGTTGCGACAGTATGGATCGTTACTACGTCCACATCCAGGAGTTGTACCAGAGCCTCGACATCATCGAGCAACTCATCGACAACATCCCTGCCGGTGACTTCTACATCAAGCAGAAGCCTATCATCAAGGTTCCAGAGGGACAGTGGTACTTCTCTGTAGAGGGAGCCAGCGGTGAGTTTGGTGTCTATCTCGACTCCAAGGGCGACAAGAGTCCTTACCGTATGAAGATGCGTCCGATGGGCTTGTCATTGACAGGTGCGCTCGACCCAATGCTTCGCGGTCAGAAGATTGCCGACCTCATCACAACGGGTGCTGCCATCGACTTCGTCATCCCAGACATCGACCGTTAATATATATAATAAGGTATAAACATTCTCAATAACATAAGAAATGTTTGATTTCAGTATAGTAACAACATTTATCGACAATCTCCTTCGCCAGACATTGGGCTTGGGTGACTTCCTGTCGATTTTGATAGAGTGCGTGCTCGTCGGTGTTTGCATCTTGACTGCTTACGCTTTGATCGCCATCGTACTTATCTTTATGGAGCGTAAGGTGTGTGCCTACTTCCAGTGCCGTCTTGGCCCTATGCGTGTAGGTCCTTGGGGTATCTTCCAGGTGTTCGCCGACGTGCTTAAGATGTTGATCAAGGAAATCTTCGCTGTGGATAGAGCCGACAAGTTGCTCTACTATATGGCCCCTTTCCTCGTGATCATTGCCTCTGTGGGTACCTTCTCGTTCCTTCCTTGGAACAAGGGTGCGCATATCCTCGACTTCAACGTGGGTGTATTCCTCATCACAGCCGTTTCTTCAATCGGCGTGCTCGGTGTATTCCTCGCTGGTTGGGCATCCAACAACAAGTACTCTGTGGTATCTGCCATGCGTGGTGCCGTACAGATGATTTCTTACGAGATGTCACTCGGTCTTTGCTTGATTTCTGCAGTAGTTCTCACAGGCACCATGCAGGTGAGCGGTATCGTGGAGGCACAGACTGGTGCTTGGAATTGGTTGATTATCAAGGGTCACGTGCCAGCTATCTTGGCATTCTTGGTATTCCTCGTAGCAGGTAACGCCGAGGCAAACCGTGGTCCTTTCGACTTGGCTGAGGCCGAGAGTGAGTTGACCGCAGGTTACCACACCGAGTATTCAGGTATGGGTTTCGGTTTCTACTACTTGGCTGAGTACCTCAACCTCTTCGTTATCTCTGGTATCGCTTCTACCGTATTCCTCGGTGGTTGGGCTCCATTGAACATTGGTATTGAGGGCTTCGACAACTTGATGAACCTCATCCCAGGCTTCATCTGGTTCTTCGGCAAGACCTTTGCCGTGGTATGGCTCTTGATGTGGGTACGTTGGACATTCCCACGTCTCCGTATCGATCAGATCTTGAAATTGGAGTGGAAGTACTTGATGCCATTGTCATTGGTTATCTTGATCATGATGACCGTATGCGTAGCATTCGGATTCCACGGATAAATTTATTAAGGAGTTAAAGGAGTTAAGGAGTTAAAGGAGTTAAGACAATAGTTTTTCTTCTTGATACTTCTATTATTTCTTAACAAATAAACAAAACAAAAAAGTATGTCTAACAATTCATATTTCGGCGGTATTGCAGCGGGTCTGAAGACCCTCGCCATCGGTATGAAGACTACCATGAAGGAGTACTTCACACCAAAGAGCACAGAGCAATATCCTGAGAACCGCAAGACTACACTCCACGTGTCACCACGATTCCGTGGCCGCTTGGTCTTCGTTCGAGATGAGAACGAGGCTTACAAGTGCGTGGGCTGTACATTGTGCGAGAAGTCATGCCCTAACGACACCATCAAAATTCAGACTGAGATGGTGGTTGATGAGGAGACCGGAAAGAAGAAGCGTCGCTTGGTCGATTATCAGTACGACCTCGGCGACTGCATGTTCTGCGAGCTCTGCGTGAACGCATGTAACTTCGGTGCAATCAAGTTTGTCAACGATTTCGAGAACGCAGTCTTTGACCGCAACAAGTTGGTGATGCACCTCGACAAGGAGGTATATAAGGGCGGCAGCCTTCCAAACCTCATCGACGGTGGCGCTCCATTGGAAATCGGTAAGTTTAACACCAAGACTAAGTAATAGGAGGACTATCTGAAAATGATAACAGCAAATTTATTTATGTTCGTCATCTTGGCTGTAGTCATCCTTGGCTCAGCTTTGATGTGCGTGTTCACCAAGCGCATCATGCGTGCGGCAACATTCTTGTTGTTCGTGCTCTTTGGCGTAGCTGGCATGTTCTTCCTGCTCGACTACACTTATCTGGGTGCCGCTCAGATCTCTGTGTATGCAGGTGGTATCACCATGCTCTATGTGTTTGCCATCCAGCTCGTTAGCAAGCGCACACTTCAGGGACTTTTGGAGCACGTGAAGAGTAGTAAGGTCATCGGCCGTGCCCTCGTCTGCCTCGTAGGTTTCGTAACCTTGGCAGTGATCGTTCTCAAGAACCATTTCATCGACATGGCTGCATCTGTAGCCGACACCGAGGTGCCAATGGACCAGGTAGGTTCTGCACTGGTAGGTGCTGACAAGTATGGCTATGTATTGCCATTCGAGTTTATCTCCGTATTCTTGTTGGCATGTATCATCGGTGGTATCTTAATCGCAAGAAAGGAGGATAAGAAATGATTCCAGTACAATGTTTCTTCGTGCTCTCAGCACTCTTGTTCTTCATCGGCGTGTATGGCTTCTGCACCCGTAGAAACCTCGTGGCCATGCTCATCTCCATCGAGCTTGTATTGAATGCAGCCGACCTCAACTTCGCTGTGTTCAACCGCATCCTCTTCCCAGGACAGTTGGAAGG
>DKCU01000051.1:3425-5986 GCA_002451555.1 Candidatus Segatella albertsiae
TACAGTTATGCATTTTTGATACTTCTTCTCCCATTCCTGAGCTTCCTGGTTCTGGGACTTGCGGGTATGAAGATGAAAAGACCGGTAGCAGCCTTCATCGGTACCGTATTGATGGGTTGCGTATTCGCTATGTCGCTTTACACAGCATACGAGTACTTCTTCGCCGTTGGTCGCGATGCCTCTACAGGCTTGTACCCAACTGTTACCGTATTTAATTTCACATGGTTGAAGTTTACAGAGTTGCTCACCTTCAACATTGGTTTCCGATTGACACCAATTTCCGTATTGATGCTCATCGTGATTACCACCGTCAGCTTCATGGTTCACATCTATTCGTTCGGCTACATGGCAGAGCGTGACGAGAACTACAAGGTTGAGGAATACGAGAAGGGTATGCAGCGTTTCTACGCTTACTTGAGCCTCTTCACCATGAGTATGTTGGGCTTGGTAGTAGCTACCAACATCTTCCAGATGTACTTGTTCTGGGAGTTGGTAGGTGTCTGCTCTTACTTGCTCATTGGTTTCTACTATCCAAAGCACGCTGCCGTGCATGCCAGCAAGAAGGCGTTCATCGTGACTCGTTTCGCCGACCTCTTCTTCTTGATTGGTATCTTGTTCTACAGCTTCTATGTAGGAACCTTCAACTACGACTTGAACGCTCAGCCAGAGCTTCACAGTGCATTGGCAGGTGCAGCATGGGTGATGCCAACAGCCTTGTTCCTTATGTTCATCGGTGGTGCCGGTAAGAGTGCGATGTTCCCATTGCACATCTGGTTGCCAGATGCCATGGAGGGTCCAACACCTGTTTCAGCATTGATCCACGCGGCTACCATGGTCGTTGCCGGTGTATATCAGGTAGCAAGCCTCTTCCCAATCTGGGTGGAGTACGCTCCTAACACCTTGCACTACGTGGCTTACATTGCAGCCTTCACTGCATTCTATGCAGCAGCCGTTGCATGTTGCCAGCGCGACATCAAGCGTGGTTTGGCATTCTCTACCATCTCACAGATTGCCTACATGCTCGTAGCCCTCGGCGTATGCTTCGCCATGGACAACCACCACGGTGGCTTGGGTTATATGGCAGGTATCTTCCACTTGTTCACCCACGCTATGTTCAAGGCTTTGTTGTTCCTCTGCTCTGGTGCTATCATCGTCATCATCGGCAGCAACTTCAAGGACTACATGGGCGGCTTGCACAAGTATATGCCTATCACCAACATCTGCTTCTTGATTGGTTGCTTGGCGATTGCAGGTATTCCTCCATTCGCTGGATTCTGGTCAAAGGATGAGATTATCTCAGCTTGCTTCCAGTTCTCACCATTCATGGGTTGGTTCATGACTGTAGTTGCTGGTATGACAGCCTTCTATATGTTCCGTCTCTACTACGTAATCTTCTGGGGACAGAGCTACTACGAGCTCGATCCAGAGCATCGTCGCAAGCCACAGGAGGTTCCATTCGTGATGTGGGGTCCATTGGTATTCCTCGCAGCCATTTCTGTAGTATGCGGTTTGATTCCATTCGGACACTTCGTATCTGCCACAGGTCAGAGTTACGACATCCATATCGACATGAGCGTGGCAACAACATCAGTTATCGTGGCTCTCATCGGTATCGGTTTGGCTACCTACATGTACGCTCCTAAGAAGACTCCTCTTGCCGACGCTTTGGCTAAGAAGATGCCTAAGTTGCACAAGGCAGCCTTGAATCGTTTCTACATCGACGACGCATGGCAGTTCTTCACCCACAAGATTGTGTTCGGTTGCTTCTCAAAGCCAATCGCATGGTTCGACCGTCGTGTCATCGATGGCACCTTCAACTTCATGGCTTGGGGCACACAGGAGGCAGGCGAGACTATCCGTCCATGGCAGAGCGGCGACGTACGCAGCTATGCTATCTGGTTCCTCACAGGTACCGTGGCATTGACTCTCTGCTTGCTCGCTATCCTCTAATTAATGTCTCACAATTAAGTAAATAGAAAAGAAATGAATTTAAGTATATTCGTCATAGTACCACTCCTGATGCTGCTCGGTCTCTGGTTGAGCCGCAACGACAAGCAGGTACGTGGTGTGATGGTAGCAGGTGCCACCGTCTTGGTAGCCCTCTCCGTCTATTTGGTGTTTGCATTTCTCGACGCTCGTGAGACAATGCCAGCCGACCAATATCCTATGCTCTTCACCTACAGCGTGCCTTGGTTTGAGCCATTGCACATCAACTACAGCCTCGGCGTAGATGGTATCTCTGTAGTGATGTTGCTCTTGACTTCCATCATTGTGTTCACAGGTACATTCGCCTCTTGGCAGATGGAGCCAATGAAGAAGGAGTACTTCCTCTGGTTCACCCTCTTGAGCATCGGTGTATATGGCTTCTTCATCTCAGTGGATATGTTTACCATGTTCATGTTCTACGAGGTAGCCCTCATCCCTATGTACCTCTTGATTGGTGTATGGGGTAGTGGTGCGAAGGAGTATTCAGCCATGAAGCTTACCTTGATGTTGATGGGTGGTTCAGCCCTCTTGATTATTGGTATCTTGGGTATCTACTTCTACAGTGGCGCCCAGAC
>DKCU01000051.1:6092-14631 GCA_002451555.1 Candidatus Segatella albertsiae
GTGTTCTTCCCATTGCTCTTCATCGGATTTGGTATCCTCGGCGCTTTGTTCCCATTCCACACATGGTCTCCTGATGGTCACGCAAGTGCGCCAACAGCCGTGTCTATGTTGCACGCCGGTGTATTGATGAAGCTCGGTGGCTACGGTTGCTTCCGTATCGCCATGTTCCTCTTGCCAGCCGCAACCCACGGATTCTGGATCAAGGTGTTCTTGGTATTGACCACTATCTCTATCGTATATGGTGCTTTGTCAGCTTGTGTACAGACCGACTTGAAGTACATCAACGCTTACTCATCAGTGTCTCACTGTGGTATGGTGCTCTTCGCCCTCTGTATGATGACCCAGACAGCAGCTACAGGTGCTATCCTCCAGATGTTGTCTCATGGTTTGATGACTGCCCTCTTCTTCGCCGTTATCGGTATGATCTATCACCAGGCAGGTACTCGTGACGTACGCTACTTGGGTGGATTGATGAAGATTATCCCATTCCTCTCAGTAGGTTATGCAGTGGCAGGTCTCGCCAACCTCGGTTTGCCAGGCTTCTCAGGTTTCGTAGCCGAGATGACCATCTTCGTAGGTGCGTTCCAGAACGCAGATATGTTCCACCGTGTATGTACCATCATCGCATGTACCTCAATCGTTATCACAGCGGTATATATCTTGCGTTGCGTGGGTAAGATTTTGTATCAGAAGGTTCCAAATCCAAAGTTGGAGAAGCTTCACGATGCCACATGGGACGAGCGTATCGCCGTAGCAGGCTTGATTTTCTGTGTTGCTGGTCTCGGTATGTTCCCACTCTGGGCAGAGGACATCATCATGGATGCCGTAGGTCCTATCTTTAGTGTAATTAATATGTAATAAATATCAGAAGAAATGGATTACAGTCAATTTTTAAATATGATTCCAGAGGCTACCTTGATGGCAGTCCTGCTTATCACTTTCATAGCTGACTTCTGCAGCTCCAAGAGTGCAGACCGTAAGTGGTTCAATCCTCTGGTATGTCTCTTGATGGTGGCTCACATCGCCATCAACATCTGTCCTACAGAGTCGGCCGAGGCATTCGGTGGCATGTATGCCACCAGTCCTGCCGCTGGTGTATTGAAGACCGTCTTGGCTTTGGGTACGCTTATCGTGCTCATTCAGGCCAAGGAGTGGTTGAGCCGCGAGGACACCTCGTTCAAGGAGGGTGAGTTCTATATGCTCACCATCTCTACCTTGCTCGGTATGAACATGATGGTTAGTGCCAACCACTTCCTCTTGTTCTTTCTCGGTCTTGAGATGGCTTCCGTGCCAATGGCTTGCTTGGTGGCTTTCGACAAGTATCGCCACAACTCAGCAGAGGCAGGTGCCAAGTTCATCCTCACCGCTACTTTCTCTAGTGGCGTGATGATCTACGGTATCTCTTTGCTCTATGCAGCTACAGGTACTCTGTATTTCAACGACATCGCAACCTCTATCACAGCGTCTCCATTGACCATCGCTGGTATGGTGTTCTTCTTCAGTGGCTTGGGCTTCAAGATTTCCTTGGTTCCATTCCACTTCTGGACAGCCGATTCTTACCAGGGTGCGCCAACTACCGTGACAGGTTACCTCTCAGTGGTATCTAAGGGTGCTGCTGCATTTACCCTCTGCGCTATCTTGATGAAGGTGTTTGCGCCAATGGTAGAGTACTGGACCGTATTGCTTTACATCGTCATCGTACTCTCTATCACTATCGCCAACCTTTTCGCCATCCGTCAGAGCGACTTGAAGCGTTTCATGGCATTCTCTTCTATCTCTCAGGCAGGCTACATCATGTTGGCAGTGGTAGGTAACTCTGCGATGAGCGTGACCGCCTTGACATACTACGTGCTTATCTACGTGGTAGCCAATATGAGCGTGTTCACCATCATCTCAGCAGTAGAGGAGCATAACAATGGTACTGTACAGATGGACAGCTACAATGGTCTTTACAAGACAAATCCACGTTTGGCTTTCTTGATGACCTTGGCATTGTTCTCTCTGGGTGGTATTCCTCCATTCGCAGGTATGTTCTCTAAGTTCTTCGTGTTCATGGCTGCCGTTGGTACACACGACATCCACACCACGATGGGCGCTTGGGCATACGGCGTGGTATTCATCGCGTTGGTCAACACGGTTATCAGCTTGTACTACTACTTGCTCATCGTGAAGGCTATGTTTATCAAGCACAACGACACCCCATTGCCTACCTTCCAGAGCGCATGCTCTACCAAGTTGGCATTGGCTATCTGCACCGTAGGCATCGTAGCTTTTGGTGTTTGCTCATTCGTCTTCGATTGGATTTCAGTGGCAGCGAATGCGTAAAATATGCAGTGAATGTGTAAAATAAACATTGAATGTGTAAGATAGAATAAACAAATAAGAGTTGTAAGAACTTTTGTTTGATTTCAAATAAAGAATCCCTGTTGTCTGTAAAAATGATAACAGGGATTTTTTATGATTTATTTTGTAGTGTCTGAAAAATACAGTACCTTTGCACACACAAAGATTATTGTAGATGAAAAAGGTATTAAGATCGACATTATATATTCTGATGGCTTTGGGGATGGCTTTCATTCCCGATGCCTGGTTGTGGCATTTGGGAGTGGGCGAGTGGTGCTTGCCTTTGCGCCTCGTTTGGTGGATTCCTACCTTCCTGCTTCTTTTGGCAGAGTTTGGGTTGCAACTTGGCAAATATCATAAGGCATCAGTGAGAGTGCTCTTTACAATGGTGATTTTCTCAGTGTTTCCGAAGGTCGTCTTCATTCTCACCGATTTCCTTTTGCCATGGTGGGCAGCATTGGTTGCAGCCTTGGCAGTCATGTCTGGTTTCTTGTACGGTTTCACCCATGGTTGGAAAAAACTAGTGGTGAAGCAAGTGACTTATTCTTCTCCCGACCTGCCACCTTACTTTGATGGTTACAAGATTCTTCATTTCAGTGATTTTCACCTGGGAACCTTTCCTAGGGGGACAGACTTCGTGGAGAAAGTAGTAGATGTCGCCAATGGTGAGGATGCCGAGATGATGGTATTCACGGGCGACTTGGTCAACAATTCAGCTGACGAGGTAATTCCCTATCTTGATACTTTGAAGCAACTCCATGCCCCCGATGGCATCTATTCCGTATGGGGCAACCATGATTATTGCGAGTATGACAACAACCATTCGATAGGTGCGCTCAAGAGAAATCGCAAGAAACTTTTCGCTTATCAGGAACAGTTGGGATGGAAACAACTGATGAACGAACATATTACGATTTCCCATGGCTTGGCGAGCATCGAGATCATCGGCGTGGAGAATGCTGGCAATCCTCCTTTTTCCAATCGTGCCAATCTCAGGAAGGCTATGAAGGGAATAGATGAATGTGCTAAGGGCCGTACCGGCGATTCACGTCTTGTCGTAGCAACAGTTCCTTTCAAGATATTGCTTACCCACGACCCCCATCATTGGCGGAAGGAAGCCTTGAAAGCAAAAATTCAGCTGACCTTGTCGGGACATACTCATGCAGGACAGATACGGTTAGGCAAGCTTACACCTGCTCGTATGGCATTCAAAGAATGGGGTGGCATCTATCGACAGGGCAGTCAGATGCTGTGTGTATCGGCTGGTTTGGGCGGTTCTTTTCCTTTCAGATTGGGAGCTTGGCCTGAAATGACAGTCATTACGCTGAAGAGAAAAAACGACTAGAGTGTATGCTCTGCTGATAAATCCCAACCTCTCTTGCCTAATCATAAAATTAGAATAAACTTTTAAACTTGATAAATAATGACTATTCATGAAACTACTAAGTGGGGGCTTCTGTCGATGATGTTGGTTTCCTGTACCTATGGTTTGGCTACCGACAAGGATATGGTTCGATATACCATTCTTACTCAGTCGCCCCAGCAGCAAATCCAGCATTTTGGTGCCAGTGATGCGTGGAGTATGCAGTTCTTGGGCATGTGGCCTAAGGTACAGCAAGAGCAAATTGCCGA
This sequence comes from Candidatus Segatella albertsiae, assembly GCA_002451555.1. GTDB lineage: Bacteria > Bacteroidota > Bacteroidia > Bacteroidales > Bacteroidaceae > Prevotella > Prevotella albertsiae. The sequence continues at coordinate 10,068 of DKCU01000051.1, forward strand.
TTGGCTATTTTCTACCGAGAATGATGCACAGGGCAAACCTAAGGGCATTGGCTTGTCTATCTGGCGATTCAACCTTGGTGCTGGAAGTGAGGAGCAAGGAGAGGCTGCCCAGATACAATCTGGTACTCGCACCCAATGTTTCCTCAATGCAGACGGCACTTACGACTGGAGCAAACAGGCGGGGCAGCGCAACTTTCTAAAGCTCGCCAAGCAAAGAGGGGTACCTTATTTCTTGGCATTCTGCAATTCGGCTCCTGTCTATTATACGAAGAATGGGCTTGCTACCAACACAGGACGTGATGGCACGATAAACCTGAAGGATGACTGTTATGGCAAGTTTGGACAGTTCATCGCCACCTCGCTCAAAGGCATCGAGGAGCATGATGGCATTCATTTCGATTATGTCAGTCCTATCAATGAGCCTGATGGACATTGGAACTGGCTGGGACCCAAACAGGAAGGTAGCCCTGCCACCAATCGTGAGTTTGCCCATGTGGCAAAGGAGGTGAGCAAGGCTTTGGTAAAGAATAAATTGAACACCGAGATTCTCATCAATGAGTCGAGCGACTATCGCTGTATGCTAGGAACTCATATCGCTGACTGGCAACGTGGCAATGAAATCAAGGCGTTCTTCACCAAGGATAGTACCAAGACTTATCTGGGCAATGTGAAGCAATTGCCTAGATTGATAGGTGGACATAGCTATTGGACGAATACCCCAATACCTTATATGAGAGATATCCGTATGCAGATGCGTGAGGCTTGCAAGCAACAAGGCATTAAGTTCTGGCAGACAGAGATCTGCATCATGAGCAATGACGAGGAAATCGGTGGTGGTTCGCCTTATGACTTTTCGATGAAGACGGCTCTCTATGTGGCTCGCGTCATCCATCATGACTTGGTGTATGCCAATGCCGAGAGTTGGAGTTGGTGGCGTGCCGCTGGTGGTGACTATCGTGACGGACTGATTCGTATCTATAGCCGTGATGGCTGGAAGAGCGGCTGGGCTGTCGATTCCAAGTTGATGTGGGCAATAGGCAATTATTCTCGTTTTATTCGTCCAGGGGCTGTGAGATATGACATCGCTACCACTTCTGCGGATGGCAAGAATATTGAAGAAGGGTATAATGATCCGAAGGGTGTCATGTGTTCTGCTTACCGAAACAAGGATGGAAAGTGGGTGATTGTGGCAATCAACTATTCGGAGGACATGAAGCCTGTGTGTTTTCGCTTGAATGGTGAAGCCGATGTTGATGCGCATGGAGAATCAAGTGTCAAATGGCAGATGTATCGTACAAGCGATATTTCATCAGAAAGTTTGGCTCCTGTAGGAATATGCGATGGAAATACCCAACTAGTTCCTCGCAGCATCACTACTTTTGTGCAGAAATAATCCGAAAATCGTTCAAAAAACGGTAAAAATATCAATTTGTCCCCTTTATTTATTGATTTATATGCAATAATAAAGGGGATTTTTTCGTAAATTTGCAAACGATAATAAACATTTCCTGAAGAAACAACTATCATCAGCGAATAATGACTTAAAAATACAAGGAATAATAACTTAAAAAATACAATGAAATTATCTAGAACTATTCAGTCATTGGCATTGGCTTCCTTGCTAATGCTTTCCCCATCCGAATTGATGGCTGCATCAAAGGGAGGGACGTTTACGACTGGCGACAAGACATTTCTCCTGAATGGCAAGCCTTTCGTAGTGAAGGCCGCCGAGTTGCATTACCCTCGCATCCCTCGCGCCTACTGGGAGCATCGCATCAAGATGTGCAAGGCTCTCGGCATGAATACCGTTTGCCTCTATGTATTTTGGAATATCCATGAGCAGCAAGAGGGCAAGTTTGATTTTTCGGGCAACAACGATGTGGCAGCCTTCTGCCGTCTCTGCCAGAAGAATGGTATGTATGTCATCGTGCGTCCTGGACCATACGTATGTGCCGAGTGGGAGATGGGCGGTCTGCCTTGGTGGCTCTTGAAGAAGAAGGACATCCGTCTGCGTGAGCAGGATCCTTACTTCATGCAACGTGTCGAGATATTCGAGAAGGAGGTAGGCAAGCAACTTGCTCCATTGACCATTCAGAACGGAGGTCCTATCATCATGGTGCAGGTCGAGAACGAGTATGGTTCTTATGGCAAGGACAAGCCATACGTGAGTGCCATCCGTGACATCGTGAAGAAGAGCGGCTTCGACAAGGTGAGTCTCTTCCAGTGCGACTGGTCTTCCAACTTCCTCAATAATGGTCTCGATGACCTCACGTGGACGATGAACTTCGGTACCGGTGCCAATATCGACAACCAGTTTAAGCGTCTTGGCGAAGTACGTCCGAATGCGCCAAAGATGTGTTCCGAGTTCTGGAGCGGCTGGTTTGACAAATGGGGTGCTCGTCATGAGACCCGACCTGCAAAGGATATGGTGGAGGGAATGGATGAGATGCTCAGCAAGGGTATCAGTTTCTCGCTCTACATGACTCACGGTGGTACAAGTTTCGGACATTGGGCTGGTGCCAACTCCCCAGGTTTCCAACCAGACGTGACAAGCTACGACTATGATGCTCCTATCAATGAATGGGGACTTGCTACGCCTAAATATTACGAGCTTCAGAAGATGATGGCTAAATACACTGGCGGTAAGAAGTTGCCAGCTGTGCCTAAGGCTCCGATGCCACTCATCAGTGTGCCTGAGTTCAAGCTGACGGAATATAAGCCACTGAGCAATGGCATCGCTGACGAGAAGGAGAGCAGCAAGCCATTGTCGTTTGAGGATATGGACATGGGTTGGGGTACGATGGTCTATACCACTACCTTGCCTGAGGTAAAGGCCGGTGCAACCTTGACAGGCGAATTCCACGACTTCGCACAGGTTTATCTCAATGGCAAGTATGTAGGCAAGATAGACCGTGTGAAGAACGAGAAGTCTCTGGAACTTCCTGCCGCAGCCGCTGGCAGTGAACTGACCATCGTGGTGGAAGGCATGGGCAGAATCAACTTCGGTCGTGCCATCAAGGACTACAAAGGCATCATCGGCAACGTGAGCATCTCTACATCCGACGAGGTGTGCGATATCACGTTGAGCCCTAAGCAGTGGAACAATCAGACAATTCCTGATGACTATACAACAGCTGCCAAGGCATTGGATGCACCACAAAACAAGATGCGTGGCTTGCAGACGAGGGCTGGTTACTACCGTGGTTACTTTAATATAAGTAAGGTGGGCGATACCTTTATTAATATGGAGGCTTTCGGCAAGGGACAGGTTTATGTCAACGGTCATGCCCTCGGTCGCTTCTGGCAGATCGGTCCACAGCAGACCTTGTATTTGCCAGGTTGCTGGTTGAAGAAAGGCAAGAACGAGGTTGTCGTGCTCGATGTTGTTGGTCCAAAGGGAGAGGCAGGAAAGATAGGTTCTACGGTAGCTCCTACTGCATTCTGCCAAGACCATCCAGAACTTGACAAGTTGAACCTGGAGAAGAGCAACAAGCACAATGAGCCAGGTCATCGCATGGACTTGAATTCCGATACTCCTGTATTGAAGGGCGAGTTGAAAGCTGGTAATGGTTGGCAGACCTTGAAGCTCGACAAGCCAGTGACCGGCCGCTACTTCGCCATCGAGTGCAACAGCAGCCAGAGTGGTGACTCTCAGATTGCCATCGCCGAGGTATATCTCCAGGATGCCCAGGGCAACCGCATCGACCGCAACAACTGGGTAGCTTACTATGCTGACAGCGAGAAGGGCAATTCGACGCTCGACAAGATGTTTGACCTCCAGGAGAGTACCTACTGGCAGACCGAGAAGGGAGCCAACTTCCCTCATCTTTGCATTGTCGATATGGGCAAGGAAGTAACTGTGTCAGCCTTCGAGTACCTACCACGTGCCGAACAAGGAGCACCTGGAAGCGTGAAGGGTTTCAAACTTTTTGTAAGAAAGTAGGGATATTTTTTCATTCTAAGATTACGATTCCATAGTTGAAAATCCTGAACCTGATTGTCACTTTCAATAGAACTATCTTTTGGGGCTGCTTGTCCTGGAAGATAGTTCTTTTCGTTGGTAGGTATTGCTCGGAAGAGATTCTCTTCACTCACAGAAGCCTTACGAAGAAGATAAGTCGGACAAATCTATGATATTTACATTTTTGTCATGGTGGGATACCATGATGTTGTAAGGATTTTGGTCCCGGTGGATAGTTTGTTAGTCAACTATAAGTATGACAAAATTGAACTAAGTCAACGTAAAATATAAATAAGTAGCAACTGAGTCAACTCGTATTAACAATAATACAAAGAATGGTAAACTAAAATAGTTAACACTACATAAAAAAGTTTTTATGCCCTTAGGAATTCTTCGTTCAAAGTCTTTGATTGTACGTTCAGTGACTTAGAATGTGCGTTCAAAGACTTTGAATGTAAGTTCAGCGTTGCTGAACATAAATAAGATAAGAATGCGGAAACAATTTCATGCCGTTTCGCTGATTCTTTGTTGTGGTTTAAGTCGCATTGCATTGGATATTTGGAACCACCAAATTATTTAAGCCTAAAATCCGCAACAATATGA
>DKCU01000013.1 GCA_002451555.1 Candidatus Segatella albertsiae
ATCCGAGTTCGATTCTCGGTGGGACCACGCTAATATCGCCATCATTTAGATGATGAAACAATAAAAGGTCGCTCCTATCTGATAGGATGCGACCTTTATTTCTTTATACCTTTTCCATCTATTATATTCTTTCTCCATCCGACATTCATCGGATAAAGAAAGAATACATAGAATAGAAATATTTCATTTATATTACTTCACCTCAGCTACAGCAACTTCCTCGGCAGCCTCGTTCTTAATCTTGCGACCAAGCACGATGTAAGCCATTGGAGATGCAATGAAGATAGATGACAAGGTACCGAATACGACACCGAGAATCATTGCGAATGCGAAGCTGCGGATGCTGTCACCACCGAGGATGAAGATGCAAAGCAACACGAGCAATGTAGAGGTAGAGGTATTGATGGTACGTGCCAAGGTCTCATTGATAGATGCATTGAAGATCTGCTGGCGGTCTCCCTTTGGATGCAACTTCAAGTTCTCACGGATACGGTCGAACACCACCACCTTATCGTTGATAGAGTAACCTACCACGGTCAGGATGGCACCGATGAAGGTCTGGTCGATCTCCAATGAGAATGGAACGATGCCCCACAAGAGTGAGTAGAAACCGATAACGGTCAAGGCATCGAATGCCAAAGCTACGGTAGAACCTACAGAGAATGCTACGTTGCGGAAACGGAGCAAGATGTAGAGGAAGATGGCAATCAATGCGAAGAGCACACTGTAGATGGCACCCATCGTGATGTCCTTAGCCACTGATGGACCTACCTTTGTACTACTGATGATAGAACCACCCTGGCGAACGTCTGGGTTCTTGAATGCATCAACACTCTTCTGAGATACCAAACCTGCCTTCTTCAAAGCGGTATAGAGGATAGTCTCAGCCTCATCATCAACGGTAGGGCTGTTGCTCTCAATCATATAGTTGGTAGAAACACGGATAGTCTTACCATCTGTACCGATGGCAATGGCACCTGTGTTAGCCTTTGTTCCATCTGCATTGACAAATGCATCGCCAAGAACGGTGCGAATCTGCTCTGGCTCTACAGGGTTCTCGAACTGAACTACATAGTTGCGACCACCCGTGAAGTCGATGCTCTTACTCAATCCACGTACGAAGAAGCTACCGATGAATACGACAGCTGCGATGATGGTGATGGTGAAGGTAGTCTTGTACATAGACATGAACTTGTACTTCTTACCCTGCATCAAGTTGTGAGAGATAGGAGTATCAAACTTGCAGTGCATCCACTTGTCGTGGTTCAACTTGTGGTCGTAAACCAAACGAGTCAAGAACACAGCTGTGAAGAATGACACGATGATACCAATGATCCAAGTGGTAGCGAAACCACGAACAGGACCAGTACCTGTAACGAGCAAGATGACACCTGTAATCAAGGAAGTCAAGTTAGAGTCGAAGATGGCAGAGAAAGCGTTGCCGTAACCAGCAGCCACAGCCTGCTTCATACCCTTGCCAGAGCGAAGCTCCTCCTTGATGCGCTCATAGATAAGCACGTTGGCATCGACGGCAGTACCAAGCGACAAGACCATACCGGCAAGACCAGGCAAGGTAAGTGCGGCTTGGAAGGACGTCAGGATACCCAGTGTGAAGAATACATTGACGAGCAAAGCCAAGTTAGCCATCATACCAGGAATGATGTTGTACATCATCACCATGTAAATCATCAAGAGCACGAAAGCCACTACGAATGAGATGATACCCATCTGGATAGACTGAGCACCGAGGGTAGGACCTACGACCTCCTCCTGGACGATACGAGCAGGAGCTGGCATACGACCAGACTTCAAGGTATTAGCCAAGTCCTTGGTATCCTCGATAGTGAAGTTACCAGAAATCTGAGAGCTACCACCATCAATCTCGCCATTGACACGAGGAGCAGAATATACTACGCCGTCCAATACGATAGCGATAGCCTTGCCCACGTTGGCCTTGGTCATCTGAGCCCACTTGCGTGCGCCCTCTGTATTCATCTTCATGCTTACCACTGGAGAACCCATCTGGTCGAACTCGTCCTTGGCATCGGTGATTACATCACCCTCCAATGGAGCACGACCTGTGGTGGTAGTCACCTTCAAGGCATGAAGCTCATAGATATTCTTAGCCTTGATACCATCAGCTGGCTTAGCACTCCAAAGGAGCTTCAAGTCTGATGGCAATGTACGCTTAGCTACGGCAGAGTAGATAATCTTGTTGATAGCGGCAGTATCGCGAACGCTCGCATAACCTACAGTGCTCAAGCTCTGACCACCTGTGAGCTGCAAGCGAGCCAACAATGGGTGAGCCTTGATGGCAGCGGCATTCTTCGCCTCCTCACCTACCTTGTCGGCAACGTCGTCCTTCTTCTTGATAGAGAACTTAGTCTCAGCCTTTTTAGGCTCTGCCTTGGCAACCTGCTTCTTGGCAGCGGCAGAACCAGAAGCTACAGAGTCTTTCTTCTCCTCGCCGTTGTCGCCATTGGCGATACGAGTATCGAGCTGCTGGAGGTAAGGAGCGATTTCCTCAGAGTTATAAGTCTCCCAGAACTCAAGGTTAGCACTACCCTGGAGCATCTTACGCATACGCTCAGGCTGGCTGATACCAGGCATCTCGACCATGATACGTCCCTGCTGACCTTCCAACTTCTGGATGTTAGGCTGTACTACACCGAACTTATCGATACGAGTGCGGACAACATTGAAAGAGTTGTCGATGGCATCCTGAACGGTCTCACGGATGGCCTTCTCTACCTCAGAGTCACTGCTCTGAGGAGATACCTTTCCTTGCAACTGTTGGGTTGCGAAAACCTCAGCGAGTTTATGACCAGGTGCGCTCTTGTGATAAGCGTTAATGAAAAGTGACACGAAGTCACCACCGTTAGCTTCCTCTTGAGCTCTGGCTTCCTTCATGGCATTGGTAAAACCAGCGTCTGTCTTGTGGTCAGCGAGGTTTTCAATTACATCAGGTACAGAAATCTCAAGAATTACATTCATACCGCCCTTGAGGTCAAGTCCAAGACCAATCTGAGTTTCCAAGCAGTTCTGGTAAGAATAAACACCCAGGTACTTCACAGAATCCTTGTAGTCCTGCTGAGCAATTGGGTCTTTAATCTTTGCAGCCTCACTGTCATAGTAGCTGGTAGCTACGGAGAATGACAGATAGAAGATGCTTGCAAGCGTCAATAAGACGGCAACACAAATTACAATTCCTTTGTTTTGCATTTCTATTATTGTTATTAATTATTTATTTTTTCAACGATTTCTATGCTTAATTTCTTTATTATCAACATAGTGACGTGCAAAAATAAGCATTTTTTTTCTTTTATAAGAATAAATTGTGTCTTTTTTACCTTTTAGACCGTTTTTTTAGGTAACAAATGATAGGATAGTGGTCTGACACGGAGATTTTTCGGTCTATTTGGCAATCATAAGGCATCCAGTCGTCCGAGCACATGATATGATCTATCCTCACGAAAAATCCGGCATGATGATAGCTGATTCCCGGTCCGTTTCCACTCGCTACGTAACAATCAGTCAAGCCTTTCGCTATGGTGCGATGAGCATACGAAATCGGTCCATCATTAAAATCACCACATAGTATGGTGCTCATACCTTTATGCTGGCGAATGTATTTGGCAACAGCATCTGCCTGCGATGCCCTCTTCTTGGTAGCCTCACCCAACTTCACGATTAACAACTTGGAAGTTTGCTCTGCCGTATCCGTCTCCAGTTTTCCCTTGATAAGTCTCTTAAACTGAGCTCGCTCCTCCAGGGTCAACCCGGTCGTTTCCAAATGATTATTGATGAGCAACACCTTCTCCTTGCCTATCTTCAACTGATAGGCCACACTGAGATTTCCGGCAGACTTGTAAGGAATCTTTTCTTTCGAGAGGATAGGATACTTACTAAAAATACCCACCACGTCACCTCCATTGGAATGGTGCGTCGTGTCTCGATAAGCATAAATAGGATTCAAAATGGAATCTATCTGCTCGGCGATAGGACCTCCATAACCTACCTCTTGCAGACATACGACATCTGCATTCTGCTCCTTGATATATTTGATAATAGGACTGACCCCATCCTCATCAAACTTACCTTCTGCAAAAGCCCAGATATTGTACGACAAGACCTTTATCGCTCCCTGAGGAGCGTCATCGTTCCAGTTGATTGGAAAATACTCACGCACAGGAATATACCCCAGCAGAAAGCCCACGAAAGGAACCAAGGCAAAACGCACCTTGAATATCAACCAAAAGACCAGAAAAGCAAAATTGGCAAAAAGAAAGACAGGAAAGAGCAATCCGACATTTGACAAAGTCGGAAAGTCCTTGGGATCCAAATAGTCAGAAAAGCCCACAAGCAACATGATGACAATCGTGGCGATATTCGCCCCCACTATCATCTGCACCGTAAACTGCCTCAGCTGTTTAAACATCATTTTCTCTCCTGTCTATTGCTTACTCTGATCGAATAAAGTTTGCTTTTCGTCCTTGGTCAAACTGTCATAGCCACTCTTGCGTATCTTGTCAAGGATACGGTCGATTTCCTCCTGCGTAGCCTGTTTTTTCTCATTGAAGTTCCAGTCGCTCTGATGCTTCTGATAGGATTCATTCTTAGTATAATGGAAGTTCTGGCGATTTTTCTTACCACCGCCAAGGATGTCACGCAACTTGTCAAAGGCATCGGTGGCAGAGCTACTGCGATAACCTCCATTCACCTGTTTGCGCCAATAACGTATCATAAAGAATCCGATGAGCATTCCACCCAGGTGAGCCGTATGAGCCACGCCATCACCCGTCGTAGCAATAGCAGAAACCAACTCGATGGCGGCATATCCTATCACGAAGTACTTCGCCTTGATAGGGACAGGCAATGGGAATATGAACATACGCTCCTCGGGGAATATCATACCAAAGGCAAGCAAGATGCCATAGATGGCACCCGACGCACCCACGGTAGTCCAACCATTCAGCACATCGGCACTATTGTGTCCTATTGTCCAAAGTTGCCCAATGCCCATGGACGGGAATTGTTCCGAGGCCATCAAATAGAACTGTCCTAGTTGTGCCAACTCCTGGAACAATCCTGCACCCAAGCCGCATGCGATGTAATAAAAAAGGAATTTCTTAGGCCCCCACACACGTTCCACGACACAACCGAACATCCACAAGGCGAACATATTAAAGAGAATATGTTCAAAACCACCGTGCATAAACATATAAGTAATCAACTGGAAAACGTGAAAGTCGGAAGCCATGAAGAAATGAAGTCCCAAGAGGTCATTGAGCACATAACCGCCCGAGGCATCTTTTCCCATGATGTAAGTAATCAGGAAAGCCACCACATTCACTATCAGCAAATTCTTTGTTACTATCGGTATATTACGCATAATCTAAATCTTTATCTTTTTGTGAAATTTGGGGCAAAATTACTAAAAATATCCGTGATTACGCTATAAATTAGGCATATTACACTTAAAATTCAATAAAATCAGCATTTTTCTTCATTTTTTGTTGCATTTTCAAAAGATTAATCCTATATTTGTAAGCAAATTTGGACATAGAACAATAATATTAATCATTTAATAAATAAAAATTATGAACAAGACAGAATTGATCGACAAGATTGCAGCAGGTGCTGGTATTAGCAAGACTGATGCAAAGAAGGCTCTTGACGCTACCGTTGTAGCACTCAAAGACGCACTCGTTGCTGGTGACAAAATCCAGTTGGTAGGCTTCGGTACTTTCAGTGTTAACGAGCGTCCTGCTCGTGAGGGTATCAATCCAGCTACTAAGGAGAAGATCCAGATTGCAGCTAAGAAGGTTGCTAAATTTAAGGCTGGCGCTGAGCTCGCTGATGCCATCAACGCTTAATTTGTAAAAATAATTTTAAGCAAGAAATAAAGGGCAATCCTCTCGGATTGCCCTATTTTATTTTATTTTCTGTCTATTTTTTGTTTATTTTGGCTGCTTGCCGATGTAAGCCAAGATACCACCATCTACATAGAGGATGTGACCATTCACGGCGTTAGAAGCATCGGATGCCAAGAATACGGCAGGACCTTCCAACTCCTCTGGCTCCAACCAGCGACCTGCTGGTGTCTTGGCACAGATGAAGCTATCGAATGGATGACGGCTACCATCAGCCTGACGCTCACGCAATGGAGCTGTCTGTGGAGTTGCGATATAACCAGGACCTAAGCCGTTGCACTGGATATTGTACTCGCCATACTCAGAGCAGATATTGCGGGTCAACATCTTCAAGCCGCCCTTGGCTGCTGCGTATGCAGAAACGGTCTCACGACCCAACTCGCTCATCATAGAACAGATGTTGATAATCTTGCCATGTCCCTTCTTGATCATACCAGGGATTACTGCCTTTGATACGATGAATGGAGCGGTGAGGTCGATGTCAACCACCTGCTTGAACTCATCCACAGACATCTCTGTCATAGGAATACGCTTGATGATACCTGCGTTGTTGACCAAGATGTCGATAACACCGAGTTCCTTCTCGATGTCGGCTACCATCTTCTTCACTTGTTCCTCGTCGGTAACATCGCAGATATAGCCCTTGGCATCGATACCCTTAGCCTTATAGTCAGCCAAAGCCTGATCCATGTGATGCTGGCTACGGCAGTTGAAAGCAATCTTAGCACCAGCCTTGGCATAAGCCTCAGCGATAGCGAAACCGATGCCGTAAGCGGCACCTGTCACAAGGGCAACCTTGCCCTCCAATGAAAATAGTTTGTTAAAGTCCATACTTTTGTATTTTGTTAATTGTTTGATTTGTTTTGCTCGTTGGGCATCCTCCGATAGCTTTTCTTCCAAGCTTGTCGAAGCGATGGCAAAGATACAAAAATTATTTGAATCCCACTCTTATTCAATACGAAAGATTGAAACTTTTTACTTATTTTCTCATTTTAGATACCCTTTCTAACGCATTCTTTCCTTAGTACACCTATCATATATAGGGTGACACACACCTACATCTGCCTTTGCGACCATCTTTACATACCATTGATACAACCCCAACAAACCGTCCTAGTGGGCTAAAGATGCCGTTCCGCACGATTGCAAGCAGCTGCTGACAGATTTGCCAACAGCTGCTTGCAAGCTTGCCGACAGCTGCTTGCACATTAGCAGGCAACTGCCAACAATCACATAAAACATAGTTTTTAGGATGGCAAGCTGTGTTCTTAGGATGGCAAAACGAGTTCTTTAGGGCAGCAGCTGCATATTTATCGGATGGCAACTCCACTCCATTTACCTTATATATAATATGAGCATCCACTACATCCGTTGCTATAGGGGATTAAACCGAACTTATTACACTTACCACAATTATATATAATATATAAAACTATTGATATATAAACAAAACAACCCTTCAAATCCGTAAAGACTTGAAGGGTTATTTGCGATATGTTGTCCCAGGCGGATTCGAACCACCACTGACAGAACCAAAAACTGTAGTGCTACCATTACACCATAGGACAATCAAATCGGATGCAAAGGTAGTGGAATTTTCGTCCACTACCAAATATTTTCAATACTTTTAACTATTATTTTACAGTAATCAAGAAGTAGTTCTTCTTACCTTTCTGCACCAAGAGATACTTGCCGTCGATGAGGTCATCGGCTGTCACAACTTGATCGAAAGCAGCGAGCTTCTCCTTGTTGAGCGATACGCCACCACCCTTGACGAGCTTGCGCATCTCACTCTTGCTTGGGAAAATCTGCATGCCTTCCTGGTTGAAGAGATCTACAGCTGTGCCACCGAGCAAGTTCTTGTCGAGGTCGTAGTGAGGCACATTGGCGAACACATCGTTCAAGGTAGCCTCATCGAGCTGAGCGAGATTCTCCTTGGTAGCCTTGCCGAAGAGAATGTTGCTGGCTGCGATAGCCATCTCAAGGTCTTCCTTGGAGTGAACCATCGTTGTCACCTCCTCAGCCAAACGCTTCTGGAGTACACGACGACCAGGATCCTGCTTGTGCTCCTCTACAAGAGCATCGATGGTCTCCTTGTCGAGGTCGGTGAATATCTTGATGTACTTCTCCGCATCGTCATCGCTCACGTTGAGCCAGAACTGATAGAATGCGTATGGAGTAGTACGGTTTCTGTCGAGCCAGATGTTGCCGCTCTCTGTCTTACCAAACTTCTTGCCATCAGCCTTGGTAATCAACGGACAGGTCAAGCAGAAGCACTCTGCGTCATTGCCGAGGGTACGGTGAATCAACTCTGTACCTGTGGTCATGTTACCCCACTGGTCGTTACCACCGAGCTGAAGACGAACACCATACTTCTGATACTGATAGAGGAAGTCGTAGCCCTGAAGCAACTGATAAGTGAACTCGGTGAAAGACAAACCGTCACGTGCCTCACCATTCAAGCGCTTCTGCACGCTATCCTTCGCCATCATATAGTTGACAGTGATATGCTTACCCACCTCACGAGCGAAATCAAGGAAAGTGAAGTCCTTCATCCAGTCGTAGTTGTTCACCATCTCAGCCTTGTTAGGCTCAGTGCCATCGAAGTCGAGGAACTTAGACACCTGCTTCTTGATAGCTTCCTGGTTATGATAGAGAGTCTCAGAGTCGAGAAGATTACGCTCCTGGCTCTTGCCAGAAGGGTCGCCAATCATACCCGTGGCACCGCCGACGAGGAGATAAGGCTTATGACCACAACGCTGCAAGTGACGCAACATCATGATACCACAAAGGTGACCGATATGAAGAGAGTCTGCGGTAGGGTCGGTACCAAGATAAGCAGACACCATGTGGGTGTTGAGGTATTCCTCTGTACCTGGCATCATCTGCGCCAGCATACCACGCCATTTCAATTCTTCAACAAAGTTTTTTGCCATAGAATGAGATTCTTTTTATATATTATATAATATGTATGTGGGACCCGAAACATTATCGGAAACTTACGGCACGGGGTCATAACCCGAACCACCCCATGGATTGCATCTTAATATTCGCCAGACAGCCAAAGCCAGTCCCTTGAAAGGACCATGCTTCAAGATGGCCTGCCTGGCATACTCAGAACAAGTCGGTGTGAAGCGACACGATGGAGGAGTATAAGGAGTGATACACTTCTGATAGAAAAGTATTGGCAAAACCAAAATCCAGGCAAGAACTTTTGTCAGCCAACGCCATGCCTTACGCAAGAAATCCATACCCTCCACTATTCTACAGGCTCTGCAGGGTTAAACTCCAAACTATCTGCCACCTTGCGCAAGGCATCTTTCACGGCAAATTCAACTTCCACCGAGTCATGCACATGCCCAGACAGCCAGATAAAAGCCAACAAGATCTTGGCATCAGAATGAGGAGCCAGCACATCGGTCAGTATCGACTTATGATAGCGATAGCCCTCACGCAACTGACGCTTCACCAGGTTGCGCTTCACAGCCCTTTTGAAATAACGCTTGGAGACACTCATCAAGACTTCCACCTGTGGGTCATTCTCGCCCTTACGCTCGACGACTTGATACACCACCCTAAGAGGCCACACCTTCTTGTTGTTGGAATGTCCCAGGAAGAGTTGGTCTATGAGCGTCTTGCTACACAACCTTTCCTTCTTTGGCAATGCAAAAGTCTTTTGTTCTGACATTAAAGAATATTATTTTGCAGAGGTCATCTCGAAAGAATTCCCCTTATTTACTCATTATGATTTTCCAAGAAATCCTTCAAGGCACCCGTCATGGACGGGAATCTCTTGGAAGGAGCCTCCAAGTCCAGGCGAAGGCCTTCGTCTTCAACAGTCTTGGCGGTAGCAGGGCCAAAGGCACCGACAGCGATATCACCTTGCTTGAAGGCAGGGAAGTTTTTCTTCAAAGCCTTCACACCCGTAGGACTAAAGAAAATCATCATGTCATAATCGAAAGTCTTGATTTCCTCTTCAGTGAAGTCATTGCTTACCGTGCGATACATCACACACTCCGTATGCTTCAGGTTCTTCTCATCAAGAGCCTTCTTGATATCATCATTATGAACGCAACTTAATGGAACGAGATATTTCTCAGTCTTGTGGCGCGCCATCTGAGGAATCAATCCGTCAATCTTGCCGGTATCACCAAAGAACACCTTACGCTTGCGATACTGCACATACTTCTGGATATAAAGGGCGATGGTCTCTATCACACAGAAATACTTCATATCCTCAGGAATGGTAATGCGCATTTCCTTGGCCAACTTGAAATAGTTATCCACTGCATGACGAGAGGTGAAAACTACTGCGGTATAGTCGAGCAGATTAATCTTCTGCTGACGGAATTCCTTGGCTGTAAGTCCCTCAACCTTGAAGAATGGACGAAATACACATTCCACACCATACTCCTTCTCAATGTCATAATATGGAGATTTTTCACTCGCTGGTTTTGGCTGAGAAACTAAAATCTTCTTTATCATTTTGTCCTAAAAGTTTATTTTCAAATAATGACTAATCAATACCAATCCGCTCGCCAAGGCGAAGAAAGGTACCACTTCGAGGGCACAAAAGTACAAAATTATTTGCAAAAAAGTGCCTTTTCTTCTAAAAAAGATGATAAAACTCTTATAAAAAGAGAGTATTTTGATGATTCCGGCTACTATTAGCGTATAAACCACTGCCGCTTGGAGGGAAAAACTAAAGTATGTCAGCAACATGATGACAGGGAAAAGCATGACTCCCTCACACGACACAAGGAAGAGGTATGACTTCATCCATTGTTCATTTTTTTTCCTATCAAAGAACACCCAACCAACCACAGAATAAAGCATGGCCTTCAACAGGAAATATACTGCCACAAAACCCGCATAGATGCTGATTACCTGATATTGGTCTATCGTAAACGTATCGCTGATGGAAGCCCTGGAATAAATGAAATACCCAATGGCTACGAGCAGACAGGTTTGCAACGCCAAGAACAACTGGAACCTCAACTCATTGGAGGTTTCTGTTATCACTGTCGTGCCAAAGCTTGGCGTACGGAAGAATGTTTTGGCCTGACGGAGGATAAAGTGACGTGACTTCGAGAAGGCGACACATGCCAAGAGGAAGCAGAGCAACAATAAAGTCGTAACAAAATCATCGCCTGCGACGGTATAGGGCACAGGGTCTCCTGCCACGCCCATTCTTCCACCCTTCAACTCTGGATGGAAAAGCGAGTCCTTAGAAAAGAAAGACTCACGGTAATATTGTGGCAAACTGACATCACGAAAACTCTTGCCTGGCTTATGTCCTGGCAGATGCAAGGTATCAGGCATCCCACTCCAATGAATTTCACTGGGTTTGATGTGAGCCCTGACCATAGAGTCTTGCTGAGCGGGCGTTGCGTTCTTAGGCAACCAGCTCAGCACTTGCTTCGGAGTCAATCCCCCACTATGCTTAAAAGGCTCCTGAGCCACTTCTGCCTCAGGAGCTTCCAATGTAATAGAATCTGCTTGTTGCGTCATCCCTTATACGATTATTATCTTGCCAGATATTGGGCAAGAGATATTTTAGAGTCCGAACTCTTTCTTGATTTCTTCTACCTTATCCAACTTTTCCCATGTGAAGAGTTCCACCTGCATGGTCTTGGTCTCATGATAACGACTGGTGAATGTTTTCTCCACCACCTCGTTCTTACGCCCCATGTGACCGTATGCAGCTGTCTCCAAATACATTGGCTGACGAAGTTTCAATCGACGTTCGATGGCCTTTGGGCGCAAGTCAAACATCTGCGCTACCTTCTTGGCTATCTCTCCATCAGTCATATTGACGTGGCTACGTCCGTATGTATTCACGTAGATGCTTACTGGCTCAGCAACACCGATGGCGTAACTTACCTGCACCAACATCTCGTCGGCGACACCAGCTGCCACCATATTCTTGGCGATGTGACGTGCCGCATAAGCCGCAGAACGATCCACCTTGCTAGAATCCTTGCCTGAGAAAGCACCACCTCCATGGGCTCCCTTGCCACCGTATGTATCCACGATAATCTTACGACCTGTCAAACCGGTGTCTCCATGAGGGCCACCGATGACAAACTTGCCCGTAGGATTGACGAAGTACTTGATGTCGTCATTGAAGAGAGCCAACACCTTGTCGCCCAATTGCGCCTTTACACGAGGAATCAAGATGTTGATGACATCCTCTCTAATCTTTGCCAACATGGCGTCGTCATCGTCATTGCCCTGTGCATCCTTGATGAAATCATCGTGCTGAGTAGAAACCACGATGGTGTCAATGCGCTGTGGAATATTGTCGTCTGAATACTCGATGGTAACCTGGCTCTTTGAATCCGGGCGAAGATAAGTCATCACCTTGCCCTCCTTACGGATAGCAGCCAACTCTTTCATGATGAGCTGTGCCAAGTCAAGAGACACTGGCATATAATTGTCAGTCTCGTTGGTCGCATAACCAAACATCATACCCTGGTCGCCAGCACCTTGGTTCTCATCCTCCTCACGGCTCACGCCACGATTGATGTCATCGCTCTGTTCATGGATGGCTGTCAAGACACCACATGAGTCACCGTCAAACTGATACTCCGACTTGGTATAACCAATATTCTTGATGGTCTTGCGAGCAATGGTTTGCAAATCTACATATTCAGTAGAGCGTACCTCGCCCATGATAACGACCTGACCTGTTGTACAGAAGCTCTCGATAGCACAGTGAGCATGTTCATCGTAAGCCAAGAACTGGTCCAACAACGCATCTGAGATTTGGTCTGCCACTTTATCAGGATGTCCTTCAGAAACGGACTCTGATGTAAACAAATATGCCATATTTATCTTTTCCTTTCTTAATTTATTGATATATCATTATTTTGCGGCTGCAAAGTTACGCATATTTTTTCAGATAAAGATACTTTCTCTTGAAAAAATCAACAAATAAACGAGCAAGCACAGACTGACGCACATGATTTACCACACAGACATACAGGAATCACCATTTTTACCCTTCCTCATGCTTGATGTTTCTAGGATGATGCTCTAAGATTTCCTTCTTCAAGTCCGAAGTATCCAAATGCATATAGACTTCCGTCGTTCCCAAGTCCTCATGTCCCAACAAAGCCTGCACAACACGCAAGTCGGCACCTCCACGAACCAGAGCTGTGGCGAAACTATGCCGTAATGTATGGGGCGAGATGGTCTTCTTGATGCCTGCGTCCTTGGCTGCGTTCTTGATCACGATGAGAATCATGGTACGAGTGAGGTGTGCGCCACGACGATTCAAAAACACATAATCTTCCTCGCCGGGCTTAATCTTCATCAGGTTACGATCCATATACCAATAATGCAATTCATCAAGAGCCTTCTGGGAAATTGGGACAAGGCGTTCCTTATTGCCTTTGCCAAAGACACGGATAAACTTTTCCTCCTCGAAAATATCACTTAGCTTGAGGCTGACAAGTTCCGAGACTCGCAAGCCACAAGAAAAAAGCACCTCAATGATAGCCTTGTTGCGCTGACCTTCCCACTTGGACAAGTCTATGGCAGCCTCCAGGCTATCAACCTCCTCTACCGACAGATACTCGGGCAAATGCTCATCCAACTGAGGTGACGGCAACAGCTCCGTCGGGTCATCTTGCAGATAGTCTTCCAATATTAAAAATCGGTAGAACGAGCGCACGCCACTCAGGATGCGAGCCTGGGAACGCGCCCCCATCTGCTTGTCATGCAAGTTGGCGGAGAACTCTTCCAAATCCTCCAACTTCACATCAAGCACCGACATATCCTTCGACTTGACGAAATCCAGCAGATAACGCAAGTCGTGCTGGTATGCCTCCAAGGTGTTTTGCGAATAGTTACGCTCCAATTTGAGGTATCTCACATAGTTCTTGACAATATTACTGCCTGTTTTCTTGCTTGTTTCCATTTTTATTATTACCTTTGCATCTAGGAAGCAAAAGCCCCTTCCTGTTATCAGGAGGACATAGGCTATGCTTTCCACTGCAAAGTTACAAAAAAATATTCATAAACAAATAAAATATCAAGTATTATGAAGATTCAAATCATCAATGGCCCTAACCTGAACCTCCTCGGGGTTCGTGAACCAGGTATCTACGGCAGCAACTCCTTTGAAAGTTACTTACCCAAACTGAAGGCAAAATATCCTGATATAGAAATCGAATATTATCAGAGCAACATCGAGGGCGAGCTCATCAACAAGTTGCAGGAAGTCGGCTTCTCTTATGATGGCGTAGTTCTCAACGCCGGGGCTTACACCCATACCAGCATCGCCTTGCAAGACTGCATCCGCAGCTTGAAATGTCCTTGCGTGGAAGTCCATATCTCCAATGTACACAAGCGAGAGGAGTTCCGTCATCATTCATACATCTCATGCGCTTGCCTCGGTGTCATCTGCGGCTTCGGCCTAGCGTCTTACGACCTCGCCATCGCCGGCATCCTTGCACAGAAAGGAGCTACTTCCAACTCCTAACTTCTAACTCCTAACTTTTATGACCGAGACAGAAAACATAGACAGATACATCTGCCAGCACATCGAGCCAGAAGGTGACTATCTCTACCGCCTCTACCGTGCCACCAACATCCATACGATTCATGGGCGCATGGCAAGTGGACATATACAGGGAAGGCTCTTGAAGATGCTAGTCGAGATGATTCGCCCTAAGAACATTTTAGAAGTGGGTACCTTCAGCGGCTATAGCGCCATCTGCCTGGCAGAAGGTTTGCGGGAAGGCGGCAAGCTCTACACGTTTGAGATCAATGACGAGATGGAAGACTTCACCCGTCCATGGATAGAAGGTTCGGCGGTTGCCGACAAGATTGATTTCCGCATAGGCGACGCCAACGTAGAAGCCCCGAAGCTAGGAGTCATGTTCGACATGGCATTTGTCGATGGCGACAAGCGCACCTATCTGGAGACCTACGAGATGGTATTGGGCATACTCAATCCTGGAGGCTACATTCTAGCCGACAACACGCTTTGGGATGGGCACGTCATCGACCCGACTTACGACCGTGAACATCAGACACAGGGCATCCGCAAGTTCAATGACTTCATCGCACAAGATCATCGTGTGGAAGTGGTCATTCTACCATTAAGAGATGGCTTGACTCTTATCAGAAAACGATAAGGGTCAAGCCATCTCTCTTTTCAATCTATCACGAATCTTATTTGCTATCTATTACAAGTCCCCAGGACTTATCCTATTAGTCTCTTGCTCAAATATCTCACAGGGTACCATACGGACAACCAGCCCACAGCCAACACCGTGACAAAGATGAGTAGTACATCCGTGTAATGGACGCTCACGGGATAAGCATCGACGATAAACGAGCCTTCGGAGCCACCCAGTTTGACAAAGCCATACTCCTGTTGCAACAAACAAAGGAGCAATCCTATGCCAATACCGATGATAGCACCAATGGCAGAAATCATCCTTCCCTCGAAAAGGAAGACGCGAGCTATCTGCTTGTCGCTAGCACCCAGATTGCGGAGTGTCACCACATCGTCCTTCTTGTCGATTATCAACATGGAGAGCGAACCTATGATGTTGAAACACGCCACCACCAAGATAAAGGTCAGGAAGATATAAGCGATCATCTTCTCTATCGACATAATCTTGAAGGTATCTTCCTGCTGTTCAAATCTATCCAACACCTTATACTTGTCGCCAGCTATCTGCTGCATCTCCTTTTTCACGGCATCCAGGTCGCTGCCATCCTTCAGTCTCAGTTCTAGAGAGGAGAGCATACCTTGCTGACCGAAGAGATTGCGAGCAAAAGCTATGGAAGTCAAGATGTAGTTCTTGTCATATCGAGCTTGTTTCACGGAGAAAAGGACACCCGGGCTGTTGAGTGAATCAACCACAAAGCCTTCGCCTGGGTTCGACATATCCAATTGCCCTTCTTTCGCCGGCGCATAGATTTTCAGAAAACCTTCCCACTGCGCACCGACACCCAAAGTCTGCGCCAAGCGAATGCCCAGCGTACCATACTCCAAGTTGGCTGCATGCAAAGAGAATGCTCCATCCCCATAGAGGATATCATTGATATGGGAAAGTTCCGTGAAGTTATCGTCCACACCCTTGATCATCACCATCGCCTGGCGGTCTTGATAGACAGCCAACGCCTGGTCTTCAACGCTCTCCGTCGCCACGTCCACCTCCGGCAACTGACGTATCTTGGTCAAGATAGGGTCATCGCAAGGTGCAGTCTTGCCCATAGTAGGCACGACTTCAATCTGCGGGTCGAAACTCGTGAACAAAGTAGCCACCAAGTCGTGGAATCCATTGAAGACACTCAGCACAATGACCAATGCCATCGTAGCCACCGCCACACCTATCGCCGAGATGGCACTGATGATGTTGATGGCATGAGTACTTTTCTTGGAAAAGAGATACCTACGAGCTATGAAAAAAGGAAAATTCATCTGTCCAATCTCCTCTTTTTACTTTTTACATTTAAAAGCCTTTTTGCTTTTTTACCTTTTTTACTTTTTTACTTTTTCAAGAGTTCGTCGATTCGCTCAAGATAGTCCAAGCTATCATCGAGGAAGAAACGAAGCTCAGGGATGATACGCAACTGGTTTCTCACCTTCTTGCCCAAGTCATAGCGAATGGTCTTCTCATTGGCTGTGATATTCTTCAAGATCTCCTCTCCCTTCTCAGAAGGGAAGACACTCAGGTAGGCAGTACAGATGCTGAGATCTGGACTGATTCTCACCTTAGTCACACTGACCATGACACCATGCATCATTCGGGTTTGTGACTGGAAAATAAGACTCAACTCCTTTTGGAGAAGTCTAGATATACGGTTTTGTCTTGTTTCTTGCATAATCAAAAAAATCAGATAAAGTTGCTCATAGGAGCAACTAAACGTTAAACATTATTCACTAAACACTATTCAAGATCGACATGCTTGACTTCCACTTTCTCATGCAGGAAGATTTGGGCAGACTCCTTGAACTTTTCCTCGCTTTCAGTAGTAAGATACTGGCAAGTACCTTTCTTGGTTATCATCTTCTCCACGTCTTGATGACGCTTCAGATACTGTTTCAAGCTATCAGCGACATACATTCCCTGTGGCACCACCCGCACACCGTCTGGCAGGTTTTTCACAATGCTGTTCATCAACAGTGGATAATGTGTGCAACCCAAGATAATCGTATCTATGTCGGCATCCTTTCGCATCAGTTGGTCGATGCGCTTCTTGACGAAATAATCAGCACCCGGGCTATCCGCCTCATTGGCCTCCACAATGGCAGCCCAAAGAGGGCAAGCCACTCCGCTCACTTTCACCTCAGGCCACAACTTGGCGATTTCCAAGTCATAGCTCTGACTCTTGATCGTACCCTCAGTAGCAAGCAACCCCACGTGATTGCTCTTTGTGATGTTTCCGATGACCTCGGCGGTAGGACGGATGATACCTAGCACCCGGCGTGTTGGATCGAGTTCGGGAATATCACGCTGTTGGATGGAGCGCAAGGCTTTCGCCGAGGCGGTGTTACAACCCAAGATGACAAGATGGCATCCCATCGAGAAGAGTTTCAGCACAGCTTGGCGAGTAAACTTATACACGACCTCGAAGGAACGAGAACCGTATGGGGCACGTGCATTGTCGCCCAAGTACATATAGTCGTACTGAGGCAACAACTGGCGAAGACCATGCAGAATCGTCAAGCCGCCATAGCCTGAATCAAAGATTCCGATAGGACCGGGATTAGTAGGCAACATCATTTTAAGTTCTCCTTGATAAGTTCTGTAATATCCTCTCCCATCGCAGCATCGACGTATGGAAGCGTATTGTTGTCAACATTCATGATGAAAGCAAAGCCCTTCGACTTGCCAATCTTACGCAAGACCTCATTGATTTGCTTTTTCAAAGGAGCGTATGCCTCTTCCTCTGCCTGTTTCAACAGTCGTTCCGCCTCAGCCTTGAAAGCCATGTTCTTGGTCATCAGTTCTCGGAGTTCCGCCTGACGCTTCTCCAAGATAGATGGCGCAAAGTTTCGCTGACCATCCAAGAACTCCTCGTACTTGCTGTTGAATTCGTCCTCCGAGCGCTTGGTCTCGGCATCATACTTCAATCGCAGGTCGTCCATATGATGCTTGGCTATCGTATAACCAGGCATGGTATGAAAAACATCATTGAAGCTGAAATAGCCAAAACGCAATGTAGGTGTCTGAGCCGATTGCTCAACTTTCTGCTCAACAGGTTTCCCCTGTTGTGCCCAAGTTACCATTGGCATCAAAGCCAAAGCCATAAGAAGGAGTTTCTTTGTCATCATAAGAAATTTACGGCATTAATAAATATAAGGTACGCGCGTATCCTAAATCACTATTATAGAGAAACAAGGGCAAGCACTTGTGCCTGCCCTCCATTTATGTTCGCTGAAAAGGAATTACTTAATCTTAGCCTGTACTTCCTTGGTCACGTCAACAACGTTAGAACCAGCATACACAGCAGCACCTTCCTCGAAGATGTATGTATAGTTACCAGCCTTGCCCACAGCGTCGATGGCTGCCTTTACCTTGGCAACGATAGGCTGCATGAGCTCGCTGCTCTTCTTCTGCAACTCCTGCTGACCATCCTGGTAAGCCTGCTGAATTTTCTGCTGAAGAGTCTGCAACTCAGTCTCTTTCTGCTGCTTGGCAGTAGCGTTCATCGTGCTCTGACCTTTCTGATACTCATCAGCCTTGCGCTGGAACTCGTCCTGCATAGACTTCAAGTCATTCTCCTTCTGCTTCTGGAGTGCCTCAAGCTCGCCATTAGCCTTTGCTACATCAGGCAAAGCCTGCATGATGGACTGAGTGTTGACCTTACCAAACTTCTGTGCCATCATTGTCATTGGTGCGCAAAGCATCAACATTAAAATAAGCTTTTTCATTGTTTTATTCTTTTTAATTATTAAATTCAAATAGGTTTTTACATGGATGCGAGCATCCATTTTACAACACTTTTATAACTCTCGGCTGCAAATTTACTATTAATTATTGGAATAACCTAATTTTTGGAGCACTTCATTGCTAATATCTACTTTTGGCGAGCCAAAAATGATGCCTGCGTTGCTTGCCCTATCCACAACGAGCGAATATCCACGCAAGTCGGCGATTTCCTTCACTGCATTGTAGATTTCCTCTTGGATAGGAGTCATCAGCGCCTCACGCTTCTTGTAGAGCTCTCCCTCAGGACCGAAGTACTTCTTCTTCAAGTCACTGGCTTCCTTCTCCTTCTGCATGATGGCATCTTGCTTAGCTTTCTTCTGCTCCTGTGACAAGAACACCACCTCGTTCTGGTAGTTCTTGTACATGGTGCTGGCCTCCAGGTTGAGAGCCTCGACTTCAGCCTGCCACTTCTTGCTCACTTGGTTCAACTGTTCGTTGGCACGCTCGTAAGCAGGCACATTCTTCAGGATATACTCCATATCGACGAGCGCAAACTTCTGCGCATTGGCTGTGATGGCTGCTACAGCCATCATCAGCATCAATACTATCTTCTTCATTGTAAAATCCTCCACGAATTATTAATTCTTCTATCTTTTAGCAAGAGAATTCTTCACTCTTCGTTCTTCACTCTTCGTTCTTCACTCTTCACTTTCCTTAGAACTCCTGACCCAAGATGAAGTGGAACTGGCTTCCACCCTTCTTGTACTGGCTTCCGTTCCATACCTTGTCGAAACCGTATGCCCAGTCGATACCCATCAAACCTACCATTGGCAAGAAGATACGTACACCGACACCGGCACTACGCTTCATGCTGAATGGGTTGAACTTCTTGGTGTCGTACCAGGCGTTACCTGCCTCCACGAAGGTCAGACCATAGATGGTGGTATTACCCAAGAGGAATGGATAACGGAGTTCCAATGAGAAACGGTCGTAGGCGTAGGCATAGTAACCTGTCGTGCTGCTGTATGACACAGAACCATTCTCATAACCACGGAGTCCGATGGTCTCCTCACCATAGTATGATGAATATCCACTCATACCATCACCACCGACGTAGTAGGTCTCGAATGGACTCTTGTTATACTTGTTGTAAGCACCGAGCAAGCCCAGTTCGATACGGGTCATCAACACGAAGCACTTCTGACCACCACTCAAAGCGGTGTAAGTCTTAGCCTTGAACTTCCACTTGTGATACTCTATCCATCGGTACTTCTCTTGTTGCTCCTGGGCATAAGTTGGCGAGTTCCTGTTGGTTGCCAGATGCTCATAGTCCTTGTGGTTGAACGCACTCCAAGGTGGAGTCAAGTTGACCGAAGCCTCTACCTCGGAACCTGTACGAGGGAAGAGTTGGTTGTCGGTTGATGTACGGTTCAAAGAGATGGTCAAGTTCAAGTTGTTGGCATTACCATTGGTCATCAACATATAGCTCCAGTTCTTCATCATGTAGCGCTGGTAAGCCAACTGGATGGACAAGGTGAAGTAGTCATCTGGCCAACGGAGTCGCTTACCCCAACCGAGACTTACACCGACCATCTGGATATACTTATCTGGGTCGTAGTAGTTCTCGTAGTTGTTATAGTAACTCGAACCATAACCATACATATAGCTATAATAGTTGTTCATGTAAGCACTATTATAATAGTTGCTTGACACATCGGTACTCTTGCTATAGTAAGCACCAACGCTGAACTGAACAGGGCGCTTGCCGCCAAACCAGTTGGTAGAGTAGCTTACGTTGTAACTCTGGTAGTACGTACCATTGGTCTGGGCGCCGATGCTGAGCACCTCGCCATCACCAATAGGCATGATACCACGATGTTCCTTGTTCTTATTGAAGAGGTTGGCCATGGAGAAGTTGTTCAACTTCAAACCGACACGACCGATGACACCCGTCTGTCCCCAACCGAGGGAGAACTCAATCTGGTCGTTGCTCTTCTGCTCCAAGTTCCAGTTGATGTCCACGGTACCATCCTCACCATTCGGCTTGATGTCTGGATTCACCTTCTCAGGGTCGAAGTGACCCATGGAAGCCAACTCACGAGCCGAACGCATGATGGCATCCTTGGAGAAGAGGTCGCCAGGTTTGGTACGAAGCTCACGGCGAACTACATTCTCGTAAAGACGAGTGTTACCATTGATACGGACATGACTCAAGTAAGCCTGAGGTCCCTCAGTGACACGCATCTCCAAGTCGATGGAGTCGCCGTCGATGTTAATCTCGGCAGGATTGATGTTGGAGAACACATAACCATTGTTATAATAGAGGTTGCCCACAGCATCATCATCCTCCGTCAATCGCTTGTGCAAGAGTTTCTGGTTATATACGTCACCCTTCTTCATACCAAGCAAGGCATTCAGACGATCGGTCTCATATACAGTATTGCCAACCCAAGTGATGTTGCGCACATAATACTGCTTGCCTTCATCTACCTTGAGATAAATATCAACATGCTTATCGTCAAAGTTGCTGACGCTATCTGCCAAGATTTGCGCATCACGATAACCATATTCGTAGTACTTGTCTATCAACTTAGACTTGTCTTCCTTCCAACGCTCAGGAGTGAATTTCTTGGACTTGAAGAAACTGGCGAACTTACCTGCCTCATGGGTCTTGGCGAAAGCACCCTTGGAGAAGAACCCACCCTTGATCTTACGGTCGGAAAGTTTCTCATTGCCATCAATCGTAATCTGATGAACCTTGATTTTCTCCTTCTTATCTACGATGACATCCAAGATGACCTGTCCCTTGTTGGCAACATCATCACGTTGGTTGATTTGGATGTCTGCGTTCTTGAAGCCCTTGTCATCGAAATATTTCTTAGCCAAGATCTTAGCACGGTCAAGCATATTAGGTGTCACCTGTGTACCCTTCACCATACCCAGCTTCTGCTCCATGTCCTCACGCTCGCTCTTCTTGAGTCCGACGTAATTAATAGTGGAGATACGAGGACGCACAGCCAAGTAGATATGCAGATAAACTTTCTCACCAACGATAGAGTCGGCGGCAATAGCAACCTTGGAAAACAGTCCATGCTTCCAATATCGCTTCACCGCATTGGTAATATCATCACCAGGAACATCGATTCTCTCCCCGACCGACAAGCCAGAGATTCCCGTAAGCACATAATCTTCATATCCCTCAACGCCCGAGACATTGATGCCACCAATGACCAGGCTTCGTGGATTGCCCGCATACGAGATGTCGGGATTCACGATTTTGTCTTGTGCCTGCCCCTGCATACTGACCAAAACACTGGACAGCAGGATGAAAACCTTTCCTATATTGTTCATTTATATCTTTTATGTAATATATATTCTATATGATTTATTCTCTTGGAATCACGCCTTAGGGCTTATGCCTCCTCCTCGACCTGCGCCTCGGTCTTGCCGAACCTACGTTGACGATTTTGATAACTAGCTATCGCCTTATGAAGGTCCTCCTCATTGAAGTCGGGCCAGTAGGTGTCGCAGAAATACAACTCAGAGTAAGCGATTTGCCACAAGAGATAGTTGCTGATGCGAACCTCTCCTCCTGTACGAATCAACAGGTCTGGGTCTGGCATGAAACTTGTATCAAGATGCTGTGCGAAGTTTTCCTCGTTGAGTTTGCTTTCTATCTCGGCGAAGTCGCTCTTGCCTCCAGCCATAGCCTCCTTGACCGTCCTTTTCATCGCCTCCACGATTTCCCATCGAGAAGAATAGCTCAATGCGACCACCATGGTCATGGCATCATTCTTGGCGGTATGGTCCATCGTCTCCTGCAACTTCTCCTGCACCGGCTTTGGCAATCTGCCAATATCACCTATCACGCGGAAGCGAACGTTGTTCTTCATGAAGATCTCATCCTCAAGAGAAGTCAACACCAGCCCCATCAATGCAGCGATCTCGTCGGCAGGCCGATTCCAGTTCTCGGTAGAGAAGGTGTAGAGCGTAAGGTATTTCACACCTAGGCGAGTGCATTCCGAAGTGATGCGGCGTACGGTATCAACTCCGGCCTGATGGCCAAAGCTTCTTTCCTTTCCCCGTTCCATTGCCCATCTTCCATTGCCATCCATGATGATGGCGATGTGCTCAGGAATCCTGTTCATATCCAAGTTTGTTGCCATTATTCTTCTTTATTACATGTTCTACATTTTGCCTTGAAGCTATAGGTGAGCGTGAGTTGCAACATCGAATAGCAATCCGTGTTCTTGAACGCTCCACTACTCTTTATCCGATAAGGATCTTTCACCCCATCCAGCTCATCGCTGAGGGAGAAATGGAATCCCCAATCCAAGCCAAGGTTCATACGTTCGGCTATTTTATATTTCACGCCGATGCCGATGGGCACGTTGGCTGTGAAGACGCTTTTCTCACCTCCCGACACCGCAGTAGCTCCTAGTCCACCATATATATAAGGTGTCAACCGCTTGGCTCCACGGTAGTCGCGCCCCGTACCATACGGCCAAAAGTTATATTCAAAAACCAGACTTACGTCTATCACGTTATGGCTGAACGAATAAGTTTGCTCCTCATAATCAGGATAATAAGTCTTGACATCGGCAGAAGAGCCTTTCAACTTACCGTAACTAGCGCTCAGTCGAATATCCTTGTAAGGATCGAAGTTGTATCGCCACAGTCCTGAGAACATAGGCTGCATATCCTTCAAAACATTGCCATTGAAGTCGCCCTCATAACTCACCATGCCGAGACCTGCACCAATCTCCATGCGATATTGCGAGTCATCTTGGGCTGCCACATGAGCGAAAGCGACCATCAAGCCAACGATTGTAAGAATAATCTTGCGCATACTCCTTACACCTTAATTTATATATAGACGACTTCATGTATAGACTATTGGAAAAGAATTTGGTTTAATCCTTTCTCCAACCGTCCCTGTTATATCTACCTTTCCAAACGTATCCGTTGTTGATAATCCAATAATAATTATTGGCATCACGCACGAATCCCATTGGCATATTCACATAGAGACCTGCAGGCATCACTACCGTAGTATCCACGCTCCAAGCCAATCCATTCTTGCTCTTGTACCACTTGCCCTTATAGCTGTCACCATACTTGCCAGCGCCAAGAGCCACGAATCCGCTGTCGTTGCGAGCCACCTGTAGCGTATTCAAGTAAGGCAACTTGCCTCCTTGGTGCGCATCATATTCCACGTAGTTCCATTGACCATTCTTCGCACCCTCATTGTAATCGACTGTACGATTCCAAAGTGTGGCAATGGTATCATTCTTAGCTTCGGCACGATTACCTACCAACAAGAGATTCTCTGCGTTCTTGGTAGAACGGACGGAAGAAATGACCAGGCTCAAACTCTCTGTAGGCAGCAAGGACGCCTCATTGTCCAAAACCTCAGGAGTCCAAGTCGCTCCATTGTCAAGAGAGACGGCGATACCAGAAATCGTTGAACCAGTTGCTGTATAGGCATACATACATTGACTGCCTGCGCCAATCAACTGATAAAGCGAAGCATCTGTAGCCACGGCATCCCAGTTCTCGGCATCAGTCGATTTATAAACAGTGCCATTACTTAGTATATAGAGAGTTTCGTCCTTGACGATAGCACTCTTATAAGCATTCCCATCCAATGCGACCTGTGGAACAACCTCTGTCCACAAAGAACCATCCACATTGCTTGACTTGTAAATTTTCAAGCCTGTACTATTCTTACCGAAGACATAGATATTGCTACCAGCAGAAAGAGCTTTCAAGTCTTGCAAGGCCTCCAAGTCTGCGTTCTGAGAAGCCAAAGAACGCCATACGAAAGAATCAGCATCCTCCTTATGCACATTGGCAGTCACCGTATAAGTAGCATAAGCAGAATAATCATTGTTATAGACTCTCAACTTCTTAGGAGAAGACAAATCTACAGAATCCGAGCTAGAGTAATATGCCAAAGAGTCCGCACCGTCTTTGTCTTTCAGCACCCATATCAACGGACTGCTCTGCTTGGCGGTGGCAGTAACCAACACAGCACTTGTCTTTGTCCCTACGGGCAAAGAGTCAAGATTATAGATTTCACGTTTTGTTTGATCTATCACAAATTTGTAGTTCGTACCTGTAACTGTAGCAGAGAAAGTGGTATCATTCCCTGTCGAAGTACTTTTTCCCGAGTAATATCTCGTCATGTCGCCAAGCGAGAAAGCCGTAATGGCTGTATCATGGGTATATTCGATGTTTGTATCATCATCGCTGCTCAAGCATGAAGCCAGCGAAAGGCCTGCGGAAATCAGCAGGATGAAAGCAAAAAACTTCCTTTTCATTCTTCTTTATATTATTTTTAGCTGCAAATTTACAGAGAATTCTTTAAATAAAGCCCCTTTTAGGCAGTTAATTATGCAAATTATTGATTTTTGCGGTATTTTTTAAGTTTGTTTAGTGATTATGTCGTTAATTTGATAGATATAAATCCAAGAAAGTGATAAGCTAAGAAAACAAAAATAAAATCTAAAACATCTCACTTCATGACTTACTACAACATCGCAAAGACCTTCTTACAAACGAAAAAGAGTCCTGCTCCTCTTGCGAGAAACAGGACTCCCAATATAGTTTTCAATTTATTCGAGCAATCGAATGAATTAGAGCTGTGGACCAGCAGCAACGAGAGCCTTACCAGCCTCGTTTGTCTCGTACTTCTTGAAGTTCTTGATGAAGCGAGCAGCCAAATCCTTAGCCTTCTCCTCCCACTGAGCTGCCTCAGCGTATGTATCGCGTGGATCCAAGATCTTAGGATCAACACCTTCCAACTGTGTAGGAACTACGAAGTTGAAGAATGGGATAGTCTTTGTAGGAGCAGCGTCGATTGAGTGGTCGAGGATAGCGTCGATGATACCACGTGTATCGCGGATAGAGATACGCTTGCCTGTACCGTTCCAACCTGTGTTAACCAAGTATGCCTTAGCACCAGACTTCTGCATCTTCTTTACCAACTCCTCAGCGTACTTAGTTGGGTGCAACTCCAAGAATGCCTGACCGAAGCAAGCAGAGAATGTTGGAGTAGGCTCGGTGATACCGCGCTCTGTACCAGCCAACTTAGCTGTGAAGCCAGAGAGGAAGTAGTACTTAGTCTGCTCAGCGTTCAAGATAGATACTGGTGGCAATACACCGAATGCATCTGCTGACAAGAAGATAACCTGCTTAGCAGCTGGACCCTGAGAGAATGGACGCTGGATGTTCTTGATGTGGTAGATAGGATAAGATACACGAGTGTTCTCGGTAACTGACTTGTCTGCGAAGTCAATCTTACCGTTCTTATCTACAGTTACGTTCTCCAAGAGAGCGTCACGTGTGATAGCGCCGTAGATGTCTGGCTCAGACTCCTTGTCGAGGTTGATAACCTTGGCGTAGCAACCACCTTCGAAGTTGAACACACCCTCGTCGTCCCATCCGTGCTCATCGTCACCGATCAACTTACGCTTAGGGTCTGTTGACAATGTAGTCTTACCTGTACCAGAAAGACCGAAGAAGATAGCGGTGTTCTCACCGTTCATATCTGTGTTAGCAGAGCAGTGCATAGAAGCCATACCCTTCAATGGCAAGAAGTAGT
>DKCU01000082.1:0-11316 GCA_002451555.1 Candidatus Segatella albertsiae
CCTGAAAGGGCAAAAGCAACTTGTTATCAAGGCTTTTGCCCTTTCAGGGCGCATTGGATGTGATTTATGACACACCCTCTCTATTTTTATGTCATATTAAACTTAAGCAGTCATCTGCTTCAACTTCTTGAGAAGTGCAAACATCACGATGGCACTGATTAAGCAGAGCGCAATCAAGATGCCCCAGTTGTACATCAACGGAATCTTGTTCCACAACATGGATGGAATGGAACTCAAATAGTTACCGATGGCTGTAGAAACAAACCAACCACCCATCATCAAGCCCTTGTACTTAGGAGGTGCAACCTTCGAAACGAAAGCGATTCCCATTGGGGAAAGAAGAAGCTCAGCCAATGTCAAGGTGAAATAAGTAGAAATCAACCATCCTGGAGACAAGATGCTCTGGGTATTATCACCCAAGTCCATAGGAGAAATCAAACCTGTAGAAGCCAAAGTGATAACTCCGAAACCAATAGCTGCCACGAGCATACCCCAAGCAATACGAGTTGGAGCACTAATCTCCTTGCCCTTCTTGGTAAGGCTTCCAAAGAACAACATACTGAACGGCGTCAAAGCAACCACAAAGAATGGATTGAACTGCTGGAAGTCAGAAGGCTGTCCCATCGTAGGGTTATCCATTCCCAAGAAAAGAGCCACTGCAACTATCACGAGCACAATGGTAGAGATACCGCAGATCATGCGATTCTTGGATGTCTTGGACTGGAAAGCCCCGAAACCTGTATAGACCGCCAAAGCTATGAGAGCCAAACTAAAGATGTTGAACCATACACGCATACCACCATATACCGTCAGGTTGGTATATTTCTTGGCAAAGAAAGTCAAGGCCGAGCCATTCTGATGGAACGCCATCCAGAAGAAGATGACAACGGCGAACACAAGCAACAGAGCTACGACACGATCCTTCTCCTGCTTAGGAGTAAGAACCTCCACATTGGCATCATGCTGTTCCTCTGCCTGCTTGGCTGTCACATCAGCATGCTTGAACCAACTACGGCAAGCGAAATAGATGACAGCAGAGATAACCAACGAAACACAAGCGACACCAAAGCACAAGCCGTATGCGCCATAGAGCACCTTCAAGTACTCCGGACTAAAGTTGGAAGCGTCATACACCATACCATACTTACCCAGATAAACATTGGTAATCCACTTCGCCATAGAAGGAGCAAACATGGCACCGATATTGATGGCCATGTAGAAAAGGCTGAAAGCATCAATACGACGCGAAGCATACTTAGGGTCATCGTATAGATTACCTACGAGCACCTGGAGATTACCCTTGAAAAGACCTGTTCCCAAAGAGACGCAAGCCAAGCCTGCATACATGGCATACTCGCCAGTAGAGTTGGCCTCGGTAGGAATAGCCAAGCCCAAGTAACCCAGGAACATGGTTGCAAAACCTATCGTAACACACTTTCCATAGCCTATCTTGTCGGCAATCATACCACCAAACAGTGGTGCGAAATAAACCACGGCGAGGAAAATGGCATAGACCTGTCCTGCGTGAGATTCTGTCCATCCAAACTTAGCTTGCATGAACAACGTGAAGATGGCGAGCATGGTATAGTAACCAAATCGCTCACCCGTGTTGGCCAAAGCCAACGCATAAAGACCTTTAGGTTGATTCTCAAACATAATTTATATTTTAAATTGATTTTGTTATTCGGTTTGCAAAGTTACAGAAAATCTTTGAATATACAAACAATATGCAGTAATTTCGTCGTTTTTATTTCACTTTTGACGTAAAAGTAGCATAAAACAGAGGCAACATTCCAATTTCATGACAGTGTGAAGTAATCTAAAAAGTTCATTTTCAACGAAAAAGATACAATAAAAAGAAAAATTTTCTGTTTATATTACAAAGAAGTTGCAGATTTTTTTGTAATTTTGCAACCCGAAACGCAAAAAGTACGTTTCCACATCAAAAGAATACACATTTAAAAAGGTAAAAAGAGATAATAAATTTATGAGACAACTTAAGATTAGCAAGAGTATAACCAACCGTTCCAGTGAAGCACTCGATAAGTACTTGGTGGAGATTGGTCGTGAACCTATGGTCTCTATCGACGAAGAGATCGAACTCGCACAGAAGATTCGCAAAGGCGGTCGCGAGGGGGAGCGTGCCAAGGACAAATTGGTGAAAGCCAACCTCCGATTCGTGGTTTCTGTGGCAAAGCAGTACCAGCACCAAGGTCTTTCGCTCACCGACTTGATTGATGAAGGAAACATCGGTCTTGTCAAGGCAGCTGAGAAGTTTGATGAGACTCGTGGTTTTAAGTTTATTTCATACGCCGTATGGTGGATTCGCCAAAGTATTCTTCAGGCTATCGCTGAGCAGAGCCGTATCGTTCGCTTGCCTCTCAACCAGGTAGGTGCATTGAGTAAGATTCAGGCTGAAATCAGTAAGTTTGAGCAGGAGCACCAGCGCAAGCCTTCTGTTTCCGAGTTGAGCAAGATTACCAACATGGAGGAGACTAAGATCGACCAGACCATCAAGGCAGACAACCACCACATGAGCATCGACGCTCCATTCGGTGGTGAGGACGATGACAACGCCATGGTTGACGTGATGGCGTCTGGCGATGACACTCGTACCGACAAGCAAGTGGATTTCGAGTCTATGAGCAGCGAGTTGAAGCGTGTGCTCGACGCTGTGCTCAAGCCACGCGAGCGCGACATTCTCTGCTATTGCTATGGCATCGGTTGCCACGAAAAGGGCTTGGAGGAAATCGGAAGCGAGTTCAACTTGACTCGTGAGCGTGTACGCCAAATTCGTGAGAAGAGTATCTTGAAACTCCGTGAGAGCGGAAAGATCAAGATCTTGATGAAATACCTAGGATAATATAATAAAAAAGGCTTGGCAAATCATTTTGCCAAGCCTTTTTTAGTTTTGGATGAAGTTACCATCCTTATCTATCAACCCAGAAATACCATCCTTGGTTGCCTCGAAGTAAGGATATTCGTCTCGGAGGCTGATGTCATCATACAAGAAGTCAGCCACCACAGTATCTTTTCCATCTGGCAAGACCAAACCCATCTTGCCATTTTTCTCTGCGATGACAGGCATGATGCTCAAATCGTCGTTGTAGATATAACAAGTACGCAGGAAATCATACTGCGGAGAGAGCATGGTCTCCCCATTATGGTTCTTGATGCCAAACTTGCCGTTCTCCTCGACCACTTCATGATACTGGAGATATTTGTCTTTCAGGCGCAAATAATAAAATATCATCTTGCGCTTGTCATTGATAAACTCCAGCATATACTGGAAAGTATCGCAATAATTGGCTACCGAACGGACGAGAATCATCTTCAAGTCCAATCCATCCAAAGCCTTGCGATTGAGGTCGATGTACTTGGCGATGGCCTTTTCCTTCTCGGGAACGCTCAGACTAGCAAGCCGTTCCTCAAACTTGAGCATGGCAGTCTTTGTACCCGACATACCCTTGATATATCGGTGAATCTGTCTTCCCATTTCTGCACAGACGAACTTGTCAATCTCTTGCTGCTCTATCGGGTCAGCATACTCTTTTATAAGAGCCTCAGGTGTCGTGTTCATGGTTAGTCCTTTCTTTTTAGATATGTCCCCACCTCATTTACAGAGGTGAGAACATGGGGTTTATAATTATATGTATAATTTACTTGATATTTGGTTTCTGCAAGCCATATCCCTTACGCTTGTCCTCCATCAAGAGAAGGAACGAGATGATGATGGCGATGACACCGAAACCTGCAAAGATAGTCATGGTTTCTGTGTAGTCGATGACTCCATCAGCTGCCGTATTAGCCTGATTTACCTTACCAATCCAAACAGGAATCAAAGCCAAACCTATGTTTTGGATATAGAAGATAAGCGCATAGGCAGTACCCAAGAGTTTCATCGGGATAATCTTTGGCACGGATGGCCACATGGCAGATGGCACCAATCCGAAGGCGATACCAAGGATGAGCATCATCACGATGGCAAGTACCCATGAGTTGATAGGCAATGCGAATACCACGTGCACCAAGGTCAAGAGGCAACTTCCGATAATCATCAGGGTAGCACCCTTGCCATACTTGTCATATACACTTCCGAAGAGTGGTGTCAGGAAGATGGTACCGAAAGGCAACATCGCTGGTATCAAACCAGCTACATTGGCGGCGACACCATACTTGAAAATCATCAACTTGGTAGCGAACTTCAGGAATGGGAACACGCCTGCATAGAACATCAGGCAGAGGAAAGCCACATACCAGAAGCCTGTAGTCTTGAAGAGTCCACCGAGGTCTGAGAACTTGAAGCCCTCCTCAGGCTCGCCGGCAACAGCAGCCGCAGAGGCATCCTCCTTCTTGTCCATCACGCAATAAACAAGATATACCAAGACACCAGCGCAAAGCAATGCGGCGCCCAATCCTACAGAAGCGGCGACACCTCCCATCGACTTGGCAAATGGAAGAGCTGCACCAAGAGCTGCGGCTGTACCCAGACGAGCGGTAGCTACCTGTACACCCATCGCCAGAGCCAACTCATGGCCAGTAAACCACTTGACGATGACTTTGCTCACTGTGATACCACAAATCTCGCATCCTACTCCATAAATGGCGAAGCCAAGAGCGGCGAGCACCACCTGTGTACTATACGTACCGAAGAAAGGCACTGCTACAGAACCTTCGAAATCATGACCTACAGCATACCACTTCACCAACGCACCCACCAACATGAGTACAGTAGATAAGATACCTGTAAAACGAATACCGAACTTATCAAGTATCAAGCCACCGAAGAAGAGGAGCAAAAGGAATACGTTGAAGTAACCATAAGCCCCGGAGAAGAATCCGTACTCATCGGAGCTCCATCCGAGTCCGAGACCATTCTCACCTCCCTTGGCTGCTGTCAAGAGCGGCTCCAGAGGAGACATGACATCTGTGAAAAAGTAACCGAACATCATCGTGACACTCACAATGATAAGGGCTGTCCATCGAGCTGACGCTGAGTCGCTCAGTTTCTGTTGAATTTTTTCTGTTGTTGACATTATCTTATTATTTTATTTTTTCAACTTTAAGAGTTTACTTTCTTTTCACTCCTTTGGTCCTTGCAATATCGAAAAGATATGAAATCTTAAGAACGATTTGACCGAAGTTGCTCTTTCCGAAGTAGTCTTTCTTCGATGACCCATAGATATTGCCCAAACCGTAATAGTAACGAGCCTCCGCCAAGAAGTGTCCGACCTTAGGGATACTATATTCAGCGCCCAAGCCCAGGGCGATGCCATAGTCAAACTTGTTCTCCACAGCCATCGTGTCCTGAGCCATCACGTGATTGACACGGTCATTGTCGGTCGCAGGCATATTACTGACCTCGAAATTTGTCTTCGTGGATTCACCTAAGCAGAAGCCGAATTGCGGACCCGCATTGACAAAGATGTTAAGTCCTCTCGTTTCCCTTCCCCATGCAAGATGGGCGAAAATAGGCACCTGTACATAGTTGATAGTACGTTGGTAAGCCATCGGCTCGCCAGTTGCACTGATTATCACGGGATTGTTCTCGATGTCCAGAATTTTCTCCTTCCAACCTACTTGCGAGAAGTTGACCTCTCCATAGATAGAACAGATGGTCTTGAAATACTTCTCGCATACATATCTATACGAGAATCCACCCGTCATGCCTCCATGTTGGCTCTGCGGAACATCCGGAGTAAATCCCACGTTGCTCATCACATATCCACCATTGGCACCAATGGAGAAATCACTGCGGTGCTCACCTATCTGGGCGTGAGCCACAGTGCTACAAGCGAACAAAGCAACCAGTCCTAATATTGTCTTTTTATTCATTACCTTATTTATATATAGAAGAGCTATCGAATTCTTCACTCTTCGTTCTTCATTCTTCACTCTTCGTTCTTCATTCTTCACTCTTCGTTCTTCATTCTTCACTCTTCATTCTTCACTCTTCACTCTTCACTCAATAAGTCACCGCCTCTATCTGGCGATTGAAAGTATAGTGTATCAACTGCAAAATCTGATTGCGATAGCCCCCCTTGGCAGTCTTCACGAAATGAAGAGGAGTCTGCACTGGCTGATAGTTCACTTGCGACTTGGCGCCCGTAAAATCCTTGCCATATTTGTTGACACCCTGGATAAAGAACATCGCATGATCATACCCAGTGATGGCAAAGCGAGGCATCGCTATCTGCATCGGTTGATGAAACCAAGTGTTGTAACGCCTCTCCAAGTCTATGACCTTGGCAGAATTGGCGTTATAATAAAACGTAGATGGGATATATACATCGTACTTATAGAAACGGTCGAGATTGTACTTGGCATACATCAGCCACTCCGTATAACCGAAGAGAGAAATGTCGGCACCAGGGTACTTTGCGCAGAACTCATCCAACTTGTTGAGCACTTGCGTCAACTGAGGCGAGCGCCCGGTGTTGAGTACCACGACATTTTGCTTGGAAGGAACAAAGGCCTTGGCAAAATAGTCGAGCGAAGAGTTGACATTGGTTATACTATAAGCTATCTTACGCTTCTCCAGTTCTTTGCGAAGTCCAAAGGTAAAGTTGCCCTTGCGAGAAGTCGTATCGTTGCAATCCACGAATATCGGATGCACATTCTTGAAACGGCTTAAGAAAGCCTTGATGCTAGCGTCATTGAGAGTCTCAGGAGCTTGATACACCTGGAAAACATCCTTGGTCTTATCCACTTGGTCGCCGTTGATAGAGAAAGGTATCACCATTTTGATACCATACGTCTTGCAGAAGTCAGCCAAAGGAGCAACCTGCTTGGTGTAAAGAGGACCGAAGATGAGGTCGCAAGAATTAGCCCCCTCCTTGACCAACGTTGTACGAATATCAGCGTCGATAGGAACGTTCCAGGCATGGATGTCGGTAGAGATGCCCTGCTGCTTCAGTTTCTCGCAAGCCATCAAGATACCACGATAATACTCCACCATTCGTCTTCCGTCGCCATCGACATCATGCAAAGGAAGCATCACTCCCACCTGTACGGTGTTGGCTTTCTTCTGCACACTGCCACTCTTCGCCACATTCTGCGAAGCACCAAGTTTGCCAGAAGCAGACGAAGCGGCAGAAGTCCCGTTGGCATTAGCTCCATTTTTCTCGAAAGGAATAAAGATGGTATCGCCCTTCTTCAGCATATAACCTTCCTTTTTCATCGCAGGATTAGCATCCATCAGCTCAGGCAAGGTCAAGCCATACTTGTTGGCTATGCCGAATACAGTATCCTTCTTCTTGACGGTATAGATATCACGCCACTTAGTCGTTTGAGCAAAGATACCCAAACTGAGCATCAAGCCCAAAAACACCATTAAATATCTTAATTTTTGTCCCATAACTTCTAATTTTTATGATTTCATGTGCAAAAATACAAAAAAACTCTCGTTCAACCATACTCTAATTCAGAAAATTGCGCTATCTTTGCAGAAATTTACACAAAGACATGTAATTTAAAGCGAAATTCAATGGAAAAATATACAAATTTCATTCCCAAAAAGACCCAGGTGATAACCTTTCTGGTGATGCTCCTCGTCATACCCATGAAAATGTGGGCGGAAGATGAGCCTACCATCGCACCATCTGTCACCTATACGACCAGCGATGGAGAGACCAACAACGACGAGAATTTCTCAGGCTCGGCTCCCATCAAGGCTACCTTCATGGCAAACCCTACCGACGACTCGGGATGGACTTCGCACTTCGAGTGGAGAGTCTATCACGACAACGATACGGTGCCTTATATAATAAGGTATGAGGAGAACATGGATTTGGAGTTCAACCAGTCGGGCTTGCACCGCATTGTACTCCATGCCAAGTTTACCAAGGACGGCGAGACCATCGAGGCAGACAACGAGGACTCTCCTTTCACGCTCACCATCTCCGAGAGCTTCCTCCAGATGCCGAACGCATTCTCGCCCAATGGAGATGGCATCAACGACATCTACAAGGCAAAGGATGGCTACCAGAGTTTGACTGAGTTTCACGCCTATATATTTAATAGGTGGGGACAGAAGTTATATGAATGGAACGACCCGGCTGGCGGTTGGGATGGCACCTACAAAGGAAAGCCCGTGAAGGACGGCGTCTATTTCTGCCTCGTCAAGGCAAAGGGAGCCGATGGTAAGACTTACAACATCAAGAAAGATGTCAACCTCCTGAGAGGCTACACCGAAAGCGGTTCTATTTCCCAATAAGTCACATAGAAATCGCTGTTAGTCATTTGCAACTCGGAAACAAGTCATTTGCAACTCGCAAACAAGCCATTTGCGACTCGGAAACAAGCTGTTTTTCGATTTAGAAACAAGACAATAAAAAGAAACAATTATACTTCAATGAACGCAGAAGATGAAAAGATAAATGTGTGGGGCGCAAGAGTCCACAACCTCAAGAATGTGGATGTGGAGATTCCCCGCGACTCACTAACGGTGATTACAGGATTATCGGGCTCAGGAAAGTCTTCGCTTGCCTTCGACACGATTTTCGCCGAAGGCCAACGCCGCTATATCGAGACTTTCTCGGCATACGCACGCAACTTCCTTGGCAACATGGAACGTCCTGACGTAGATAAGATTACAGGTCTGAGTCCTGTCATCAGCATCGAACAGAAGACCACCAACAAGAATCCTCGCTCCACCGTGGGTACCACCACCGAGATATACGACTACCTACGCTTGCTCTATGCTCGTGCAGGTACCGCCTATAGCTACCATAGTGGCGAAGAGATGGTAAAATACACCGAGGAACAGGTCATCGACATGATACTCTCAGACTACAATGGCCATCGCATCTACCTCCTCGCCCCTCTCGTCAGACAGCGCAAGGGTCACTACCGTGAGCTCTTCGAGAGCATGCGGCGCAAGGGATACCTGCATGTTCGCATCGACGGCAACATCGTCGAACTGGAGCGTGGCATGAAGGTAGATAGATACAAGAACCACAACATCGAGGTGGTCATCGACAAACTTGCCGTCAAAGCCGAGGACGAGGAACGCATCCGAAAGAGCATCTCCACTGCCATGAAGCAAGGCGACGGCATGGTGATGGTCATCGACAAGGATGCTGAGAAAGACGAGACTGCAAAAGGCAAGAAGCCTTCGGCTGCCGTCAAGATTTTCTCCAAGAGACTGATGGACCCTGTGACAGGCTTGGCGTACCAAGACCCTGCGCCGAACATGTTCTCCTTCAACTCTCCCGAAGGTGCGTGCCCACATTGCAAAGGACTGGGAAAGGTCAACCAGATAGACCTCAAGAAGGTGATCCCCGACGAGAGTCTCAGTATCCGTGAAGGCGGAATCGTTCCTTTAGGCAAATACAAGAACCAGATGATATTCTGGCAGATAGAGTCTCTGCTGGAGAAGCATGGGGCAACCCTCAAGACTCCTATCCAAGACCTCGACGAGGACACCATGCAGGAAATCATGTACGGCTCGCTGGAGAACGTGAAGATAGACAAGGAGAAAGTCCACACTTCCTCCGACTACTTCTGTGCTTACGATGGCATCATCGACTATTTGAGAAAGGTGATGGAGAGCGACGACTCCGCCAACGGCAAGAAATGGGCAGACCAATTCATCTCCACCATCGAGTGTCCGGAGTGCCATGGCCAGCGACTCAAGCGGGAGTCCCTCTCCTATCGTATCTGGGACAAGAACATCTCCGAGGTGGCTTCGCTCGACATCGACGAGCTCAGAGATTGGCTCGACCATGTGGAAGAACATCTGCCGAAGATGAAGGCGAAGGTGGCACACGAGATTGTGAAGGAGTTGCGCTCACGTGTCACATTCTTGCTGGACGTGGGATTGAACTACCTCTCGCTCAACCGCCAGTCGGCTTCCCTCTCGGGAGGTGAGAGCCAGCGCATCCGCCTGGCGACACAGATTGGCAGCCAACTTGTCAACGTGCTCTATATCCTCGACGAGCCGAGCATCGGACTGCATCAGCGTGACAACGAGAGACTTATCAATAGTTTGAAAGAACTCCGGGACATCGGCAACACCGTCATCGTCGTAGAACACGACAGAGACATGATGTTGGCTGCCGACTGGATTGTCGATATTGGTCCGAAAGCCGGAAGGAAGGGAGGCGAGGTCGTCTTCCAGGGCACACCAGCCGAAATGCTGAAGACCAAGACCATCACCGCACAGTACCTCAACGGCGAGATGGCGATCAAGTTGCCTGCGCATCGTCGTGAGGGCAACGGCAAGAGCATCATCATCCGCGGAGCCAAGGGCAATAACCTGAAGAATGTCGATATAGAGTTTCCACTAGGCAAGCTCATCGTAGTGACAGGCGTGAGCGGCTCGGGCAAATCGACGCTCGTCAACGAGACCTTGCAGCCCATCCTCTCGCAGCACTTCTACCGTTCTCTGAAGAAGCCGATGCCTTACGACAGCATCGAGGGCATCGACAATATCGACAAGGTGGTGAATGTCGATCAGAGTCCTATCGGTCGCACGCCACGCAGCAACCCAGCCACCTACACAGGCGTGTTCAGCGACATCCGTTCGCTCTTCGTGGAATTGCCGGAGGCGAAGATACGAGGCTACAAGCCAGGACGATTCTCCTTCAATGTGAAGGGCGGTCGATGCGAGGCTTGCGGCGGAAATGGTTACAAGACCATCGAGATGAACTTCCTGCCCGATGTATATGTGCCTTGCGAGGTATGCCACGGCAAGCGGTATAACCGTGAGACCTTGGAGGTACGATACAAAGGCAAGAGCATCGCCGACGTGCTCGACATGACCATCAACCAGTCCGTGGAGTTCTTCGAGAGCGTGCCACAGATACTTCAGAAAATCAAGGCGTTGCAGAGCGTAGGCCTCGGTTACATCAAGTTGGGACAAAGCTCCACCACCCTCTCTGGCGGCGAGAGCCAACGAGTGAAGCTCGCCACCGAACTCTCCAAGCGAGACACGGGCAAGACGCTCTACATCCTCGACGAGCCGACCACAGGTCTCCACTTCGAGGACATCCGCATCTTGATGGAAGTACTGGAGAAACTGGTAGATAAGGGCAACACCGTGCTCATCATCGAGCACAACCTCGACGTCATCAAGCTCGCCGACTACATCATCGACATGGGACCGGAAGGAGGCCGTGGCGGTGGACAGCTCCTTTGCGCGGGCACACCAGAGGAAGTGGCGAAGAGCAAGAAGGGCTTCACACCGAGGTTCCTAGCCGAAGAGCTGAAAAACAGCCCTAGGGAAAAGGAATAGTCTTTTAATACAGATGAACATCATTATAATATATAATATAACTCAAGTTTTCGCAAATAGTTATGGATTCGGGCCGAAGG
>DKCU01000082.1:11402-12961 GCA_002451555.1 Candidatus Segatella albertsiae
GAAAGGGCAAAAGCATTATATCAGCAAGCTTTAGGGATAAAGCTTTTGCCCTTACAGGGCTATTTGATTACTTGCGAAACATAAATAATATAACAATAAAAAGATAAAGAAAATGGATAAATTACCAATGAACGACGTCCCGATGCTCGTAAGTGCCATCAACTTCCTGCTTCGCGACCACGAGTTTGAGACACTGGATGAGATTTGCTACCATTTCGGGGTAGAAAGAAAAGAATTGGAAGAGAAGATGGCAAGCCAAGGCTTCGAATGGTCGGAAGAGCAAAAGAAGTTTTGGTAAGAGGCGAGAAGCGAATAAAGGAGTTTCAAGACTTGGGCAGAAACGCTGACAAGAAAGAAAATGCATTAAAATGCAAGAAAAACTCAGATAGATAAGAAATATCTGAGTTTTTTTGCGTAATTTTGCACCCAAAATTAAAACAAGAAACTAAGAAATGACAGCTAATTTTACAA
Organism: Candidatus Segatella albertsiae; assembly: GCA_002451555.1. GTDB lineage: Bacteria > Bacteroidota > Bacteroidia > Bacteroidales > Bacteroidaceae > Prevotella > Prevotella albertsiae. The sequence goes on from DKCU01000082.1 coordinate 11,874, forward strand.
AACGCCCCTTGTACAAAGAGATACAAGACTATGTATTCATCGCCATCGGCATGATTTCATACGCCATCGGGTGGAACGTGTTCCTCCTCCCTACCAATGTCACCGCCAGCGGTTTGCCAGGTATCTCCTCCATCATCTATTGGGCAACGGGATGCCCGGTGCAGATACCATACGCCATCGTCAACGGTTGCCTGCTCATCGCAGCATGGATCATCCTAGGACGTAAGTTCTGCATCAAGACCATCTACGCCGTCATCGTCGTGACCCTCCTCACCTCCTATTTCTCCCGTCAGGCAGAAGGAATCCATCTGCTCCAAGACCAACCACTCTGGGCAGCCTTCCTGGGAGCCGTATTCTGCGGATGCGGCATCGGACTGGGATTCTCGGCAGGCGGTTCGACAGGTGGCACCGACATCGTGGCAGCCATCGTCAACAAGTACCGTGACATCTCCCTGGGTCGTGTCATCATGATTTGCGACATCTTCATCATTTCCTCCAGCTATTTCGTCGTACACGACTGGGAGAAAGTACTTTACGGCTACGTGGTGCTCTATGTCCAGGCGTTTTGCATCGACCAGGTGGTCAACAACCGTCGCCGCAGCGTGCAGTTCTTCATCATCTCCAAGAAGTACATGGAGATAGGCAAGCGCATCAACACCGATGCCGACCGTGGCGTGACCGTGGTCGACGCCTCCGGATTCTACTCAGGGCAAGAAGTCAAGATGCTCTTCGTGCTCGCCAAGCAGCGTCAGTCGCAGACCATCTTCCGCCTCATCGAGGAGATAGACCCCCATGCCTTCGTGAGCCAGAGCGCAGTCATCGGTGTATATGGCGAGGGCTTCGACAAGATCAAGGCGAAGGGCAAGAAGAAGGAAGAGATTGAGGAAAAGCAGAAGTAAGACTCTAGGACTGAAAGAAGGAAAAATCGAAACAGGACTCTTGTCCGATAAATGAAAACTGCATAGCTAATCATTTTTTAGCCGAGAAATTTGGCTGTTTAGAGAGAATGTCGTAACTTTGCGCCATTAATAAAAAACAAGGGGGAATTTATTATGGAACATTTGATAGAAGAACGATATATCAGCTTG
>DKCU01000081.1 GCA_002451555.1 Candidatus Segatella albertsiae
CACTTTTTCAAGTGGACTCATTTATTTTTCACAATCGCAAATATTTCTCTCATTATTTTTTCGGTAATTGCAAATGCTTCGAGCGTAAAGGTGCTAAAACACCCTACAAGCAAGTTATTAATAGGTACTCGACACAGCTAACTTCCGAACAAAATTTACCGCAACTCGAAAACAGCAGACTGGCATTCAAGGAACAGCAGGCAGTCCGCACTTCTGACAGCCTGCTGTTTCAGTATGCAAAAAAAACTCGTATTTAGAAAGCATACTCTCAAATGCCCTTCACCTTCACCTCGGGAATCCCTTTGTTTATAGGCATTTCTGAGCCAAAGGTGAAGGGTGAAAGGTATTAAATCAAAATATTATTGCAAATATTTTCCATAATCTTTTGCCATTTCTATGATTTTGCGTAATTTTGCAGAAATTTAAACGATAAAGCAAGTGAAGACAGAACTCATTTTGGTCGGAAAGACCGTCAACAAGCATTTCGTCGCTGGCATCAAGGACTATGCCGAGCGCATCACCCACTACATGCCTTTCTCCATCACGACCATCCCTGAGCTGAAGAATACCAAGAGCCTCAGCGAACAGCAACAGAAGGAACGTGAGGGAGAACTGATTCTGAAGTTGATTCAGCCATCAGATACCGTGGTGCTACTCGACGAGCATGGACAGGAGTTTCGAAGCATCGAATACGCCAAGTGGCTGGAACGCAAGCAAGCCACCGCCCGCCGTCTGGTCTTCGTCATCGGCGGTCCATACGGTTTCTCGCAAACAGTATATGACCGCGCCAACGAGAAAATCTCTCTCTCCAAGATGACGTTCTCCCACCAGATGGTGCGACTCATCTTTACCGAGGCTCTCTATCGAGCATGTACTATTATAAAAGGTGAACCGTATCACCATGAATGATTTTAAAGGTAAAAGGGTAAAAAAGTAAAAAGGTAAGAAATGGCTAAAGATAAATATATAGAAATAAAAGGAGCGAGAGCCAACAACCTCAAGAATATCGACGTGAAAATACCACAGGGCAAGTTTGTTGCCATCACGGGGGTCTCCGGGTCGGGCAAGTCGTCGTTGGCTTTCGACACACTATATGCAGAGGGACAACGCAGATACGTCGAGTCACTGTCCAGTTACGCCCGACAGTTCTTGGGCAGAATGAGCAAGCCTGAGTGCGACTTCATCAAGGGGTTGCCACCTGCCATCGCCATCGAACAGAAGGTCATCTCCCGCAACCCTCGTTCCACCGTGGGCACAAGCACCGAGATTTATGAATATCTCCGTTTGCTCTATGCCCGCATCGGAAAGACTTACTCCCCTATCAGCGGTCAGGAGGTAAAGCGGCATACCACCGAGGACATTCTCGCTTGTACCCGTCAATACTCACAAGGCACCAAATTTGTCATCCTCTCCCCAATCCATGTCATCGAGGGAAGAAGCCTCAGCAAACAGTTGGACATGTACGTACAGGAGGGTTATGCCCGCATCATGGTGAAGGGTGACTTCATGCGCATCGAAGACTTCTTGGAAAAGGGGGATGCCGAGGAAGCATTCTCTTCCGACACCACCTACAAGGACTTATTGGATGCGAGTGGCGAGGCACTCAAGCAAATGATGGCTCAGGCTGATGAAGAGATATTCCTTGTCATCGACCGAGCATCGGTAAGCGAGGAAAAGGATGACATCAGCCGACTGATGGACTCTGCCGAGACTGCCTTCTACGAGGGCGACGGCGCTTGTCGCCTGCTCTTCCTTCCTAGCCACATCAGCTACGATTTCTCAACCCGGTTCGAGGCTGACGGCATGACCTTCGAGGAGCCATCCGACAATATGTTTGCCTTCAACTCTCCCCTTGGAGCTTGTCCTACCTGCGAAGGTTTCGGAAGCGTGATTGGCATCGACGAGAAATTGGTCATTCCGAATACTTCACTGAGCCTGTACGACGGATGCGTGGTATGCTGGCGAGGAGAAAAGATGGGCATGTGGCTCAAGGAGTTCATCCGCCGTGCGGAACCATTCCACTTCCCTATCTTCAAGCCTTATTACGAACTGACCCAGAAGGAGAAAGACTGGCTCTGGCATGGTCTTCCCAACGAGAAGGACAGAGACCCGCACGACCGTGTGAGTATCGATGAGTTCTTCCGCATGGTGAAGGAGAACCAATACAAGATACAATATCGTGTGATGATGAGTCGATTCCGTGGCAAGACCATCTGCCCCGACTGCCATGGCACACGCCTTAAGAAGGAAGCCAACTACGTGAAGATAGGCGGCAAGAGCATCACGGAACTGGTGGAAATGTCGGTGACCAACCTTTCCGCTTGGTTTGCCCACCTGGAATTGACCGAGCATGAGAAGAGTGTGAGCAAGCGACTGATGGCGGAAATCACCAATCGCCTACAGTTCTTGCTGGATGTCGGTTTGGGATACCTTACCCTCAACCGTCTCTCCAACTCCCTCTCGGGTGGAGAGAGCCAACGCATCAACCTCACGACGAGCCTTGGTTCATCGCTTGTGGGCAGCGTCTATATCCTCGACGAGCCGAGCATCGGACTCCACAGCCGTGACACCGACCGACTCATCAAGGTACTCAGAGAGTTGCAACAGCTCGGCAATACCGTGGTAGTGGTGGAGCACGACGAGGAAATCATGCGAGCAGCCGACTATCTCATCGACATCGGCCCAGACGCAGGACGCTTGGGTGGCCAGCTGGTCTATGCCGGTCCTTCATCCGAGTATTCCACGACCGACCTGGATGAACAGAAGAAGCTATTGGAGAAATATCCGAATAGCTATACCATCAAATACCTCACCCACAACGAGAAGATAGAAGTTCCGACGAGCCATCGTGCCTGGAACCGTTTCATCGAAATCAAGGGAGCGAGGATGAACAATCTCCGTGGCATCGACGTCAAGTTGCCGCTCAATGTGTTCACCGTCGTGACAGGTGTCTCTGGCTCAGGCAAGAGTTCGCTCATCAAGGGAATCCTCTACCCTGCCATGCGCCGCCACCTCGACTTAGTGGCAGATGCGCCAGGCGAGTATTCATCGTTGGAAGGCGACATCAATGCCATCAAGCACGTGGAGTTCGTTGACCAAAACCCTATCGGAAAGAGTACCCGAAGCAACCCTGCCACCTATCTGAAAGCATACGATGCCATCCGCTCGCTCTTCGCCAACCAACCCTTGGCAAAGCAGATGGGCTTCACCCCAGCCTATTTCTCCTTCAATGCAGAAGGTGGCAGATGCGAGGAATGCAAGGGAGCGGGCTACGTGACCATCGAGATGCAATTCATGGCAGACTTGGTATTGCAGTGCGAGGCTTGCAAGGGCAAGCGATTCAAGCATGAGATACTGGAAGTACACTATGGTGGGAAAGACATCAACGATGTACTCAACATGACCGTGAATGAAGCCATCGAGTTCTTCAGCGACGAGAGTCTTCAGCACAACAACGGCGATTTCGACAACTGCCGTGTCATCGTCAACCGCTTGCGTCCTTTACAGGAAGTGGGCTTGGGCTACATCAAGCTCGGTCAGAACTCCAGCACCTTGTCGGGTGGTGAGAACCAACGTGTCAAGCTCGCCTACTTCATCGGCAAGGAAGACCAGGAGCCTACCCTCTTCATCTTCGACGAGCCGACGACCGGTCTTCACTTCCACGACATCAAACGACTGCTCCATGCCTTCGAGGCCTTGATAGAGAGAGGTCATTCGCTTGTGGTCATCGAACACAACCTCGATGTCATCAAGTGTGCCGACTACATCATCGACCTCGGACCAGAGGGAGGCGACAAGGGAGGAAGTCTCGTGGTAGCAGGAACACCGGAGGAAGTGGCTGCTTGCAAGAACAGTTTGACAGGGCAATTTCTGAAGAAACACCTGTAATTTTGTATTTGTTTATGATTCGCATCAAGGAAAAATTTTCATACGACTCCTTGATGCGAATTGTGCCCTTGCCTCATAATGACGCAAATAATATCTTAACTAAAGTTCCCACCCTTATAGGGCATTGTTGCAGGGTAAAATGCACTCCAAGCCCCATAAATAAGGCGTTTTAACTTTTACCTAAAAAGTGTTTCATGCCGATGTCTTTGCTTGTTCCCTGTCTTCCAAGGCTTTAGCCATAGTCAAATAAGCAGAGGCTGCCTCGTCGTCATTGATGAGACTCTCTCCCAGCTCCTCCATGGTAATGCCAAGATGTTCACAGAGAACCTCCAATAACCTCTGTATGCATGCAAGCACTCGCTTCCAAAGGGTCAATGCCATGAGATCTTCTTCCATGTCAGAGAAAAGTTCTCCCATGGTCTCATATTCCGAGAATCTCTTCTCCAAGGTCATGGTGATATAGGTGAGGAAACAGAGCGTGCAATCGGCAATTTGTGCATCGAAGTCTCTGGCGGCACATGTCCCAAGGCCGAGGTATTGCTTGCATTCCTTGTTCAGGACCTCTATGTTCCATCTAATCTGGTAAACCTCAAAGGCTCTGACAAAAGACATGCTTAGGTCTGTGCTCAACAAAACATTCCAACGCTGATTCCTGCCATATCTGATAAGGAATATGCGTACAGGTTGTTCTCCCAACTTGCCTCTCAATGCAATATAATGGCATTTGTAGCGTCTGCAGTTATGGCAATATTGAGGATTATCTTCGTATAACGCTATCAGTTCCAAGCCATTGTGCAACTTGCCATATACCGAGTATTTGGTGTTGCCCATCTTCGCCAATCCAACGAGGTTCAAGGCACCTTTGCCGAGTTTGAGAACTTCACGGATGAAATACTCACAGGTAAACCAACTGTCACATAGCACATACTTGGCACGCAGACTCTTGTATGCCCATGCTCGCTTTAGCATTTCCACGGCTACTTGAAGTTTTGATTCCGTTGATTCTTTGAATCTTATGGAGTCGGGATTTCCTTCCTTACGTTTCTTGGTGAAACGATTTTTACGTTGCTTTGCAGTGAGACCGAAGTCCTTCTTCTTACCTTTCTCACAGTGGAGAGACATATCTATTGGTATTGTACTCTTTCCGTCAAAAAATGCACAGACCAACAGCTTGAATCCTAAGACGCATTTGCCTTGCACATGATCGAAGACACGGCTGATTTGCTCTATTCCAAGGCCTGTCTTCTCCAACGTGGTGTCATCAAAGATGTAGCTTATGTTTTCTGAAGTGTTTTCTGCGTGTTCCTTGCGAAGGATTGCCAAGAAACGAAGAGCCATGCCCAAAAGAAGCTTGCGCCAGTCCATGGTAGCTCTGCGCAACATACGATAGTAGCAATTGTGACCTGTGTTCAGGAGATCATAATACGACTTCTTACATATGGAGTGTATGCTCTCACCTGCTATGCGGAAAAGGCAGAGGGATAAGATCAGCTGAACGGCAGGAATGCCCGCTTGTTTCTCCAAAGACATCCTGCTGAGCAGGTGTCCAAGCCCAAATCGGGTAAAAAGTGTCATTAAATTAGTTCGCAATGAACTTTTAACACTTAAGATGTTTGATAACTCGGAAAAATTGCTTAATTTTGCATCCATAACAGTTACTCTTTAAATTGTTGAACATTTGTTTGTTAGCACCTACAAAGATATAACTTTTTATTGAGAAACTGTTATTTTTACCCCATTATTTTGGGGTGGGAAACTTTAGTTAAATAAGAGCATGACACAAACTACTCTTTACATGGATAGAGATAAACCGTATCTGTTTTTGATACCGTTTGATAATCATCTTGATATTTTCCAAAGATTATAGCCACAGTATCACTTTTATGAACATAGTCTCGCCATCTTGTCTGACTAATCAGTTTACCTTTTTTCAAAACTCTTTCATCCATGAATATCCGATGTCCTCCATCATTAACAAAACATACCCGAACTTCATTTTTCATTCCCTTCTCCTCAAACTCTATATAATTCTGATTGTAACTGTTCCAATAATGACACCTTTCAAGAAACGCCTCCTTTATGACAACAGTATCTTTATCGAAAGATAGCACATGTTTTGACAACCTATACGAACAAATATAGGCATTTACTCGTTTTGACTCTATGGAATTAGGACTTTGAATTGTCAACCACATCAAAAATGGCTCACGCCACGTAATAGATATGATGGACAATGTCAAAAACATAAATGCCATAGCCACTAGGTATAACACTTTTTTCCACATAGCCCAAACAAGGATATATAGTTGATAAAAAATCTCAACTATACACAATAGATAAATCAAGAAACCAGCTTCCTTTAAATCAAACCGCTCTAAAAAGAATATGATTAATATGGAAAGCATGATTATTGATGACTTGATAACTTTCTTCTTCATTTTTTATACTTATAATATTTGCGTTTACTCATGTTGTAAAACATTTGAAATCGCCCTGGATTATTCTTTGTTATTGAGGGATAAACTTGTTTTTTGGGAAGTATTCCTTTTCCAGGATTTAAACCAGCCGCTTTTAATGCTGCTTGAACTGCCTGGGCACAATTAGAACTTAACACATCATAATCTTTGTTTAATTCTTCCTCTATTGCAGTTCTTGCTTTTTCATCTTGTTCCTTGGTTGTGGACATTTTGTAACCTTCTGTATATTCAGGCATACCATCCTTTTTGGGATTATCTTTTTTACTATTAAAGAAATCTTCAATAGTCTGATAACTAGATTCATTTCCATCTAACGAGCCTCCCCTATTATTGTGATACTTAGTATTTTTTCCTCCTTCTTTTCCATAGGCATGCATATTGTCAGGAGTACCATTCTTTGACCACAAGGCCCATCTTCCATCGGGATTCTGTATAAGAATCGCCATGTGACCAGCTCCTCCAGCACCTCTTGGAGCCAATAAGACAACAACATCCTTTCCATCCTTGTCGAAGGCATTTAGGAAGTTATTGAAACAATACCCATAGGAAGTAACAGGATAAAATTTCTCACTCAATTCATCTACTCCATTCCATACAACCAAAGCCGCATCATAATTTCTCGCCCCATAATCGTACCAGTCCAAGCCATGGGTTCGGTCCAGTTCCTTGCCATTGTACTTGTAGCGCTGGCATTCACCCTCCGTGCTGCTGCCCATCAAGCCACCTGTAGCATAGTAGTCGTTCAAGTAATAATAGCAAGAAACGTCACCGTTCTCATCACATTCCGCATACCCAACATCATTGAGTACAGTAACAAGACCTTTGTCATAGACAATATTTCCACAATAGTTCCTTGTCGTGATTCCCATTTCTTGATTGGCTGACACTACATCTTGCGCCTCCATCGCTGCCATCTGAGGCTGGGCGGAAGTCATGGCTGTCAGATTGTAACTTACCGACAATTTGTTTCCCTCGGCATCATAGACATAAACAATGTAGCGACCATCCTCGAATGTTATCTGAATGGGGCAGTTGTTCACGTCATAAGATATTGAGACGATTCCCTTGTTCATATCAAGAATCATGTTTCCGTTAGCATCATAGGCATACTCCAAACTTTCATCCGCCCCATCAACGAAGTGGAAAGTACCAGCACAATAAGGTCCCCTTATCTCGTCGCTCACCCACTCCAACTGGTTGCCATAACGCATATAGAACAAATCATCGACCAATCCATAACTGCCATCATCCAACAGACCATACCGTTTCAGTCCCTCAACATTCCCCATCAAGTCATACTCCAGATGCTCAGAGTAATGATCCTCTGCATCAGCGAAGCTGTCGCCCTCACGATATTGGGCTTCGGTGAGCATGTTCTGATTGTTGTAGCGGAAGAAATACCCCTTCCGAACATCACCACCGACCTGCCAGCTCATCGAGGAGATGTTGCCGTTGTAAGTGCCCTTCATCGGAAAGAGGTTCCCATTGCTCACATTGTATGCCAGCTTTTGAGTGAACTTTCCACTGCTGATGGACGTTGGCCAGCTACGGAGATTATAGTCATGACTTATAACCTCACCGCAAGGGAGCGTTTGACTGAAGAGTCTGCCATTGTCATCGTACTCGATGCTGGACAAGGCGACCTTGGGCCTACCATTTATACCATAGTTAATCTCCGTCAGGCGCCCCGTATGGTCATATTTGTAGCTGTACTCCTCCTTGATGGTGCGTCTTTCTGCACCAGTGTGGATATGAGACATTTGAAGGGGAAGTCCTGCGTAAGTGAAAGACGAATAGACGTGCTCCCAACCACCAACATGATTGGTGGAATGCGTCTGAACCAAATGAGCTTTCTTGCCATAATACATGGAAGAGAGGTTATAAGACCGTGGTGTTTATCAAGTAATCCGTCTTGACAGGATGGTTCTTCCAGTCCTCGC
>DKCU01000080.1 GCA_002451555.1 Candidatus Segatella albertsiae
GGAACAGGAACTGGAACAGGAACTGGAACAGGCGGAACTGGAACTGGGACAGGGACAGGAACTGGAACAGGTGGAACTGGAACAGGTGGAACTGGAACTAACATTCCTGATGTAAACATCCCTGATGTAGCAGGTTTTACTTCTACCAAATTCGACGGATTCGATTATTGGGCAATCAGCTTTTCCAACACAGAATTATACTGGTTGACAAAACACGCGGAACTGAAAGGCAAAGAGAACAAATCCGATATCGAGAAGGCAGAATTAGCAAAAGCTAATGAAGCCATGAAGGTAAAGCGATATAGTTTCATCAATCAAATCATCACACCTCAAAGAAAAGATGACACCCTCAAAGAGCCAGAAGGATTAAGAGATGGAATGGACTTTGTAACAAACCTCAACAGAAACAATCCTTCCAATAAAGATTATGTGTTCAACAGAGGATTTATTCGTTGGGTAAACGACAATGGCAAAGAAGAAACTTCCCTATGGGGTATTTCGACCTCATACTACAAAAGTCCAAACTACAACTCTGGCGGTAACTACAAGGACTTCTTCTTACTCTACATCAGAGCTGCCATGCGATTTACAAAAGAAGAGTTCTATACAAAATATCCGAAGGATAAATATCCTCTCATTAGCGAGAAGTATGAACTTGTCGTCAAGTACATGAAAGACAAGTATGGTCTTGACCTCCCTGGCATAGCCAAAGGCCCAACTTCCACAACTGAATAAAGAACAACATGAAAAAATTAGTTATTTGGACACTGGCATTATTCGCCAGTGTCCAAACTTTCGCACAACAAGATATCCAAATCGACTCTTGCCTAAAAGTCTGGGGAAAGCCTTATACATCTGCCAAGGAAATTGTAGATGTATATCATGCACACACTCATACGTCCATCTTAGATGACTGCTGCATGGTTTGGGCAGCAGGTAATTACATCAAGAAGGGAAAAGGACTACAGCAGGATGTCCAACTGCTACTCTCCAACTTCCCTACCATTGACTTAACCAACGAGACAACCATCGCCTTCATGAAAAAGTTACACAAGAGGGATGGCATACAACTTTTTGTCGGCAACTATTATCTTCTGAAAGGAATGAAGAAAGGCTATTCATTCGATGACTCGCGCGATGGCATATTCTTTACAGTCTATTTTCCATTCAGGACTCCAAGCCTAAATGACTACGAGAAGATGACAGATATCTTCTCCACAACCAATGCCACATTACAAGCGCCCTATCTCAAAGTCTTGGATTTCGTTATGACAAACTGGGGATGCACTGATGGAGTAGAAAACTTAAAACCTCTCATCGTGAACAATGTGGAGGAAGGAGAACTCAAACAAAAAGTTTTGGAGCTGTATGCCAAGTATGAGCCTCTGAGAAAAGGAATGCCCGCACCTAAATCCATATTCAAAGATGTCAGAGGAAAAGAACATAGTTTCGCAGAACTCAAAGGTAAAGTAATTGTCGTAGATGTATGGGCAACTTGGTGCGGTAGTTGCCTAGAAAAAATGCCACACTTCGCAGAACTTAAGCAAAAGTTCGATAATCAAAAAGACATTATCTTCGTGCTTCTTTCTACAGACCGCAACAAGTCTATAGAAACATGGAAGAGAAACATGGAGAAATATGAGAAAAGTGGTATGAAAATATGGCGTGCCGATGTAGAAAACGGTTCCTCTTTTGAAACCGACTACAATATTTGTGGTTTACCACGTTATATAGTTATAGATGCCAAGGGGAACATGAGCGAAGCTTTTGCCCCTTCCCCAGGAAAAGGTCTAGAAAAAATAATAGAAGAAACACTTCAAAGATGAAGTTCCTAAACAACATAATGAAGAAAAAAAATGAAAAAAGTATTGTTTATTTTTTTGAGCATCTTAAGCTCACTCTTACCCCTCCATGCACAAGATACATTAGCCAACAAAGGCATTCATTTTGAAGATATTTCTCTGAAAGATGCCTTAGCTAAAGCAGGAGCAGAGGGCAAGAAAGTGTTTGTGGATTGCTACACACAGACTTGCGGCCCATGTAAATACATGATGAAGAACATTTTTCCCTTGGAGGAATGTGGCAACTATTTCAACCCACGCTTCATCTCTCTAGCAAGAGACATGAATGTCGGCGAGGGTCCTGAAATGGGAAAGAAATATGAAGTAGGCATCTATCCTACTTTCCTCATCATCAATCCTGATGGAAGTTTGTACTGTAAGGAAATCGGAGCGGTAAGACTCAACTCTAAGACCACCTTTGTTGAGAAGATGAAACGCGCTATAGAGCGTACAGAGCTCGCCAACAAATATAATGCAGGCAACCGAGATAGTGCACTGATTCACAGATATGTAGAATTGCTGAGAGGGAGTGCAAATCAAAAAGCCGACGAAGTTCTTAATGCCTATCTTGTGCCAATGAGCATAAAAGAACTTTGCGAGGAAGGGAACTGGCGAATGATAGTCAACGACATCAACACAACGGACTCTCCCGTCTTTCGTAAACTCTTCAACCAAAGACGTGAATTCGAAAAATTGCTTGGCAGAGCTAATGTAGAAGAAAAAATTGTCTCTACATATAAAAACGAATTCGATATGTACAAGATGATGGATATGCAATTTGACAAACGAATTGCCGACCTAAAAGAATTAGAGAAAGATGGCTATAAAAATGCGTTGGCCCTACAAGAGTGCATGACACTCAGATGGATAATCAACGAGAAACAAACAAACCGTTTGGGCGAGATTATCAGCATCTTGCAAAAACTGAGTTCACTTCCTACTGATGCCGATCGTATGAAGGTCATCTCTGAGCTAAGTAGCTTTGAGCGAGTTGCCAATGCAGCCCAGCGCACCAAAGCTTGTACCGCTCTGAAGGCAATACAAAAGAACATGAACGAGCCTGATGCCGCCATCATAGGAAAAGCCATCACTCGAATCATGCCTAAGAAATAAAAGAACTGAAGAAAATGAATCGTATAAGAAAACATAAAATATCGTTAAGCTTGGCAATCCTCATGGGATTGTCAAGCTTTGCTCATATTGCATCAGCTCAAAGTCTTGATTTGCAGAAGAAAACAAAAAACTATTTCCTACAAATCTTGAAAGCACAGCAGAAAGCTTTAGAAAATGGCAATGAAAGTTTCATCAAAAGCACAATTGCAGATGCGAAGTGCGAGACCACCCGAGCCAAGTTGCTGTCTCTCATAAATAACAAGGAACTTGCCGACGGCAAGAATGTCACTAACTATCAGAAGATGGTATGGGCTGCTTGGTGCGAGGCGAACAAGGAGTTAGAAGAGGAAAAACTCGTTCAACTGGAAGAACTCAAAAAGGGTGTTCATGGCACTTGGACTTTGCCGAAATCCTTGGAGCCGAATGCTGTCATGCCCTATTATTATGGATACAAGGATGATGAAAGTTCAAGGAAGGACGGGAAAAATACAAGCATTTATCCTCTCTTCATCTATCTCCATGGCTCTGGCCCGAAGGAACAAGAATGGGAAACAGGATTGAAATTAGGGCAAATGTTCAAGGATGCTCCTGCAATGTATTTCATTCCACAAATACCAAATGAAGGAAACTACTACCGTTGGTGGCAAGTAGCCAAGCAATATGCTTGGGAAAAATTACTTCGTCAAACCTTGGCTGAAGACAAGGTAGATGCTAACCGACTCTATGTATTCGGCATCTCTGAAGGTGGATATGGAAGCCAGCGACTCGCCTCTTTCTATGCCGACTACTGGGCTGCAGCTGGACCTATGGCTGGTGGCGAACCTTTGAAGAATGCACCTGTGGAAAACTGTGCAAACATAGGCTTCTCTTTCTTGACAGGTGCTGATGACATGGGGTTCTACCGCAACATTCTTACTTACTATACTCAAGTAGCGTTTGACTCGGCACAGTTGGCTCGCCCTTTGTCTGCCGACTTTAAGCCTCTCTTTCGCCATCGCATCAACCTCTTGCCGGGTATGCAGCATAGCATCGACTACCGTCTCACTACGCCATGGCTCAAGAACTTCGTAAGAAACCCATATCCGAAGACCGTATTATGGGAAGATTTCGAGATGGATGGCCGTCATCGTTCAGGTTTTTATAATCTGCAGGTATTGGCACGTCCATCGGAAAAGAGAACTTACTATGAGATGAACATCAACGAAAATACTATCATCCTCAACATCAGCGATGTAGCCTACACCACAGTGATGAAAGACCAGCAATGGGGTATCGACATGAAATTCAACCGTTCTTATACGAAGGCACAAGGTGGCAAACTGAGAATTTACCTCAACGATCAATTAGTTGATTTAGAGAAGCCAATAACCATCAAAGTCAACGACAAGCAGGTTTATCATGGCATCATCACTCCTAAGTTGGAAGATATGCTGAATAGTTGTGCAGAATATTTCGACCCCTGCCGTGTATATCCAGCTTCCATAGAAATCAACTATTAGACCGTATAGAATTTCCAGAATAAGGCTTTATAAGGCGAGTTCCACCACCTTATCTATGTCGTTCGGAGTCTTTTCGAGACAAAGTACGATACCACCGTCACATTTCTGAATCCTTACAGGCTTCTTGCTAACGAAATCGAAAGTCTTCTTTACCTTGCGGTTTCCGATAGGCAGGAAGAGATTCTTATCTTGCAAGTTGAGGATATGCACGAAGAGACGATTGCCTTTCTGGGTGGTGACACCCCAGTCATGAGGAGCCACGATACCACCTCGAGTTCCATAGATGGTTTCACCGTATGTCTTCATCCACTCTCCCATCTCAGCCAGTCGTTCCAAGGCTACGGCAGGAAGCTCGCCATTGGGCTGAGGACCAATATTCATCAACAAGTTGGCGTTCTTGCCAGCCGCATTCACTAGATAATGAATCAAGGTCTTGGTTGATTTATAATCCTGGTCGGTAATCTTATACCCCCACATACCATTCATCGTCTCGCAGGTTTCGAGTGGCAATCTACTGATGTCCTGTCCCGAGAGACCCGCCTTGTTCTCGCCCGGCAAGTCACGTTCGAAAATCTGAATATCTTCTCCCTCAAAAGGCACTTGATGATGATTGTTGCCTACCAAACAGGCTGGCTGCAAGCGATGGATAAGGGCATACTGCTCGGGCAACTGCCAGTCGAAGCCTGGGTTCTGGTCCTGGTCCCACCAACCGTCAAACCACACGGCTCCTATCTTGCCATAGTTGGTAAGGAGCTCCGTGAGTTGGTTGTTCATAAACTGGTAGTAGCTCTTCCAATTGCCTTGAGGATTCGGACGCCCAGTCCCCCTGCCCGTTCTTCCCCACACAGCATCCTCTCGATACCAGTCGATATGTGAATAATAGAGGTGAAGGCGGATGCCCTGCTTATGGCACTCATCAGCAAGTTCCTTCAGGATGTCGCGATGAAAAGGAGTTGCATCCACAATATTATAATCAGAATACTGCGTCTTGAACATCGAGAAGCCCTCGTGATGGCGGGTAGTGAAACAGATGTACTTGGCACCCGAAGCCTTGATGGCTGCCACCCACTTGGCTGCATCAAACTTGGACGGATAGAAACCACCCGCCAACTTGGCATACTCCTTATAATTCAAGTCCTTGTTGGTCATCGTCCATTCGCCTGTGGCTAGCATACTATACAAGCCCCAGTGCAAGAAGATACCAAACTTATCGTCTTGGAATTCCTTGCGTGACCCCAAGTTCTCTTGGGTTGGCTGGTAGTGCTGAGCCTCAACAGGAGCTTCCACCACCGCATGATTATTGCCCTTTGCCCAGCCGTCAGCAGGCAAACAAGCCAAGCCCAAGACAAAGAGGGCTGCGCAAGTCTTTATTTTCATCGTTTTCTTCATATCGTAAAATGTTATTGTTTACGCTTGCAAATATACTACTTATTTGACAAATAACAACATAAAAGGCCATTTTTTTTGATACTCTTAATTAGTTAATTTGTAATAAAGTTCTTACTAAAAAGATTATTACTAATAAATGTTTTACTAACTTTGCAGAAGGTAGGCTACAACTCTGCAAAAACTTTCAATCCTAACATAAATTTTTAATACGATATAATAATGGCAAAGAATAATAAAAGTGCTAACACTCAGAACAGCCAGGTTGACAAGGCTTCATTAAACAAAGCCGCAAAAACCACCAAGAAAGTCACCAAGAAGAAAAAGAAGAAGGTGGTTATCTCACATATTGTCAAGCCAGAGAAGATGAGCTTGGAGGAGTGGCAGGTGAAACTTCGTCAACAGGTCTCAAAGACAGAACACTTTGTCATCATCAGCGTCGATGAGGAACTTTGCCCTGGTGAATATATAGTTCGCAACCCAGAGAAACACAACGAATACAAGGTGGTGTATCGTGGAGCCAACAGCGAGTGGAATTATTGTTCTTGCATGGATTTCAAGACTTCTAAGCTCGGCACTTGCAAACATATCGAAGCCGTGAAGAATTGTTTTATCGGAAAGAAGGGAACTCATGTGCATCGTGAGATACCTCCTTATACATCTGTATATCTCTCTTATCGTGGTGAACGACAAGTAAAAATTCGTATCGGCTCCGACAACAAGGAGGCCTACGAGCATCTTGCCAAAGATTATTTTGACAAAAACCACGTCTTGAAGAAAGCCGCCTATGCCCATATCGGCTCTTTCTTGAAACAAGCCCGACAAATAAGTGACACCTTCAGATGCTACAAGGATGCCATTGACTTCATCGTGGATATTCGTGAGAAAGCGACAAGAAAGAAGATTGTTGAGACCTACGATGACCAGAAACTCGATGAACTTCTGAAAGTTACCCTCTATCCTTACCAAAAGGAAGGCATCCGCTTTGCAGCCAAGGCTGGCAAGGCTATCATTGCCGACGAGATGGGTCTCGGAAAGACCATCCAAGCCATTGGCACTGCCGAACTATTGCGTAAGGAAGGGCTCATCGGCTCTGTTCTCATCCTCTGCCCTACCTCCTTGAAATACCAATGGCGCAGTGAAATCAAGAAGTTTGCCAATGCCGAGGTCTATGTCATCGAAGGAAACCATCTCAAGAGAAAGGAGGCTTACAATCGTCCTGAGCCTTACAAGATTATCTCATACAACAGTGCCGCCAACGACATCAAGATACTCGGCGGTCTGCAAACCGACATGCTCATCATGGACGAGGTGCAACGCCTCAAGAACTGGAACACCCAGATTTCTCGTGCAGCAAGAAAGATAGAGTCAGACTATTCCGTGATTCTTTCAGGTACACCTTTGGAGAACAAGCTCGACGAACTTTACTCCATCGTAGAGTTTGTGGATAACTTCCGTCTTGCCCCTTACTACCTCTTCAAGGAGAACCATATCATCACCGATGAAACAGGAAAAGTGCTTGGATATAAGAATCTCAACGAGATAGGACAGAAACTCAGCGACATACTGATTCGCCGTCGCAAGAAAGATGTGAAGCTTCAGATGCCCAAACGAATGGACAAAAACCTCTTTGTGCCTATGACAGATGAGCAAATGGGGATGCATCAGGAATGGCAAAACAGTGTACGCATATTAGTCTTGAAATGGAAAAGAATGCATTTCTTGTCAGATAAGGACCGCAAGCGCCTCATGCTCTTCCTCTCTCAGATGCGAATGGTATGCGACAGCAGTTATATCCTCGACCAAAAGACGAGATACGACACCAAGGTGGAGGAGTGCGTGAATATCATCAGCGACATCATCAGCGAGGAAGGCGAAAAGGTAGTGGTATTCAGCCAATGGGAACGCATGACCCGACTCATCGCCAAGGAACTGGAGAAGAAAGAGATAGGTTTCGAGTATCTACATGGCGGCGTGCCTTCCGAGAAGCGTAAGAACTTGGTGGACAACTTCATGAACGAGCCTTCGAGTCGAGTATTTCTTTCCACAGATGCCGGTAGCACAGGCTTGAACCTGCAAGCAGCCGCCACCATCATCAACATCGACTTACCTTGGAATCCTGCCGTGCTCGAACAGCGCATTGGCCGCATCTATCGCCTTGGTCAGCAGAACAACATCCAGGTCATCAACCTCGTGGCTCCACACTCAATAGAAGAAGGAATGTTGGGAAAACTCCGCTTCAAGACTTCCATGTTTGAGGGAGTATTGGACGATGGCGAGGACTCTGTATTCATCAGTGATGACAAGTTTACCAAGATAATGGAGACGGTGAGCGGCATCGTGGAAGAAGTGGAGGATTCTTCAAACTCTTCCGAAACAGAAGAAACTATCAAAACTTCTGCCTCAACAATATCTGTCGATGAAGAAGAAAAGCCAAAGGCCTCATCCAATGAACAGAACAAGGAAGTAAAGGACGACCATGTGGCATCTTCAGAGGATATTTCTAACGATACAACCGAAGCAGATGTACTAAAGCCTACTGTTGACTTTGGAGATTTGGAACCAACAGAAAACAATACTCCGAAAAGAAACGAGAATCAAATCAACAACTCTCAACAAGTACAAGGTACCAGTACTTCTCGACACCCGTCACAGCCAAAGGATTTGGTAGCGCAAGGCGTTTCCTTCCTATCTGGTTTGGCAGAGACCTTGAAGTCGCCAGAGGCAACTGCGCAATTGGTTGACTCCATCGTTGAGAAAGATGAAGAGACAGGAGAGACCTCCATCAAGATTCCTGTGGAGAGCAAGGAAACAGTAGCTAACCTCTTTAGCCTCATCGGAAAACTGTTTGCGAAATGATGTCAAAACAGGAACAGATGACCAGAGAAGAAGCTATTGCCATGCACCTCTGCAACCAGAGGCTTCACTCTATCTGTAAAGTATGGGGCATCTACCAACGACCCGAACTTAAAAGGACTTTCCATAATCGAAATTTTTCGTAACGAAATTTTTGCAAGGATAAGGAAAATTATCAAAAATCGCAAGAAAATACTTCCTTTTAACATCATTTGTCTAAAAATACTTGGAGCGTATTGAAATAAAATGTATCTTTGCAACAAATTAGTAATAATTACAAAAATATGTATTATTCACTAATAAATAACGAGTTAGTTAACAGTATTAACGCAAATAAAAGAAAGGAAAACATTATGAAGAAGTATATATGTGACGTATGTGGATGGGTATATGACCCTGCAGTAGGCGACCCTGACGGTGGCATCGCCCCAGGTACAGCATTCGAGGACATCCCAGACGATTGGGTTTGCCCACTTTGCGGTGTAGGCAAAGATGAATTCAGTCCTGTGGAGGAATAAAATAAGAAAGGAGGAACAATTATGACTAAGAACAGAGAAATCTACCGTTGCACAGTTTGTGGCAACGTAGTAGAAGTAGTGAACCCAGGTGCCGTGCTAAGTTGTTGCGGTCAACCGATGAAACTTATGAAGGAGAACACCACAGATGGCGCCAAGGAGAAGCATGTGCCTGTCATCGAGAAGATAGAAGGTGGATACAAAGTAAGCATCGGGAGCGTGGAGCATCCGATGCAGCCCGAGCACTATATTCAATGGATAGAACTGCTCACTCCTACCGATGTGCTTCGCCATGAGTTGAAACCTGGCGAAAAACCTGAGGCTATCTTCTTGACAGAAGCAGATGCCAAGGATGTGACGGCTCGTGAATACTGCAACCTGCATGGATTGTGGAAAGGAGAAGCAGAAGTATAAAAAACAATCCATTGTATGCTCAGACAAAGCTAAATATACATAGAAGTGTCGCAATCTCTCTTTTTGGGGGAGATTACGACACTTTTATTATAAATATCTTGGATTATCCAAAGAAAAAATATAACTTTGCCGCATCATCCCATGTAGTATCATAAAGATCCTGCAAACATGAAGAAAAAGAAATAAAAATCTAAGAAATGATAAGAATCACAAGGCATATTATAAGAGCATATCTCCTACTGCTAGCAATAAGCCTCGTCACTTGTTTCGTCTCTTGCAAAGGAGAAAAGACATTACCAACAATGCGCTCCGCTTATTATTGGAGCACTACTTGGCTGATGGACAGCAGTAAGACGAACTTCATCCGAGAGCATCGTATCAAGCGACTCTACGTGAGATACTTTGATGTGGTGGAAGATGAGGAAGGAGAAGCCATGCCCAACGCTACCATTCTATTTCAAAGCCCCATACCTAAAGGAATCGAAATCATCCCCGTCATCTATATCATAAACGACTGTTTGAAGTCTAAGGGTTTTCATGAGGAAAAGGGAAATGATTCTGAAAATGGGAATAACGAAGAGCATAGTATAAACGAAGGAAATGGGAATAACGAAAAGTTTATCCAACTGCTCACCGAAAAGATTCTCAAGAGAATCATTCAGATGAACGAGGCTAACGACATCAAGAACGTAAAGGAGATTCAGATAGATTGCGACTGGACTGCCTCTACCCAAGATACCTACTTTGATTTTCTCAAGATACTAAGAGAGAAGGCACAAGCCCAGCAAATGAAGCTATCCGCCACCATTCGCCTGCACCAACTCTCGATGACTCCGCCACCTGTGGATAGAGGCATCTTGATGATGTACAACACAGGCGATGCCAAACAGTTGAAATGCCAGAAGCCCATACTCGACATGAAGGACGTTGCTCCTTACATCCAGCACTTGGGCAGCTATCCACTCCCACTCTCCGCCGCCTATCCCCTCTTCAGTTGGCGCATTCTCTTCAGGGGAGATAAGTTCGTGGGAATCATGCACACAGACGATGAACTCCCCATCTTGCCTGGCGACAGCATCGTGGTAAGAAAGCCCGAGATGACTGACATCACGGAAGCCGTCAAGAGCATCAACCGCCAAAACAGAGACATCAATAACGAGGTCATCCTCTTCGACCTCAGCTCGCAAAATATCAAACGATTTAACTCAAAAGATTATGAAAGGATTTATCAGCACTAGCATCAACCTTGTCAAAAGGTTCACCGAGTACAGCAAGCGCAGTTTGGCTCTTTTGATGGTTTCCGTATGCTTCGGCATCCATGCCCAAGCTTGCATTTTTGAGAAACCTGACCACAATTACTATATGTTCAGCGTGTTCAATCGCGATGAAACGTCACCTGCCTATCTCGACAACATCGCCGAATATTGGAAGAAATATGTCGGAGACCATTCAGAGGACATATATTATTATAGTTATATCTGGAACAAGGAAAGCATTCTCAAAGCTGCCCAACGCAAGAAAGACATGGAGATGCAGACCTATCTGAAACGCTTGAATGCTTATCTCGATGCGTGCGATAAGTTAAACACCGACTCTTGGGATTACGCCTCCAAGCAGGAACGCCAAAAAGCTCTCTTATCACTGAATCAACTCGCCAATGCGGCAAAGCTCTACAAGGGAAGCAGACTAAAAAGCCAATATGCCCTGCTCCGCATGCGCATCAACATGCTAAGGAATCTCAACCAGCAGAACATCAGCTATTGGAACACCATTGCCTCCAAACTTCCACAATCCATGTGGCGAGAGGCGATGTACAACATCTATGCCCGTGCCCTTTGGAAGACTGGCAAGCGACAGCAAGCACTCGACATCTATGCCGAACAAGGCGACATCGAGAGCATCAAGTTCATCGCCTCCAATTATCGCAATCTCGCAGGCATCCAGAGCATCTACCTCAAGAACCCGAACTCACAGATGCTTGCCTACTTGGTGCAAGACTTCGTCAACAATAGCCAACAGACGATAGACAGCCAAGCCAAGGGAAAACTCGACAAAGATTGGATAGCTGAAATCGGAGCCAAAGTCATCTATCAGAAAGAAGCCATGAACTTCATCACCTTCGCCAATAAGGTCATCGCCGAAGGCAAGACCCAAAGTCCATGCCTCTGGCGTTCTGCTACTGCCATGCTCCACTATCTCTACAGAGAGCCAAGGGTTGCGTGGAAGGAAATCAATGAAGCCATGACCCTCGATGGCACTCCGAGAATGAAAGACAACGCACGTGCCATCCGCATATTGGTCTCCACCCAAAACACGCAAGTAAAACAAGCGATAAGCGATTACTCTACTTATCTGGTTAGCGAATTCAAATGGCTCGACGAGAAAGCAAAAGAAGAAGCCCATGGAAACGGATATGACAATCACTATACCGAGGTGTTGGAACGTGTTGCCTACCGAGGTTTATACCGTCACTTCCGTAATCTTGCTATGATAATGGGACACACCGAGAAAATCAAAGAATATGAGAGCATGGCTACTGCGATGTATGGCATGATGGATGCCTATGAGCGTACATTCTGCCAAGATGAACAAGACGAGCAATACATCAGCAAGTATCTCTATTCCTCTGAATACGCAGAGCTGCTCGACTCGCTCACTGCCCAACAACTCGCCGACTACTATTCGTTCATCACCACACTGCATGAGGATGCTTTCGAGCAATACGTCTGCCAGTCGCTTTATCACAATGCCGACTTCTTCAAGGACATGATAGGCACCAAGTACCTAGCCGAAGGCAACTTTGGTGAGGCGGCACGATGGCTCAAGGATGTATCTCTGCCGTTCATCAACCAGCAAGCCATCAGCTACTATGCTTCCAAGCGTAGTTTCGACGTACCTTTTTGGTTTAATCATCAGAAAGTGGATGACGAAAACATTTGGTGCATAGAAGGCGATTATGCGAACATGAAGGAGAACCCCAAACTGAAGTTCTGTCAAGAGATGAACCAACTCATCGGCGAATACAACGTGAGCCGGGAGGGCGAGGCAAAGGATGAACTCGCCTACCAGTTAGCCGTGCGCTATTACCAAGCCTCCTGCTATGGCGATTGTTGGTATCTCACCCATTACGGCAAGAGCATCAATGATAGTGCCCGCTCTGGAGAAGCCGACTTTGCCGCTATCGCACAGAAATACCTGAAGGTTAGCAAGCAGAGCAGCAATCTCCAGTTGCGTTATCATTCCCTCATCGCCTTGGCATCCATCGACATCGACCCTTGGCGCAAAGAAGTGTATGATGAGAATTGGAACTTGAAGACACAATATCGGCCATTATCCAGCCAATACTTGGCAATGGAGGAATGGAGCAAGTTCTGCAAGGAATATCCACAAGCCGTGGATAACTACACGACAAGATGTGATGTATTGAAGCAATTTCAGAAAGTATATCAATAGTACGATTGTATCAAGGAAAGCATCAATCACATAAGAAAATGCCGCATCCCTATAGTTTTTGCTATAGGATTGCGACATTTTTTCGTATAAGTATATTACTTTCAATTATTTTTTATATCTTTGCCCGAGGAAACCAAATTGATAAAAACATGAAAAAAATTCTACTATCTCTCTGCGTATTGTTAAGCTATACATTTAGCCTGCAAGCACAAGTTACCAATCTTGAAGAAACCCAAGAAGATTCTGTCATCAATGTTATCGCCTACTTCTGCAAAGGCGATACCATGAAATATACCTATACAGATGCCGTTTATAAAATTGCGCAAAAAGACACCATCACCTCTAGTTACTATACTCGTGACTGTATGATAGTGGTAACCGATTCCACCGCCAAAGGCTACAAGATGGAACTAACACCATTCGAGGTTGAAGTTGCAGACGACTCTACAGCCAACAAATTGGAGACCAAGATGAATGTCGCTATTCTGAAGGGCTTCACCAATATCAAAATCAAATTCCATACCGATGAGTTTGGCACCATAGAAGCCATCGACAATTGGCGTGAAGTAAGAGACCTCTTCCTGAATGGCACCCGAAAAGCTTTTGATGAGCTATATAATCAGACACCAGGCTTAGACTCATTCATGCCAAGGAAGAAATTCGAAAACATGATAGCACTCAACATGAAAAATGAAGAGACTGTGAGAGAATACATCGAAGAATTACCCTTGTTATTCGATTGCCATGGAAAACAATTCCAGATAGGTACTACAGAAGTCACAGACTCAACCACCTCCCTTTATCCCACAAAAATAAAAGTATTGGCTTCATATACTGAAGATGAAGAGGAGGGAACCGCAGGAGACTATACGCTCATCTCCAGTAGTACGACCGCCATTCCTCCTAAAGACACAAAACAGATCGTAGGATTTGTCTTCCAAAATCTCTTCTCAGGAGAATTGGGCAAGAAAGGAGAAGCATTCGTCCAAGATTCTCTTGAAAACGTACTCAAGAACGACAGTATGAAAGTTGAAAATTATGAGAAATACTATATTTTCGGAAACGGTTGGCCTGCTCATATGCAGACTCTCAAGTCTTCAGGCTTTTCTTTCCAAAAGAAAATTGAGTGCAAGTCGATTGACTGGTTTTACCGTTCTTGGAAGGGCTATACAATGAAGGACGAAGAGTTAGATAAGAAAAAATTGTAAAGCATAAAACGGAGCACTAGCATAATCCTATATTTGGAGGCATAGATCTTGGCAAACCTAAATAAGAAGAACTTAACTCCAATGATTCATGCAGTTGCAAGATATTGGGAGAGAAAAAGATTAAAAGTTCATCATTTCTATAAAAAAGACTTCAAAAGTGTCGCCAAAAAATCTTTTTTCATTTTTTAGCGACACTTTTTTTATTGTCCGAGCCTATCTTTCCTATTTTTTTTTGTACTTTTGCACAATAATCAAAACACAAGAATATGAAAAGAATAATGACAACATTCCGTTTTACAACTTGCCTATTAGCATTGCTGTTATGCAGCACAAATACAACTTACGCACAAGGCTTTTTCAAAAAAATGGGAAAAGTAATTCTAAAAACAGCAGAAACGATAGCTGACAATACCACAAAAGAAGACAGTAGCCTTATACAAATCCAAAGAAGATCTTCTAATGACACTTGGAAGAAAAAAGGAGAACGCACGTATTTCGATTTTGTAAAAATAACAAGAGAGGACAATGACGGGAACTCATTTGTCGATAGTTTATTCGTTGAACCTATCCATGATTGGAATTGTTCTATGGATGACATAAAGAGATACATGAATTGCAACGACTACCACAACATAGACAACTCTACTCATATGATGTTTGCAAAAAAGCAAGAAAGAAACGATACAGACGAAGAAGCGGGTGAGGGTCTAACAACTTACACGATTTTGAACGGCAAACTCATCATCGCTTCTTGTTCATTTAGCCAGATTACCAAATCTGAAGTCCTCAAATGGTTTCACAAATACTATACTTTAAAAGAAAAAGACAATAGTAACTACAATGATTCCTATACATTTTATAGTAAGAATAACGATACGAGTGTAAATATTAGTTTCACGAATTTCAATAATTCAGAGAAAAGCAATGTTAGTATTGTTTATATGAACAATATATAATATAAATTCATGCGCCAAATTAAACATAAATATGAATATACAAATAAAAAAGTACCACATCATATTAGCGATTATATTTTGTGTTTTCGTAGGCTGCGAGACAAAAGAAGAAAAAGCTTACAAAATCGCACAACATTCCAATGACATCGCTGAACTTCAAGAGTTTCTTGACAAATATGTAGATTCTAACTTAAAAGT
>DKCU01000155.1:0-16898 GCA_002451555.1 Candidatus Segatella albertsiae
TTAATGAAAAGGGCGAGGTGAATAGCGTCCTTTCCATCAGTTATCCTTTCAATGCCCCTGACCTCGGACTTTGCGATGTCTTTCGACGTGGCACGGTCGTGATGTGCAATGGTGGAAAAGTGACCGAATTCTCTGTTAAGAATGGAAAAATAGTGGGCAATGACTTGTCCTCGATGTTTTCCTCTTTGGGAATGAACTATGCGGGTGCTGTCATATCCTATAATCATAAGATATGGATCGCTACGAACCATGGTTTGTACAATAGCGCGAGACAAGAGTATCATTGCTCATCTACAGACCATTCTCTACAGCACGATGTAGTGACGAGCCTTGCGGTATCGCCTGATGATAAACTCCTCGTGGGAACTCTTTGTGGCGTTGACATCATAGATGACAAGACTGGAAGTATCGAACATTGGAATTGTGGAAGTTCCATCAATCCTTTGGGTAGCAACTTCGTGAATAGCCTTTTTTCCAAGAATGGACAGATATGGGTGGGAACGGAGACTGGTGGTATTACCAAGTTGACTCCACGTCAGTTGCAGTTGGAGTTCTATCAACATGAGCCAGACAATCCTGCGAGCCTTTCGCCTAATGCTGTCAATGCCATGTTTGCCGAGGACAATGGTACTCTGTGGGTTGGCACGGTGGAAGGTGGTCTTAATAGGTTATCCCCCCATAACAGTACCTTTACCCATTATACGACTTCCAATTCCGGGCTTCCGCACAATAGTGTTTCTGTGCTTACGGGTGATGCGCAAGGCAACTTGTGGATAGGAACTTGGGGAAGTGGTGTCGCATTCATGCCGTTTAGTCAGCCAGGAAAGATAACAAGACTTTTGGTGGATGACAAGCATCAGGGATTGCTCTCTTTTGTGGGAGCGATGCGGTACGATGCTCGTAATCATGGTATGTGGATAGGCACCAACGATGGCTTGTTCTTCTATGATTTCGACAAAAAACAATTGGTGGAACCTTTCCCCGGTTGTTTGAATATACGTGGTTGCATCGGCAGTTTGATAACCAAGGATGCCAAACTCTTGATGGGTTGTGTGCAGGGTATGGTGGAAGTGGATTTGAAGTCCTGCCGCCATGGCAAGGGTGACTTTAAGGTGAAATACCACCCTCATAAGCTCGACGATCCACAAAGTAGTGTCATTGACAAAATCCTTTCCTTCTGCCAGACGAAGGATGGAAAAATTTGGCTTGGTAGCAATGGTTATGGCATGTATTGCTATAATTATGAGAAGGATGGCAAGACGTATGTCAAGTCGTTTACCACCAATGACGGCCTTGCCAATAACACGGTCAAAGGTATCGTGGAAGACAATCGGGGGATGCTTTGGGTAGCGACAGACAATGGTCTCTCTGTTTTTAACCCCAAGACAGAGGCTTTCAGTAGCTTCTCCAAGGATGACGGCTTGTTGAGCCCCCAGTTCTATTTCAATGGAGCCATTCGTAACAAGCAGGGCATCATATTTTTGGGCACAGACAGGGGAATGATGGCAGTGAAAGGCATCAATTTCTCCAAGCATATAGATGGTCAGCTTAAGTTTACGGAACTTTTGGTGGATAACCAACCCGTATTTGCCGGTAGCGATTATCTCGATGAGGATATTTCTATCGCCAAGAAGATACGTATCCATGAGAGTGATAAGTCGTTTACCCTCAATTTTTCCGCCCTTAATTATGGCAGTGAGACTCAAGGTGTCTATTTTTGCCGTATGAAGGGCTATGAGAACGATTGGGTTCAGTTGAAACCAGGTCAGCACAGTGTGAGATATTCTACTCTTCCTGCTGGAGATTATGAGTTTGAGGTGAAATATGCGCCATCGATAGCGGCGGCTCAGGAGCAGACGGTTTCTATCGCAGTCAGTATCACACCTTATTTTTGGAAGAGCTGGTGGTTTGTATCTATTATAATAATAGGTATCATAGCAGCCATCCAATATGTCTATTTCCGTAGGTTGGAGAAAATGCGTGAGCGAGAGGTGGAGGAATTGTATCGACCGATAGAGGCTGCCTTGAAGGATAGCGATGAGCCAGGCAAGTTGCAGAGTCGCATCCAGGCTATCTTGGAAAATCAAAAGCGTTATCAGGAGAGTCAACAGAAGACCATCGAAGCTGACAAAAAGCAAGTGGCGGAGCATACCAAGCCGTTTATGGAGGCTGTCATGGAGATAATGGAGAAAGAATATGGCGAATCAGAGTTTGGAGTGCAAGTCCTTGCGGACAAGATGGGTATGAATCGTAGCGTGCTCAGCAAGAAACTGAATGAGGAGACTGGTTTGCCAACGGCTCAGTTCATCCGTAATTACCGCTTGGATGTGGCTAAGAGAATGTTGGAGGAGAACATCGCCGATCGAAACATCACCGAGATAGCCTATAGGGTGGGCTTCAATGACCCTAAGTATTTTACCCGTTGCTTTACGAAGCAATATGGTATTTCCCCTTCTGCATACAAAGAGACGCTTGATGTAGATTAAGCGTCGTTTCCTGTTTTTTTCATTTGTGCATACCTTGCCATCGAGGTGAGATATGCACTTTTTTGTTTCTTTTTGTTAAATATCCTGTGTAGGAACACAGAGGTGGAAAAGTATGTGGATTTAGAGAAAACCCTTTGTTTATGCGGTTTGTCCACCCATTTTTTGTTATTGTCCACCTACTATTATGTTATTAATTGTACTTTTGCCACCGAATCAATTAATAAGATTTTAAAAACAACCTAAAATATAAAAAACAACCTAAAAGCATTAAGTTATGAAGATTAAGAAATCTTTGCTTACATTCGCTTGTGCTATCATGGTGGCATTAAGTTTCACTGCTTGTGGTGATGACTGGGGCCGACAGGACGATCCTGCTGGTGGTCAGATATACCCATCTAAGCAGACAGTGGCAACTTATGACTTTGAATATTCAGAGGATAAGCCTGAGTATTCCGACATGATTAGTCACGACGAGGGTTGCGAGGTAGTCAAGGACGAAAGCCTCGCAAGTAATGTGTTGCACTTGAATGGAAAGGGTGGTGCTAAGATTGCCAATCCTTTCAATAGTGTGAAGTTGCAAAATGGTGCTGCCATCACTTTCGCAGTGAAGATTGATGCAGACGTAGCTGAGGACGGAACTGTCGCTGATGTTGATGTGGCTCGCCCTCTTATCTCGTTTGGCTCTGAGGAAAAAAACGGTGCTCGTTTCTATTTTACAGCCAATGGACAGATGGTTTACAGCAAACCAGGTCAGTTGGAGAGCTTGAACCTCAACGAGAACGACCCTGCTTCTGTGAAGACAGGTATTCTTACTCCTAACGAGTGGCACTTCGTTGCTCTTCAAGTTTCCAATGATGGTTATCAGTTCTATGTAGATGGTAAAAAGAGTCTTTCTGGCTATCAGACATCTACCAGCGCCACTTCTTTCCAGTACAAGACTTTGGTTGAGGCTATCAATACCCTACCTTATTTATATATAGGCGGTGAGAAAGAGCAGACTACTGAGGAAGATCAGACTGCTGATGAGACCAATGTCGTTTCTATCGACAATGTTACCTTGATTCGTAACATGATGGAAGATAAGGATTGGAACAAGACCGTTAGTGGAAATGGTGGTGATGTGTCTAAGAAAGTTTATGTAAATGTTGGTACTGAGGATTGTTCGGATGGATTCTTTGTTGTTAAATCCGATGCATTTGTAATACCTGAAGGCAAGACTTTCCATACAACATTTATAAATCATACATCTAAGGCAAACAATTGGAACAACTGGGTTTTGGCTGTTACAAATGATGTGCAGTTTGGCGGCGATGGATATGTAGAGTATGAGGTGCTTCGTGCTGATAATTACGGCTGGGGTACTTTACATAATGCAGACAACTTGACTTGTAATTATAACTGGGATACATTCAAGGATGATATGGATGGTGCAACCATAGATTTGACAGTTGAAAGAAATGGCTCTGATGTTAATATTACGGCGAAGACAACAACTGCTGCAGGAGTGGAATATACAATGTCTAATAAACTGGAAAATGTTCCAGAAGGTAATATACGTTGTTTCTTGACCGGTGAGCAAAGTTGGATTCAGATAGATCCAAATGAAACATTTGTTGGTAATGTTTATAAGTCTGGAAGCTATTTAGTCGGTGCTGCTGATTATACTTCAGGCTTCTTCTCTGAGAAATCTGAAATGTATAAGCTTGATTCTAACATTCCTGAAACAAATCCGTTTGTCATTCAGTTTGTCAATAGAACCGCTGGTAATGGAGCTAATTGGAATAACTGGGTGCTCTGTTGCTGTACTACACCTTTCGGAAGTGAAGGCTATTTCGAAAATTATGTCTTGAGAGCTGACGCTTATGGATGGTTTGGAGCAGGTGGTAATACTAATGAAAATTCTGCCAATTTGGATTTCACTATGACTCAGAGTTTCAACTTTGATAATTTCGTGAAAGATATGAGCGGTGCTACTTGCTACCTAGGATTTACTCGTAGTGGCAATTCTTTGACAATGAAGGCTAAAGAGACAACTTCTGCTGGAGAGGTGCTTCCTGCATACGAGTTTGTCTTTAACTCTTTGAAATCTGGTGATGCTTACATATTCTTGACCCAGGAGGCTGCTTGCCTAGATATCTTGAGAGTAGGTTATTTCCCTTATTTCGATAAGATTAATGAAACTGAATAACATAAACAGAATAAACAATGAACAATAACATATTGCATAAGTTATTCTTGACCCTGACACTGGTGCTCCTTACATTGGGAGCATCAGCACAGGTTACCGTAACGGGTAATGTATCTGATGAATCAGGCGAGCCTATCATCGGTGCTACTGTCATGGAAGCCTTGACAACCAATGGTGTTGTCACCGACTTTGACGGTAACTTCAAGATTCAGGTCAAGAACGAGAACGCTACCTTGAAGATTTCTTATATCGGTATGGTCGCTCAGAATATCCGTGTAGGCAATCAGCGTAATATCAAGGTTGTCCTCAAGGACGAGAGTCAGAAAATCAATGAGGTCGTAGTCGTAGGTTACGGTCATCAGAAGAAGGAGAGTGTGGTAGGTGCCATCTCTCAGGTTAGTTCCGACGACCTCTTGAATACCCCTACAGCCAACGTTACCCAGGCTATCGCAGGTAAGATTCCTGGTGTGGTAACTACCCAGACATCTGGTGCCCCTGGTGCCGATGACGCTACCATCAACATTCGTGGTCGTGCTACCTTCGCTGGTGATGGTGCTCCATTGGTCATGGTGGATGGTGTAGAGCGTGCTTTCTCTCAGGTCGCTCCTGATGATATCGAGAGTATCTCTGTATTGAAGGATGCTTCTGCCACAGCCGTTTATGGTGTACGTGGTGCGAATGGTGTCATCCTCGTTACCACCAAGCGTGGTAAGGATATGAAGCCAGAGGTTAGTGTAACAGGTAACTTCATGTGGGGTACTCCTACTCGTAAGCCTCATTACTTGAATTCTTACGACTCTGTAACTCTCTTGGAGGAGGCTTTGAAGAACGATGGTCTTCCTTCACAGTACTCTGCTTCCGACATCGAGATGTATCGCAAGAGCTGCGCCGGTGAGTTGACTGGTGCCGATGCTCTTCTTTATCCTAATGTAGATTGGTATGACGAGGTGCTCAACAACTGGGCTCCATCTCAGCGTTACAACGTCAGTGTACGTGGTGGTACGAAGCGTATGCGCTACTATGTATCTGGTGAAATGTATAACCAGGGCTCTCTCATCAAGAACTTGAGCCAGGATGCTTATGGCAATTCTTCTAGCCCAGGCTACAACCGTTACGCATTCCGTGCCAATATGGACTTCTTCCTTTCTAAGGATTTGACATTCAGTGTCAACTTTGGTACTCGTTTCGAGAACCGTCATGGTTCCAACACCAACGAGAGCTCTACCAACTATGATATCTTTGCTCGTATCAACCATACTCCAGGTTGGATCTTCCCTGTATCTTACGAGGTACAGAATGGTGAAAGCACCAAGACTCTCTATGGTGGTACAGCCGTTTATCAGGACAACGTAGTGGCTGCCCTTGCCAAGGGTGGATACTATCGTGGTACCAATACCATCAATGAGACCAACTTCATCGCCGACTACAAGATGGACTGGTTGACCCCAGGTCTCTCTGTACGTGGTATGGTTTCTTTCGACTATGATTCTTATTACAAGAAGACATTCGGTGCTGCTTTCGCAACATACGAATTGAACGATCGCGCCAACTATACAAGCGCTGATGCTTATACCAAGTATAATGTAGATGGCGACTTGGCTTATAGCAAGGGTTCTTCTACCACTTATAAACTTTATATGGAAGGTCAGATTAACTATGCTCGCAAGTTCGGCAAGAACGATATTACAGGTATGGTTCTTTACAACCAGAACGACTACCGCTACAACTCAGATTTGGCTAAGCGTTACCAAGGTCTCGTAGGTCGTGTTACCTACGGATGGGACGATAAGTACTTGGCTGAGGTCAACGTAGGTTACAATGGTTCTGAGAACTTCATGAAGGGCAAGCGCTTCGGTTTCTTCCCTGCATTCTCTCTCGGTTGGCGTATCACTCAGGAAGAGTTTATGAAGAGTACGCAGAACTGGTTGAACAACTTGAAGCTCCGTGCATCTTACGGTGAGGTCGGTAACGATGTATATACCGTTGGTGGCGTGGCACAGCGTTTCCTCTATGAAGAGAAGTGGAACCAGATTGGTAACGACTACTACTTTGGCAATAAAGGTCAGACGGGTATCTACGAGAGCCAGTATCCTAACTATGGTGTAACATGGGAGCGTGCCAAGAAGTTCAACGTAGGTTTGGAGTTTGGTTTGTTCAACGGTATGTTGACAGGTAACTTCGATTACTTCGTAGAGAATCGTAACAACATCTTGACAGAGTACTTGAGCCGCCCACAGTGGGTAGGTGTAACCATGGCAGCCGGTAACCTCGGTAAGACCCAGAACAAGGGTTACGAGTTGGAGCTCCACCACTTCAATCACATTGGCAAGGACTTCACCTATAATGTAGGTATGACCTTCTCTCATGCAGCCAACAAGATTAAGAACATGGACGAGCCTGCTTACAAGACCGCTTATCGCAAGCGTGAGGGCCATGCCATCAACCAGTACTTCGGTTTGGTATGCGAGGGCTTCGTAACACAGGCAGACCTCGACAATCCTAACTTCCCAGTTTCTACTTACGGCAACGTGAAGGTAGGTGACTTGAAGTATAAGGATATGAATGGCGATGGTTTCATCGACGATCGTGATGAGACATTCATCGGATACAGCGATATTCCTGAGAATACATACGCCTTGACATTGGGTGCTAACTACAAGGGCATCGGCTTCGAGGTAATGTTCCAGGGCGTTGACCATGTATCTCGTTACTACGACAGCGATGCAATGTTCGCCTTCCAGAACAATGGTAAGGTAAAGGATATCCACTTGCAGCGTTGGAATCCAAGCTTGAGCGAGGCTGAGAATTTGGCAAATGCCAAGTATCCTTTGCTCCACTACGGAAGCAACGGCGACCACAACCAGCGTCAGAACTCATTCTTCTTGAAGAACGGTGCATTCGTTCGCTTGAAGAACATTGAGTTGAGCTATACCCTTCCTAAGGAGTTGATCAAGCATGTCGGCATGAGCAACTGCCGCTTCTATGTCAATGCCAACAACTTGTTTACATGGGATCATCTTGATGACTTGGTTGACCCAGAGAGCAACGGCTCCAACCGTTACCCACTCTTGAAGACCGTCAACGTAGGTTTCAATGTTGTATTCTAATTCAAGAACATTCAAAACGAATCTAAAATGAAGAAATATAGTATATTTGCTTTGGCACTCGCAATAGGAGCGATGACGCTCACCTCATGCGAAGATGCCTTCGGCAATTTCCTCGACAAGCAGCCAAGCAACGAGTTGACAAAAGCTGAGGTGTTGGGTAGCTTCACTCTCTTGGAGCAGAACCACAACGATACTTACAACTTCTTGCTTCATGGTGCCAACCGTGTCAATAACTCTTGGCTCGATGCTGCTACCGACTTGGCTGAGTCAAGTATCGGTACATCAGGTACTCGCACTACCTTTAATATTGGTAACTACTATGGTGGTGGCGGTGCCGCCGAGCTGACATCTCCTTGGGAGAGCCGTTATCGTGGCATTCGCAAGTGTAACATCACCATCAATACATTGGAGCAGGACACAGAGAACAAACTTCGCCCTGTTGACCTCTCTGAGGAACTTTACGCAAGTCGTAAGGCAAATTACATCGCTGAGGCTCGTTTCCTCCGTGCTTACTTCTATTGGGAGTTGTTCCTCCGCTATGGTCCAGTGCCATTGGTTACCACAGAGCTTGACCCTAACGGCGACTTGCTGACTGGCTACACCGAGCGCCCTGACCTCAAGACCTTCATGGATTACCTTTTCAAGGAGGTAAAGGAATGTGAGGCAGGATTGAAGACATACGCAGAGACTACCGATGAGACATACGCTGGTGAGGTGAACCAACCAACGGCTCGTGCGCTCTATGTTCGCATGATGCTCTTCATGGCAAGCCCTCGTTATTCAGCTCAGAGTGGCATCACTTGGCAACAGGCAGCTGATGCGGCAAAGGGCTTCATCGACGAGTACGGTGAGAACTATAAGTTGGAAACGCGTACTAATGGTGGTGTCGCAGCTTACAACAACTCTTGGTTGCTCAACTCATACGCAGACAAGAACCCTGAGATTATCTTCTTCCGCAATGATGTGGCTATCGGTTGGGCAGGTATCTCTACCGATACTCCTGTAGGCGAAGGTGGCCAGGGTGGTCTTTGCCCAAGCCAGAACCTCGTCGATATGTATGATATGGAAGATGGTACTGCTCCATTTACTCAGTATGATGCGACTGGTGCGCCAGTCTATGTGAACGGCAAGCCAACTGTCAATGAGGAGAGCGGTTATACCGACCAGACGATGTGGAAGAACCGTGACCCACGTCTCGCAGCAACTGTACTTTATCAGGGTTGCGAGTGGGGACAGGCAACCAGTACCAAGACCAATGTCATCGACGTGGTTTATGGACATCGTGACAATCCTATCGGCAACCAGAACGCTACTCCAACAGGTTACTATGTACGCAAGTACATTCCAGAGACCATTTTGAGTAGTAACCACAGTGGTACAGCCAAGCGTCTTTGGAGAATCTTCACTTACAGCGAGATTTTGATGAGCTATGCTGAGGCTTTGAATGAGGCAGACTTCGCTGGCAATTACGACAAGGTTTGCAGCTTGCTCGACCAGATTCGTCATCGTGGCGGCATCATTGGCAATGTGGCTGACCGTGCAGACTTGAAGAACCAGACAGCCATGCGCAACTTCATCCACAAGGAGCGTGCTATCGAGTTCGCTTTCGAGGAGCACCGTTGGTGGGATGTACGTCGTTGGAATGTTGCTGGTGAGGCTCTCGGTCGTGACATCTATGGTGTCAATGTAGCAGCTGATGGTACCATCACCCGTAAGGTGGCTCAGAACCGTAAGTGGCAAGACAAGTTCTATCTCTATCCAATCCCAGAGACAGAGGTTTGGAAGATTGGTCAGAGCTTCCAGAACGATGGTTGGAAAGAATAACGCTTTTAAAGAAACAACAGTATGAATAATATTCAGAATATATATAATAAGGTGTCATCATCAAGCAGAGTCTTGATGGTGAGCGCACTTCTCTGTGCCGCAAGTTCTTCTTTTGCACAGGAGCAGGTGCTCAAAGGCCGAATCGTCAACAGCCAGGGTGACCCAATCCCTGGGGCTGTTGTCAACGTGGCAGAGGAAAGCCGCATCGCCTTGACCGACAAGGACGGTTACTTTACCTTGAAGAAGGTGAACCCAAGCGATGAGGTCTGCGTTTCAAGCATTGGTTACAAGAATGCACAGGAGAAGGTGACAACCTTCGATGGCTCTTACGTCATCAAGTTGGAGGATGATACCGACGAGATGGAGCACATGGCTCCAGTGCCATTCGGTGAGCAGAAAAAGAAAATCTTGACAGACTCTCGTTCCGTCGTTTCTGGCGAGGAGTTGCAGAAGCACCCTGTCACCATCCTTCAGAATGCCTTTACTTCTACGCTCAACGGTGTGGAGACATACGAGTGGTCTTCTGAGCCAGGTTGGTCTGAGAGCTTCCTCTTCATCCGTGGTATCCGTACCACCAACCAGAGTGCTCGTTCTCCATTGATTATCGTGGATAACGTGGAGCGTGACCTTTCCTTCCTCGATGCTTATCCTATCGAGAGCATCACCGTGTTGAAGGATGCCGCTGCTTCTTCTATCTATGGTATGCGTGGTGCCAATGGTGTTATCATGGTGACCACCAAGCGTGGTGCCGCTGGTAAGACCAAGATTGACTTCACCCAGGAGATTGGTTTCCAGACTCTTGCCAATAAGATGGAGGTGCAGAACTCTTACAATATGGCGATGACTCGCAACCAGGTACGCTACCTGAGCGGCATGGATCCTCTGTATTCGCAGGAGCAACTTGATAATTACAAGTATGTTTGCAATGGGGGTACATTCGCTGACGATGACATTCGCAAGTACCAGTACTTCAATACTTCTTGGGCAGACCAACTCTATCGTAGCTCAGCGCCACAGTACCGCACCAACTTGCAGTTGAGTGGTGGTAACAATCGTGCTCGCTACTATGTCAGCTTCTCTTATTTGCGCCAGGAGGGTATGTGGAATACCGAAGGTACCGAGATGAACAGCGGCTATAGCACGCAGCACGTGTTGAATCGTTGGAACCTCCGTTCCAACATCGACATCGACGTGTCCAAGTACTTGAACGTATCTCTCGACTTGGGTGGTCGTATCGACAACATCTCTCAGCCTACCGAGGGTGTGTTCAACCTTGTGACCTTCGGTGTAATCGAGGCTAACCCAATGGCTCCAACTCACAACCCTGATGGTAGCATCTATTCTTCATCTACCGCCAATAACCCAGTACGTTACTTGGGTGGTTCTGGTTTGGAGAAGAACCGTCGCCGCAACTTGTATTCTACCTTGAACGCGAAGTACGACTTGAGTCCTGTCTTGAAGGGCTTGGGCTTGTTTGGTACCATCAGCTTCGACGCTTACGAGACCTTCGAGTCAACCCAGACAGCCAACATGGACTCTTGGAACTACGATTGGGATAACTTGAAGGTGACCGATGTCAAGGACTTCACCTATACAAGATACACCACCAAGGCAGCGTTGAGTAACCCTTCTGCTAACCAGCGTGGTTACTACTACAACTTGAATATGTACGGAGGTATAAGCTATAAGAATAGCTTTGGCAAGCACAACATCGACGCACGTGCCTTTGCTCGCTACTATCGCAATGAGGAGGCGGGTTCCGACTACTCTTCACAGCAGAGTGCATCTTCCAACCGTTACTTGGCTTACAACTTCCAGGGTACATACGATTATGCCAACAGATACATCGCTTCCTTCAACCTCTCTCGCATGGGCTGCGACAACTTCTCGCCTGATGACCGTTGGGGAACATTCTGGGGTGCATCCGCAGGATGGGTGTTGACCGAGGAGCCTTGGGCAAAGAACAATGGCGTGCTCGATTTATTCAAGGTTCGCTTATCTTATGGTGAGGCTGGTCAGTCTAACACAGGTGCCGGTCGTTATCCATACCAGAGCATCTATGGCTCAGCCACAGGTTATGCCTTCGGTTACAATGCCACAGGTGTCGGTGGTTATGCTGAGACCAAGACGGGTAACCTCAATAGCAAGTGGGAAATCTCCAAGATGGTGAACGTAGGTTTCGACTGGAACCTTTGGAACAAGAAACTCTATGGTAGCTTGGATATCTTCCATGAGTGGCGTTCCAACATCCTTGTTAGCCGTTCTACCGTTCCTGAGACCATCCTTGGTGTGCCAGTAGCACAGGATTCTTATGGTAAGGTAGAGAGTCGTGGTTACGAGTTTGTACTCGGTCACCACAACAGCATAGGTAAGGACTTCAAGTATTACATCGAGGCACAGTTGACTTACAATACCAACCGTGTCAAGGATATCGACGAGACGACGCCAGACGTAGAGTGGCAGCGCAAGGCGGGGCACAGAATCTATGACAATACTTCTGTGGCAGACCTTTATGAGCAGAGCCAGACGGGTACCAACCGTGTGGGTGGCTGGAACATCTATAAGTTCGACCAGTGGGCTTCCGATCCTAACTTGATTGCAACTTCTCAGCAGGATGCTATCGACCATCCTGAGAAATACCCTTACAACAGCTTCTCCAATGGAGCGCAGCAGTTGGGTACGGCAGTCTTCAAGGATATCAACGGCGACCGTGTCATCGACTCCAAGGATATGGTGCCAGACTCATATACCATCATCCCAGAGTTGATTCCTACCTTCAACTTCGGTTTCGAGTACAAGGGCTTCGACGCTCGCATGATAGTGAACGCTTACCTCCGTCGCTCCGTATTCCTCTCGCCAGCTATCAGCTACAGTGGATGGAGTAACATGGGTACTCACGAGGTGACCAAGGCTTGGGGTTACTTTACCGACGATCCTACCGATCCTCGCAACGTCAATGCAACTTATCCTCGTCCAGTATATAACGGTTTCGACGCAGTAGATTCAGACCGTGCCACAGGTTCTTATCAGAACGACATCTGGGTACGCAATGGAAACTTCTGGTCACTCCGTAACATCGAGGTGGGATATTCATTGCCATCTAAGTTGATTTCCAAGTTGTGGATGACCAAGTGCCGTGTATATTTCAGCGCTTACAACATCGCCACATTCAGCAGTCTTCCTGATGACATCGACCCAGAGAAGCCATTGAGCTACTGCTGGTGGTATCCTAAGACAAAGTCGTTTACATTTGGTATCAATATTGGTTTCTAATCAATTTTATCAAAAAGAATTATGAAAAAGCTTTTAATCAATATATCGTTGGCAATGGTAGCTGTGGGAGGTATGACCTCCTGCAGCGACATCCTCGACAAGGAAGTCGATTTGACTTATACTGCCGACAACATCTATGGCAACTACGATCGTAGCCGTGGTGTCTTGGCTAATGCCTATACTTATCTGCCAGATGCTTTCGCTGGTTATACCAACGGCCAGTTCTTGGCAGCATCTCGCGACTGTATGACCGACAATGCGCTCTCTTACTGGAACGTGCATTATTATCACAGTGTGTTGAATGATTCTTACGATGCGAAGAACCATTATTTCGCAACCACTTATTGGACCAACGACCTGAAGGGTATACGTGTTTGCAACGACTTCTTGGAGAAGGTTCGTGAGGACGTGATTGGTAATGCGGCAAAGGCTGGTGATGACAATCATCTTTGTGACCGTTACAAGGCTGAGGCTCGTTTTATTCGTGCCATCCTTCATTTCGATATGATCGGCTGGTTTGGTGCCGTGCCAATCGAGGATCATGTCTTGACCAATGACGAGGCTGGTACTATCGGTCGTACTCCTGCTGCCGAGGCATTGAAGTGGGTGGCAGACGAGTGCACGGAAATCATCAATAGTGGTGCGCTTCCATTCCGTTACAGCAATGAGAATGAGAACTGGGGACGTATCAATGGAGCGGCTGTATATGCTTTGCGCTCAAGAGCGTTGCTTTATCGTGCTTCTGCGCTCAACAATCCTACCAACGACAAGAGTTGGTGGCAGGAAGCAGCTGATGCGGCATTGGCGTTTATCTCTGCCAACAATAGCTCAGCCAATCCTTACCATCTCTATACTTCTGAGGATAACGATCCTAAGAAGAATTACTATGAGTGCTTCACTACCACTCCTCACTTGAACCCTGAGTATATCCTCAGCCGTTCAGAGTGGAATACTCGTGAAATCGAGATGTTCAATACACCTTGTGGCTTCTCTGGTAACGTGAACTCTACAGGTCGTGTGAACCCAACACAGAACTTGGTTGACTCTTACGAGACCATCAATGGCCTTCCTATCGACCAAGACCCTACTTACGATGACCAGAACCCGTACGCCAACCGTGACCCACGTTTGGAGCAGACCATCTTCCACCAGGGAAGTATCTGGGGTGACAAGAGCCAGGACGAGGAGCGTGCCGTGGATGTATCTGTAGGTGGCAAGGACTATCAGGATCTCCATGGTGGTACCACAACAGGTTACTACTCTAAGAAGTTCGTTCACAACATGAGTTTCAAGAACCCTACAACTTATGTTACTGCTTGTCCTATCTTCCGCTATGCGGAGATTCTTTTGAATGCTGCTGAGGCATTGAACGAGGCACAGGGACCTGACGCTGCATATCAGTATGTCAATCAGGTGCGTGCTCGTGTCGGTATGCCAGCCTACAAGAATATGACGCAAGCCCAGCTTCGTGAGCGCATCCGCAACGAGCGTCGTATCGAGTTGGCATTCGAGGACCATCGTTTCTTCGACGAGCGTCGCTGGAAGTTGTTTGAGGGTAAGACCGCCGCTTCAGAGAAGAGTGAGCCACGTTACAAGCAGGTTTATAATATCTATAGCGTAGTGGTTACTCCTGACGAGAATCCTGTCTATACATATCGCAACGACAATACCCATGCTACTCGTGCTTTCTCAAGTCCTAAGAACTATTACTTCCCTGTGCCAGACGACACTTACAAGAAGGATCCTAACTTGGGACAGAACAAGGGATGGGAACTCTCTGAGGCAAAGAAGGACGAGACCACCGAAGGTGGAGCAACCGAGGGTGGTTCTACCGAAGGTGGCGAGACCACAGGAGGTGAATAATCTCCGATAGGAGGAAAGACAAGTAATCTTTGTCAACAATAACTATTATAACTTTTAAGGTGAGGTCTATGGCGAAAACACCATAGGCCTTCCTTGCTTTAAAGCTTCGCTTATAGAAGCAACAATCAGTAACAATAAAACAAATAACACAATGAAGAAACTTACATTATTGTCAATGTTGGGTTGCATGTCTCTCGGCATGATGGCGCAGACTGCCATCAGCGATGCCGACCTGCAGAATGCCTACAGCTCAAGGACATACAGTATGCGTGTGAGCTGTCATGACCCATCTATTGTGGTGGATGACATCTCCAACCCTAATAAGCCTATCTATTATATCTATGGTTCCCACCTGGGCAGAGGAAAGACTTATCAAAGCAGCAACTACCAGAATTGGGCAACCTTTAAGACAGGTGAGGAAAATTCAGGTACCAATAATAGCCTCTTTGCCGATGTGGATGGCAATGCCATCAACTTTAAGGATGCCTACAGCACCCATGCCATTAAGAAGGTGAAGAATTACAAGGGCGAGGAAGTGACTCTTGGCAATTTCGATGCCCATGCATGGCAGTGCGGACAAAATGCTGCGGGCAAGGCGAATACAGTTGCTGGAAACCAGTGGGCTCCAGATGTCATCTACAACAAGACCATGAAGAAATGGTGTATGTATATGAGTCTGAATGGCGACAATTGGTGTTCCACCATTGTTTGCTTCACCTCCAATAGCGTGGAGGGACCTTGGGTTTATCAAGGACCTGTGGTTTGCTCTGGATTCTCAGGACGTTTTGTACATAATGGCTATGCCAAGGCTGATGATTGGAAGAATACAGACTTGGCAATCGCTACAGGTTGCACTTCGCTTCCTGCTCGTTACAGTGTAACTAGCAAGGACAACTGGGGAAACTATTGGCCTAATTGCATCGACCCATGCGTCTTCTACGATGATGACGATAATCTCTGGATGAGTTATGGCTCATGGTCGGGCGGCATCTATATGATTCGCTTGAACAAGGAGAATGGTCTTCGTGATTACGAATATACTTTCCCATATCAAATCAATGGCGAGGATGCCACTCCAGGTGCATACAACCAGGCTTGTACCTCAGACCCATACTTTGGCAAGAAGATAGCCGGTGGATATTATGTATCTGGCGAGGCAAGTTATATCCAGAAGATAGGTAAGTATTACTTCCTCTTCTTGAGTTATGGCGGCTTGGATCCAGATGGTGGCTATCAGATGCGTGTGTTCCGTTCGGAGAAACCAGACGGACCTTACAAGGACTGCTATGGTACATCGGCTCTTTACAACAACTATGTCTTGAACTTCGGTTCTGGTGCTCGTGACAACCGTGGTGTTTTGTTGCTCTGCAACTACCAGTGGGATACCATGCCTGTAGCTGAGTTGGCACAAGGCCATAACTCTGCTTTCAACGATAACAAGGGGCGTTCGTTTGTGGTATATCATACCAAGTTTAATGATGGTTCGTTCGGTCATGAAGTGCGTGTTCACCAGCTTTTCTTGAATGACGAGGGATGGTTGATGGCAGCACCATACGAGTTTGATGGCGAGACTGCCACAAGCGAGAAAATCGCATCAGAGGCATCTATCGGCAACGATGAGATTCCTGGCGACTACCAGTTCATCCGTCATCAGTATAATCAGAACACAGCTGCCAAGGCATACGAGAAACCTGTGAAAATCAAGCTCAATGCCGATGGAACCGTGAGCGGAGGCGAGACAGGCAAGTGGGTTCGTAAAGATGGAACAGACTATATCACCTTGGTGTTGTCGGGTGTAACCTATCGTGGTGCTTTGGTGAAACAGACCATCGACTATACCAATATTCCAGCTCTCGCTATCGTGGCTCTCTCTTCATCCAGTGGTAGCTTGACCATCGGGCAGAACAGCTTTACTTATCAGCAGGAAGTTTGGGCAGTGAAGGCTGATGCCAAGGCTGCCATCAAATACACACTCGACAAGAGTGTCATTCCTTTCCAGGATGGTGCTACATTGAATAGCAAGCCAACTTTGCCAACGACCGCTTATCTCGGCACAACCGTAACATGGAAATCAAGCGATGCTTCTATCATGACCGATGCTGGTGTTGTCAAGGGCAAGGGTAAGGTGAAGATGACCATGACCATCTCCAAGGATGG
>DKCU01000155.1:17063-17503 GCA_002451555.1 Candidatus Segatella albertsiae
TATACTTTGCAAGCAGGTAAGAAGATAGAGTTTAAGTTCTATAATTATACTGCGGCAACAGATAACTATAAGAGTTGGGTATTGGGTGTGTCTAACAAGGCTCATGGAGCAACTGGCTATACCGAGTACGTTATGTTGCGTAATGATAATTGGGATAATGTCGCTTGGGATAATGCAGGTTGTGTCAATGACTTCGACTGGACTACTTTTGTTGCGGACATGAATGGTTCTTTGGTTGATATGATTGTGGAATATGCTGCCAGTGGTGCATTCAAGATGACTGCTGTTATCACGAAGGATAAGAAGACTTACAATTATTCTTATTCTAAGACGATATCTGCAAAGCCTTCTCAGGTAAACATCTTCTTTACTGGTGAGAATTCTTACATTGATGGTTCTACTCTCGTACCTACAGGCATTGACTCTCCTGTCATTGTCAA
>DKCU01000155.1:17606-20929 GCA_002451555.1 Candidatus Segatella albertsiae
AAGGGCATTGTCATTGTGAACGGCAAGAAGTTTGTGAACAAGTAAGCTATTTGTGTAAAAAGTAGTTGTGTGTAATATAAAAAGGTATTGATGAAAATATCTCGATTGTTTTTAGGAGCGGCAATGATAGTTGCTGCTCCTTTTTGTATAGGAAATGGCTTGTTGATGGCGCAGAATGCTCCTCGGCAGTCTATAGTGGTAGATTCTCCTTTTGTCCACGACCCAGTAATGGCGTATGAGAATGGCATGTATTATCTCTATTGTACCGGTCATGGCATCACGCAGATGACTTCCGCCGACCGCAAGCACTGGGCATTATCCCAGGAGGGGATATTACGAAACGAGAAGATTCCTACTTGGACGCACGATAGTGTGCCAGGCTTCACCACTCATATCTGGGCACCCGATGTCATCAAGTACAAGAACAAGTGGTATCTGGCTTATTCTTGCTCTACTTTTGGCAAGAATACATCGGCCATCGGCTTGTTGAGCAATACCTCCTTATCTAATAAGGAAGGATGGAAAGATGAGGGCTGCCTTGTCGCCTCCAAGGGCGGAAGAGACAACTGGAATGCCATCGATCCGAACTTTGTCATTGACGAGAAGGGCAATCCTTGGATGACTTGGGGTTCTTTCTGGGATGGCATCCAACTGATTCCTCTAGACAAGAAGACGATGCACGTGAAGAAAGGGGCGAAACCTCAGACCATCGCTCGCCGTCATGCCTTAGGTGATACATCTGTAGAGCCTAATCCTACGAGTAAGTTCGCTGGTACCAATGCCATCGAGGCTCCGTTCATCATGAAGCATGGCGATTATTACTATCTCTTCGTGAGCTGGGATTACTGTTGCCGAGGCATCAAGAGCAACTATCGTGTTGCCGTGGGCAGGAGCAAACATGTAGCTGGTCCTTACCTCGACAAGGAGGGCAAGGATATGCGAGAGGGCGGTGGCACCCTGATTCTCGAAGGCGATAAGAGGGAGTTTGAAGCGATGGGGCATTGCTCTGCCTATAGCTTTCCTGATGGCGATTGGTTCTTCTGCCATGGCTATAGCGTGGCGAAGAATGGAGCTTCGATTCTTGTTGAGAAGAAAATCAATTGGGCAAAAGATGGTTGGCTCGCCTTGGAATAATATTTGTCTTTAGCCTATATAAAAGTTCACGCTCCTATGATAAGTTTATATTCAATGTCTTTGGATGTAGGTTCAAAGTCTTTGAATGACGGTTCAAAGTCTTTGAATGTAAGTTCAACGACGTTGAACATAGATTTCTTTAGGGAGCGTGAACTTTTTTTATAGGAAACGAGAGCTTTTTTCATAAGAAGCGTGGACTTCTTCTTTTAGTTTTGTTTAGGTCTTAAACCATATTACCTCATGGATAAATAAGTTTCATACTCTAAATTTGCGTATTTTCAAAGGTTTTAGCTATATAAATTTGCGTATTTTCAAGGGTTTTTGGCAAATAAATTTGCGTATTTTCAGAATATTCCTTATCTTTGCAGCGCATAAGACGCTTGTTGTCAGCAATTTTGTGATGTGGAAAAGGAAAATGAATTATGAATAGAATATTTAAGCGTAAGTTGTATGATAGATTGCTCCAGTGGAAAACTACAAGAAATGGTAA
Source organism: Candidatus Segatella albertsiae (assembly GCA_002451555.1). Lineage (GTDB taxonomy): Bacteria > Bacteroidota > Bacteroidia > Bacteroidales > Bacteroidaceae > Prevotella > Prevotella albertsiae. Next base: position 19,231 of record DKCU01000155.1, read on the forward strand.
GACAGCTATACTTGTGGAAGGGGCTCGCCGTGTGGGGAAATCAACGCTCGTAGAGCAGTTTGCAAAGCAAGAGTATGATTCATACATCTTGATTGACTTTAATAAGGCTTCCAAAAGAGTCATCTCTCTATTTGATGACTTGATGGACATAGATTTCATCTTTCTGCAGTTGCAAACTATATATAATACAGTCTTGACTAAAAGGCATTCTGTTGTCATCTTTGATGAAGTTCAGGCATGTCCAAAGGCAAGACAGGCTATTAAGTATTTGGTGCTCGATGGTCGTTACGATTATATAGAGACAGGTTCGCTCATAAGCATCGCCAAAAATACGAAAGAAATAACGATTCCGAGTGAAGAAGAGCGAGTGTCAATGCATCCGATGGATTATGAAGAATTCAGATGGGCATTGGGTGATAAAGCTTCTGTTCCTCTCATCAAGCAGTTTTTTGATAGTCGTCTGTCGCTAGGGCAAGCTCATAGGGACAAAATGAGAGATTTGCGGCTATATGCGCTTGTGGGTGGTATGCCACAGGCTGTAAATGAATATTTGGAAACCAATAACTTGAGTATGGTCGATTTGGTGAAGCGTGACATCATTCGCCTGTACTTGGATGATTTCCAAAAGATTGATCCTTCTCGCAGAATAGAGTTGCTGTTTAGGAATATTCCTGCTCAGTTGTCTCAAAATAGTAACCGTTATAAGCCTTATTCTGTTTTGGGTAATATGGAAAGTGACAAGTTGCAAGGGCTTTTGCGTGAGATGGAGGATAGTAAAACGGTCTTGTTTGCTAGTCATGCCAATGAGCCTAATGTCGGAATGTCGCTTCATAAGGATACCACAAAGTTTAAGCTCTTTTGTGCGGATACCGGTCTTTTCATAACGCTTGCGTTTTGGGATAAGGCTTTCACGGATAATGTTATCTACGACAAGCTGTTGAGTGATAAATTGAATGCCAATTTGGGTTATGTCTATGAAAATCTAGTGGCGCAAATGTTGATAGCTTCTGGCAATGAGTTGTTTTATTATACTTGGGCAAAGGATGCTACACACAATTACGAAATAGATTTTTTGATAGCTTGTGGCGCCAAGATATGCCCTATCGAGGTGAAGTCATCAGGATATAAGTCTCATGCTTCCCTTGATGCCTTTGGTGAGAAGTTCTCAAAAGTAATTTTGCAGAAGTATCTGCTTTATGGCAAGGACTTGCAGAAGGATGGCAATACGCTATTGCTTCCATTCTATATGGCTCCTTTCGTCTAAGGTGTATATACTAATTTAAAACTTTGCCACGTTCTTTGATATCCACTATGAAAAGTGAATGTCATGGATAAGCAACGGTGCAAAGATGCTTGTACTTCGGAGTTGTCACTAGGCTCGGCAGCTCTGCTGACTAGGCTCAGCAAGTCTGCTGACTGTAGTCGGCAGAGCTGCCGAGCCTAGTCGCTTTCCCCGATAATCGTAAGATTGGTACTTTCTTATTTGTACGACTTTTCACTCTATTGTTGTACAACCCACCCTCTATTGTTGTACGTCTATTCCTTCTATAATTGTACAGCCATTCCTTCTATAGCTGTACAGTAATCAGTGTTGCCTTCTCCTCGTATTGCTCCAATAGGTAGTCGTAATATTGTTTGCGAACGTTGTTGTTGGGGATGCCCAAGGTGAGCAATCCTCCACGAACTCCCTTGATGGTCA
>DKCU01000038.1 GCA_002451555.1 Candidatus Segatella albertsiae
TTTTAGAAGCCTTTAACTAAAAAGCCCGATATTGAACACTTTTTTCAATATCGGGCTGCAAGAAATGAAAACAATGTATTATTTCAGAGATATCTTGTTTGCCGTCTCTCGCTTCTTGGAGTTTACGAGGTCGGCATATATCTGTGTGGTGCTCACATTCTTATGGGTAAGCATTTTGGAAACCGTGTAAATGTCTGTACCTAAGGCGATTTGGATGGTTGCATACGAGTGCCGGAAGCAATGGAAGGAAAATGGCTTGGTGATTCCTGCCTTCTTCAACCATGCTTTGAGGGGATAGTTAATCATGCTGCGCTTCAATCCCTTGAACACGATGCCTGTGCTTGGTTCGCCACATAGCTCATACGCCTCGTTGCTGATGGGCAAGGTTGCCTCGGTCTGCGTCTTCTGGGTACGGATACGCAAGCAATAGCCTTGGTCGGGAGCTATCTCGAAATCTTCCCAACGCAATTTCAAGATGTCGCTGATGCGCAATCCTGTCAAACAAGCGAAGAGAGAGGCTGACTTTAGCACAGGTATGTCGCATGGAGTAGCTGCCAATTGCTTTACTTCATCTAGCGTTAGAAACTCCTTCTTTACATCTTGTGGTTCTATTTTGTCCAGGTAATCGTTGATGTTCTCACGTAGCCACTTGTCACGATAGGCGATTTTCAAGAGACCACGGAAAGTGGAGAAGTAGCCTGCTGCCGAGTTGAGCGATACTCTTTGGTTGGTGCGCTTCAACTGATGAGCATTCAAGAGATATTCTCTGAATTGCTTGCACAACTCTACGGTTACCTCGCCAAAGGTGCAATGCCCTTTTACAAAATTATAAAAGTGCTTATAGACGAATGTCCACTTGTCGTCTTTCTTGTGGGTAATCTTCTCGAAGTAAGCCAAGAAGTCCATCTTCTGTTTACTCTTATCCAAGAAGCCAAACTCCTCGTTGATAAGTGACTGCGTTCTGATGCAGCGTATCGCCTCTGCCTTGTTGAGCATGTCGGCATTGAACTCTCGCTCCATCTCGTTCTTGGGGTGGGCGTAGATGTAAATGCCAAGATACTCTCTGCGGCTCATCTGCATGGTCTCAGGGTTGCGGACTGGTGGATAGAAATCCAAGTAAAGTGAGATACGGTCATTCTTAATCGCTCTTTGGCGAAGTGAAACTCTTGTACATGTATTAACCATGATGTTATAATTTTAAAGGGTGAAACTTATTTCTGATATGATTCTCTGCAATGTCGATTTGCTGTAATCGGGTACAAAGTAAAAGGGTGATATGATGGGGACAAACTTAACTCCCCGATAACCACTATATAACCGTTGGTTTACCGATGGCTTTCTCCAAATCTCGCTTGGAAATTTTGATGTACTTGCCTATTTTCACCTTTTCGATGCCATATTTCTTGATGCGCTTATAGATTTGGTCTTGGCTCAATCCATATAGTTTCATGGCTTCTGGAATGGAATAGTACAAGGTATTTTCAACTGTCTCTCCCTTAGCCATTTCCACGTGTCGCTTAGAGTAAAGCACATAGTTGCCTTCCATTTTTCGAGGAATGGCATTATGGTTCACGAAGCTATATACGGCATTCTTGGTCATGCAATACTTTTGCTGAATATCCATGACTGACATCCATTCCTTAATAGTTGGGTGAGGAGTTTGCTTGGCAAAATAATCATCTACCTCTTTCTTGTTCCAATACACTCTGCCTTGAATGGAGATTCTTGAAATCTTTGTCTTCTTGGCAATCTCATAGATAGCCGTATCGTATGTATGATGTACCTCTGCAATCTCTTTGGCGGAGTAGTATTCGGGAACAGGTAATTCCTTCACGACCTCAGAAGAGGTAGGAGATGCTCCATTGTTCGTTTGTGGGTTAGTCAAACTGTCCTTTTTAGTATAAGGCAGACTATCTACGAGATAATCGACGTCACGCTTTCTGATGAATGACAATCGTGAGGTAATCTTGGATGCCCTCAACTTTCCACTATACACCATATTATATATAGTCTGCTTGCTGAGCCCTAACAAGATTGCTACCTCATGGATGGTCAAGTATTCTTTGGCAAGAATCTCCGACATGGATTTTTCGGAAGCCTTTCTTTGGCTCATGGTCTCTGCTACCTTGATTTTCTCCTTGCGTCTTGCTGCCTTGTACGCATAGCTGTTGCATTGCTTGGAACAATAGCGAGTGGTGGATTTCTGTGCATAGAAACTCTTGCCACAATACTCGCAAACTCTTAGAATTTTCTCTTTACTTGCTGTCATTTGTACGCTTTTTATACCGTTAATCCTAAATCATAGCGGATAAAGTCGTCTGTCATTTCGCCCGATTTCAGTCAATAGTCTTAAATCATCGTCCATCATTGTCCAAAACTCTCGGCAATCTTGTACTCGTCTGCCGAAAATGGTGTCACAATTTATTACTACCGAACCGTGGCGGTACAAGAGCGGTACAAAAAGGTGCTAAAAAAGCCTTACCATTGATTGTCACCAATAGTAAGGCTAAAAAGAAAGGTGCTCAAAATGAGCACCTTAACTATCATTTGTTGTCGATATTAATCGTTGTTTATCACGACTCATTTTCCGATGCAGAAATGCTTGAAGATATTGTTTAGCGTCTCCTGACTACTAATCTGTCCACCAGTGATTTCACCTAATGCTTCCAGTACCATCTTCAAATCTTCAGCTATGATGTCGCCGCTCATGTCCATATCCATGGATTCCAATACTCTTTCCAGCGACTCGTTGGCTTTCCTTAACGCCTCGTAGTGACGGGCAGAGGTTACGATGACGTCATTCTCTGTAATTTCGGGGATGTCGGCGAGTTCTACCAACAACTTTTCCAAACGGTCAATACCTGTACCTAACTTGGCACTCATAGATACGGCTCTGTAAGAACTTCCTTTTTCCTTTTCAGCTAAATTCGCATTTGCATCGAGAGCCAATAATTTTGCAAACCGTTTGTCCGTTGGTGGAATATCTAACTTATTATTCACTACAACGATTTTCTTTCCTTGGGCACCATATTGCATAATTTTATGGTATTCCGCTGGGGCGATAGGATTGTCGTAAGCATTTATGAAAATAATAATCTTCGCCTCGTCCATTTTCTTGTAGGCTCGTTCTATACCTATCTTTTCCACCTTGTCTTCTGTCTTACGGATACCCGCAGTGTCAATGAAACGAAAGGTTATGCCATTGATGATAGTGGTGTCCTCAATCACGTCGCGAGTAGTGCCATGTACGTCACTTACGATGGCTTTATCCTCATGCAAAAGACGATTGAGGAGAGTACTCTTGCCTACATTGGTCTTGCCCACGATAGCGACAGGAACACCTTGCTTCAAAGCGTTGCCAGTTTCGAAAGAGTGGGCGAGGGAGAGTACTTTCTTCTCTATCTCTTCAGCAAGAACTCGAAGTTCGCTGCGGTCGGCAAACTCCAGTTCCTCATGATCGCTAAAGTCTAACTCTAATTCCAACAACGAGTTCATCTTCAATAGTTTCTCACGTAGCAAAGACAACTCGTTGCTGAAGTGGCCCTTCAGTTGGCTGAGTGCCATCTTGTGGGTTGCCTTGTTGGTCGAAGCAATGAGGTCGGCGACAGCCTCTGCCTGCGAGAGGTCCATCTTGCCATTGAGATAAGCACGGCGGGTATATTCGCCCGGTTCTGCCTGGCGACACCCCACTTCTATCAAGCGTTGTAATACTTGTTGTAGAATGTATCTGCTACCGTGGCAGGAAATCTCCGTTGAGTTTTCGCCCGTATAGCTGTGAGGTGCCTTGAATACGCTCACGAGAACGTCATCAATGGTGTTGCCATTCTTGTCCTTCACTTCTCCATAATGGAGGGTATTAGCCTTGGCTTCTGATAGCTTCTTGCCGTTAGCAGCTGTGAAAATCTTATCGGTGATGGTGATGGCGTTGTCGCCGCTGAGTCGGATGATTCCGATGGCTCCGCCAGCTGGGGTTGCCAGGGCGCAGATACATTCTTCTGTCATTTTCTTTTTATAAGTATTGTTTTCCTTTAATATTCTGAGACGGGTAGCAAATCCGCAAATAAAATAATAGGTTGAGCTTTTCTTGACTGTGGGTTTCTAATCCTTCTATATACGGTCGAGCACCAACTTGATGAGGTTGTCGATGGTACTCTTATATCCTGTGTTGGCACTCTTGGCTCTACGGTTGGCGATGACCATGCAGCAGGTCAATGCCTTGTGACCTAACAATAGCGACAATCCGGCAAGTGCTGAGCTTTCCATCTCGAAGTTGTTGACTCGCAAACCTTTATATTCGAAATCCTCAATTTTTTTGTTAAGCTCAGGATCGGCAAGGGGGATGCGAAGTTCTCTTCCTTGTGGTCCATAGAAACCACCGCAGGCGATCGTGATACCACGCACCATGTCGTCAGCGGCGATGCGATCAAGCAGTTCTGGGTCGTTGTTCACGCAGTATGGGTTGCCAATCTGGTCCACCCACTTTACCTGTCGCTTGAACTCGGTCTCAGTCTCTAAGTCACATACCTCATTGCGGCGGGCATAGAAGTTGAGTAGTCCGTCGAAGCCGATGCTTTTCTCAGATGCCACAAAGGTTCCTGCTGGGGTGTTGAGTTGCAAACCGCCACAGGTACCTATGCGAACGAGGGTGAGGGATGTGTGCTCAGACTTTTCTGTGCGAGTCTTGAAGTCTATGTTCTTGAGGGCGTCTAGCTCGTTGACCACAATGTCGATATTGTCGCAGCCGATGCCGGTGCTCTGAACTGTGATGCGCTTGCCCTTGTATGTGCCAGTGATGGAATGGAACTCACGACTAGACACCTCGCATTCTTTCTCTTCAAAATGAGATGCAACGAGGGATACACGCCCTGGGTCACCCACCAAGATGACCTTGTCTGCCAACTGCTCTGGCTTGAGATGAAGGTGGAAGCAACTTCCATCTTCATTTATTATCAATTCTGATTCTGCGAAATACTTTGCCATAATTTCTTGTTTATTAGTTGTTGCATTGCCAAATATTGCGATGAAGATGTGTCGCTCATGACTATGGAATTGCAAATATATAATAAATATGTGAAAGTTGTGACTTCCTTTAAGGATTATTATAGAAAATGTTGAGTTTTTGTTTTGAAATTTATTTCCTTCAGTACCGAAGAATTTGGCGTGAAGCAGAAACTAATCTTTGACATTAATCCAAAAGATGGATAGGCAAGCATAAAAAATGTGACATTTGTTTTGTCGTTTCAAAAAAAAATGCTACTTTTGTCGCCAGATATCAATTATTCAACAAAACATTAGACAAGCAATGAAACAAACAATTTTGGTAACAGGTGGTACAGGATTCATTGGAAGCCATACTACAGTGGAATTGCAGCAGGCTGGCTACAATGTAGTTATCGTCGATGACCTTTCTAACTCAAAGATTGAGGTACTTGATGGCATCGAGAAAATCACGGGCGTACGTCCAGCCTTCGAGCAGGTGGACTTGCGTGACAAGGACGCTGCCGAGGCTGTATTCAAGAAATATCCTGCAATCGAGGGTATCATCCATTTTGCAGCCAGCAAGGCTGTGGGTGAGAGCGTGCAGAAACCTTTGATGTACTATCGCAATAACATCGTATCACTCATCAATCTTTTGGAGTTGATGCCAAAGTACAACGTCAAGGGCATCATCTTCTCTTCCAGCTGCACCGTCTATGGGCAGCCAAAGCCAGAGAATTTGCCTGTAACAGAGGATGCTCCTCACCAGAAGGCTACTTCTCCATACGGTAACACCAAGGAAATTAACGAGCAGATTATCGCCGATTACATTCATAGCGGTGCTAACATCAAGAGCATTATTTTGCGTTATTTCAACCCTATCGGTGCACATCCATCTGCAGAGATTGGAGAGCTGCCTAACGGTGTGCCAAATAACTTGATTCCTTACGTTACTCAGACTGCCATGGGTATCCGCAAGGAGTTGACCATCTTTGGTAACGACTATGATACTCCTGATGGAACTTGTATTCGTGACTACATTTACGTAGTTGACCTTGCCAAGGCTCACGTAGCAGCTATGGCTCGCGTTCTTGACAAGGAAACAGAGCCTATTGAGTACTTTAATATAGGTACGGGTAATGGTAATTCTACCCTCGAAATTGTCGAAACCTTCGAGAAGGCTACTGGCGTGAAATTGAACTGGAAGTATGGTCCTCGTCGTGAGGGTGATATTGAGAAGATATGGGGTGATTGTACCAAGGCCAACAAAGTGCTTGGCTGGAAAGCTGAGGCTAAGCTGGAAGATGTGTTGGCATCTGCATGGAAATGGCAGCAGAAACTTCGTGCTGATGGCATTATGTAATTAGAAAATATTAAATAATACTAAAAGTAGAACTCGGTTTGCACTGAGTTCTACTTTTTTTGTTATTTTTGCAACATAAATAGTTTGCAAACAAAAATAATAAGTGCTTATGACAAAACATATACTCAATATATTTATGTGCTTGGCAATGCTTGGAGGAAGTTATATTCAAGCAAAAGCAGACCCGATAGTTGAAGTTAACGTAGTTGATTTCAACCAGGTGCTTATTTCGTATGCCAATGGTGTTTTGCATGTTGTGGGGGCCAATGGCTCTGTTGTATCTGTCTATAATATTGTGGGACAAAAGGTGTATGAAGCTAGGATAGACGGCAATGACAAGCGCATCGAGTTAAACTTGCCAAGTAATTGCTATATTGTAAAGGTTGGTACTGTCGCTCGTAAAATTAGTGTGAAACGATAAGGATTAATTCGTCCGATAGTGAAAACTCTAACATTCTTGCTTGGTCTTTCTTTCGCTTGTGCGTTGATATCCTGTAATGATAAGGCTGTCAATACTACGAGTCATGTCACTCTCGAAGTTTACCAAAGATTTGGTAATGAAAACATGGGCATCAAGTCGTATGTGGTTCGAGAAGTTATTGATAGTTTGATTAGAAATGACCAGGATGGTACCCCCGCTGACTTACGTGCTAGAAGTTATTATCTGCAAGATGGAAAGTTCTTGTGGATAAATCGTCATGGACTTACCTCCCAGGCGGATACGTTGCTCAAATATTTACTGACGGTAGAATCCTTGGGGTTTTCTCCTCGACGTTTCTGCGTACCACAGATTCGGCAAGATATACAAATTGTGAGGAATCTGAATTTTGAAGAAGGACGACCTGCTAGCTGGATTTTGGGTCGCTTGGAGTATTATCTGACGAAGGCTTACTTGAGGTATGCCAAAGGGCAAAGGTTTGGTTATGTGGATCCTACTTTTTTGCTTAATCGTTTGGATACCTTGAAGCCAAACAAGCCTGATACGATCCATAGACCTGTGAGGTATCGTGGATTATATGACGTAAAGATGGATTTACCTGACAATTTTTTCTATGCTCAGGCGTTGCATAAAATAATGGTTGACTCAGTTCCTTCCTTCTTGAAAGAAATTCAGCCTGTAAGCAATTTCTATAATTCCCTTTTGCAAGACTATGAAAGTGGAGGGGGAACACAGAATTGGCGTGTGAAACTTCTCTGTAACATGGAACGCGCCAGATGGAGGCTTGACGATTATCCTCAAAGGCACAAGAGGTATGTTTTGGTCAACATCCCGTCTTTCCATTTGATGGCGGTAGATGAGTCCGACACCTTGTCCATGCGTATAGGATGTGGTACTTTCGCTACCAAGACACCTCTTTTGACGAGTACGATCAAACGTATGGATGTCAACCCCATTTGGATAGTTCCAAGAAGCATTGTTGAAAAAGACATGATTCATTACTTTAGCCGTTACTATTGTGAACGAAGAGGGTTCTTCGTGATGGATCGCAGAACAGGCAAGGAGGTGGATATGAATTTAGTGCATAGGGGAATGCTCTTGGATCCTAATTACGCAGTGGTGCAAAGGGGTGGAAAGGGCAATAGTTTGGGAAGGCTGATTTTCAGATTTGATAATAATTTCTCAGTATATCTCCACGATACACCGAGTCGGGATTTCTTTAGCAGGCAAGATAGGGGAGTCTCGCATGGATGTGTTCGAGTGGAAAAACCATTTGAGTTGGCCAAGTTCATGCTAAAAGACAAAAGCGAGGATTTTTTGGAAAATCTCAACTATTGCATGACGGCTGATTCTCTGAATGATAAGAAGAGAATTATTCATTCCGTTAAGATAGAGCCTGAAGTCCCTGTCTATTTGGCGTATTATACCATTTTCCCGATGAAAGGCAACTTGCGGGAGGGATGGGAAGAGTATCCCGATGTTTATGGGTACGACAAAGCCATTTACCAATATTTGATACAAAATTATCGTTGATGAGTAATATTAGTGACAAAGAACTTATAAGTATGCTGAGTGAACCTGCGACTCGTAAGGAAGGTTTCTCGGCAATGGTGCGCCAATATAGTGAACAGCTATACTGGCATGTGCGTCATATTGTTCTTAATCACGAGGATGCCAACGATGTTTTGCAGAATACTTTTCTAAAGGCGTGGAAAAACTTAGATAATTTTCAAGGTAAGTCATCTTTGGGGACTTGGTTGTATCGAATCGCAGTAAACGAGTCCTTGGATTTTATTCGTAGGCAGAAACAACAAGGAAGCATCAGCGCAGATGAGGATATGGGAATTGCTAATCGCTTACTTGCAGACGAGTATTTTGATGGAGACCGTACGCAGGCCTTGTTGCAGGAGGCAGTGGCAAAGTTGCCAGGGGTTCAACGTACTGTATTTGTGATGAAATACTTTGAAGAAAAAAAGTATTCTGAGATTAGTAGAATCTTGCAGACAAGTGAAGGGGCTTTGAAGGCTTCTTATCACTTGGCGGTGAAAAAAATAACGGAATATTTTGAGTCTAATGATTAAACTTTTTCAGATTGATTACGTCTTATAATTAAAAGAAATGTTTATATGAAGAAGGAAGAAAATATATTGAAAAATAAGGTTGGCATGGCAAATCCATTCACAGTGCCTGAAGGCTATTTCGAATCCTTCGCGGAGCAGATGGATAAGGCTTTGCCAGAGACGGAGGCTCGTGTGATCAATATGCGAGCTGAGCCATTGTTGCGTCGTTTGCCTATACGCAAGATTGCTGCGGTTGCAGGATTGTCCTTTGTTTTGGGGGGTGGTGCGTTGTGGCTTTCCAAACAGCACGTGCAAGAGCCTATCCATACAGCTATATCCCAAATGCATGAAACAAACACTAGCTCCGGAGAGTATGGCACATTTGATCAGATGGCTGATTATACGATGATGGACAGCCAGGCTATCTATGCTTCTCTTGTGGCTGAAAATTAATACCAAAAATTGCTGAGATGAAAAATATTTGTATTAATAGTAGTCAACTAAGGGAGGTCTTGGGAAAGGCAGTGCTACTTCTACTCATGGTTTGTATGGTTGGTGTCGTGCAAGGTAAGAAAAGACTGCCATTCAATCCTGCTAAGTTTGAGGCAGACTTGGAGCAATTTATCACAACACATGCTTGTCTTACACCTAGGGAGGCAGCCAAGTTCTTTCCGGTATATCGGCAGATGATGAAAAAGCAAAGGATGCTTTTTGATGAAATGCGCCGCTTTCGTCACGTCAATCCGTATGACAATGAAGCGTGTGCCGAGGCGGTAAGAAGACAAGACGAGCTAGATATTCAGCTTAAGCAACTTCAGCAGGAATATCATGGGCGCTTTATGATGATACTGCCTGCAAACAAAGTGCTCAATGTCATCAAGGCCGAGGAGCAGTTCCATCGACAGATGTTCAAAAAAATGAAATAAATGCCCACGGATGTGAGTATTGAAGTATAAAATCAATCGCAAAAGTATTATTATGAAATATTTTTGCGATTTTTTTTTGTTCTTTCCGTGAATTGTTGTACTTTTGCACTAAAGAAATAATATATATATTAAAATAATGTATAGAACGAATACTTGTGGAGAGCTAAGACTCTCCGATGCAGGCAAGGAAGTAACACTTGCAGGTTGGGTTCAGCGCTCTCGAAAGATGGGCGGCATGACTTTCGTTGACGTACGTGATCGCTATGGCATCACTCAGATTGTGTTCAACGAGGCAGACAACCAAGAATTGTGTGATGCGGCCAACAAGCTTGGTCGTGAGTATTGTATCCAGGTGAAGGGTATCGTTAGCGAACGTCAGAGTAAAAATCCAAAGATGGACACTGGCGACATCGAAATTCTTGCCAAGGAACTCACTGTTCTTTCAAAGAGTCAGACTCCTCCTTTCACGATAGAGGATAATACAGATGGCGGTGACGATATTCGTATGAAATATCGTTATCTGGACTTGCGCCGCCCAATAGTTCGCAAGAACTTGGAGTTACGTCACCGTATGACTATATTGATACGCAACTTCCTCGATAATTATAACTTCATGGAGGTTGAGACTCCTATTCTTATAGGTAGTACACCAGAGGGAGCACGTGATTTTGTTGTGCCTTCTCGTATGAATCCGGGACAGTTCTATGCGTTGCCACAGAGCCCACAGACTTTGAAGCAGCTTTTGATGGTAGCTGGCTTTGATCGCTATTTCCAAATCGCCAAGTGCTTCCGTGATGAGGATTTGCGTGCTGACCGTCAACCTGAGTTTACTCAGATAGACTGTGAGATGAGTTTCGTAGATCAAGATGACGTTATAAATCTGTTCGAAGAGATGGCACGCCATTTGTTCAAGGAGATTCGTGGTGTGGAGTTGCCTAAGTTGCAGCAGATGACTTGGCACGAGGCTATGCGTCGTTTCGGTAGTGACAAGCCTGATTTGCGATTTGGCATGGAGTTTGTCGAATTGAAAGACGCATTTGCTGGCAAGGGCGAGTTTTCTGTGTTTGACGAGGCTAAGTACATTGGTGGAATTTGTGTCCCAGGCTGTGCCGACTATAGTCGTAAGCAACTTAATGAGTTGACCGACTTTGTGAAGCGTCCGCAGGTGGGTGCTAAGGGCTTGGTCTATATCAAATATAATGCTGATGGTACAGTGAAGAGTAGCATTGATAAGTTCTACTCTCCAGAGGTGTTGGCTGAAATCAAGGAGGTGATGGGTGCCAAGGATGGCGACCTTGTGTTGATTTTGAGTGGTGATAATGCCAATAAAACTCGTATCCAACTTTGTTCTTTGCGCCTTGAGATGGGTGATCGTTTGGGGCTTCGTGACAAAAATGTGTTTAAGTGTCTTTGGATTATCGATTTCCCATTGTTTGAGTGGAGCGATGAGGAACAGCGCTTGATGGCTACCCACCATCCATTCACAATGCCTAACCCTGACGATATCCCACTCTTGGATGAGCATCCTGAACAGGTACGTGCCAAGGCTTATGATTTCGTGTGCAATGGCATCGAAGTGGGTGGTGGTTCTTTGCGAATCCATGACACCCAATTGCAGGAGAAGATGTTTGAGGTTCTTGGCTTTACGCCTGAACGTGCAGAAGCTCAGTTTGGCTTCTTGATGAATGCATTCAAGTACGGAGCACCGCCTCATGCAGGTCTTGCTTTTGGTCTTGACCGCTTTGTCAGCATTATGGCTGGTCTTGACAGCATTCGTGATTGCATCGCGTTCCCTAAGAATAACTCAGGTCGCGATGTCATGCTTGATGCTCCTTCCGAGTTGGATCCTAAGCAGTTGGATGAACTTGAAATCAAATTGGATTTGAAGGCATAATTACCTAAGAAATAATATGTTACGAGCTGCATTTCTTGATTTAAGTCAAGAAATGCAGCTCATTTTCGTATAAAAGTTAAGATTTTTATAAAAAAACACAAAAAAATCAATAAAAAGTAGTATATTTGCCAACGAATTTGAATAAAGCAATTCAAATAAGTTCAGAAGGAAACGTTTCGATGCCATGAGAGGGCATTGATAATCCTAATATATTAATTATTTACTATAGACATGGTAGAAAAGAAAGCAACAACTAAGACAGCAGTTAAGAAGACTGCTACAAAGAAAGCTCCAGCAGCCAAGAAGGCAACTGCAGCTAAGAAGACTACGGCAACCAAGAAGGAGACTATCTTCTTGAACGCTGAGAACGCTGGTTTCAGAGCAGGTGACGTTTACCAGGCTTTGGCAGCAGCAGATCATGCTCTTTCTCTCACAGAAGTAGCAGAGGCAGCAAAGATTACTACAGAGGATGCTATCCTCGGTATTGGCTGGCTTCTCAAAGAGGGTAAGATTAAAGACGAGGACAACAAGGTTGCACTCGCATAAATACTTTTCTCCAAGGAGCCGCGACACTCTATTTATGGGATGCCGCGGCTTTTTTATTGGCAGATGCAAATAACTTAAAATTCCTTTTGATGAATTTTGACCAAGAGATACTAAGAATATTAACCATGGCTGGCACAGCAGGATTAAAAACAGAAAAGGTTGCCCGTCATGTTTATAACGCATGTAATACAATGTTCACTCCGTTGGATTACAAAGAAGTGCATGCCTATGTAGCCCAATACTTGATAAAGACTTCCAAGGATCCTATGTCTGTCATCGAAAAGAGTGAAAAACATGGAGTCTATAGATTGAATTTCAATGCTAAGCAGACTCAGCAGTTATTGCTGAATTTCTTGCCTCACGAACCTATCCAGGAGAATGGTTCCGTAGGCGATTGTAACGATGGGGCAGACAAAGATTCCTCACTTTCTTTGTTTGAGTAATTTTTTTAGGGGGAAGTTTTTTCCTTGTCCGTATTATCTATAATTTTCAAACAACATTAAAAAATAGATAACTATGGCAAGAAGATATTTGTTAGGTTTTGATGTAGGGTCTAGTTCTGTAAAAGCTTCTCTTACAGATGTAGATAGTGGTGAAATAGCTGCCTCAGCTTTTTATCCTGATCATGAGGCTCCGATTATGGCAGTGAAAGCTGGTTGGGCAGAACAAGATCCTCAAATGTGGTGGGATAATGCTAAGCTATCCCTCAAGAAAATTATGGCAGATACTGGTGCTAAAGGTGAAGATATCCTTGCTATCGGCATTTCTTATCAGATGCACGGTTTGGTTTGTGTCGATAAGAACCAGCAAGTACTTCGTCCTAGTATCATTTGGTGTGATTCTCGTGCTGTGCCATACGGCGAGAAAGCTTTCCGTGATTTGGGTGAAGACCTTTGCTTGAGAAATCTGTTAAACTCTCCAGGTAACTTTACGGCATCTAAGTTGGCGTGGGTCAAGGACAACGAGCCAGAATTATTTGATAAGATAGATAAAATCATGTTGCCTGGTGATTATATCGCCATGAAACTATCGGGAGAAGTAAAGACAACTATCAGTGGCCTTTCAGAAGGAATGATGTGGGATTTTACTGCTAAAAAACCAGCTAAGTTTTTGCTAGATTATTTTGGTTTTAGCGAGGATATGATAGCAGATATAGTCCCTACTTTCTCGGTGCAAAGCATAGTATCAAAAGCTGCTGCTGAAGAACTAGGTCTGAAAGAAGGTACTCCTATTTCTTATCGTGCAGGTGACCAACCTAACAATGCTGTCAGTTTGAATGTATTCAATCCTGGTGAGATTGCTAGTACTGCAGGTACATCTGGTGTCGTGTATGGAGTCTTGGGCGAAGTGAATTATGATCCAAAGAGCCGTGTTAATACATTTGCGCATGCCAATTATACGACAGATTTGAATCGTTTGGGTGTTTTGTTGTGTATCAATGGTACGGGCATTTTAAATGCTTGGGTACATAGGAATATTACCCCGGATGTAAGCTATGCCGACATGAATGACTTGGCTGCAAGTGTTCCTATTGGAAGTGAAGGCGTCAAGATAATTCCATTTGGTAATGGTGCGGAGCGTGTGTTGGAGAACAAAGAGGTCGGTTGCTCCATGAGGGGAATCAACTTCAACAAGCATAATCGTGCACATATTGTACGTGCCGCACAAGAAGGCATCGTGTTCAGCTTCTGCTATGGCATGGAAATCATGCAGCAGATGGGTATGGATATCCATAAGATTCATGCTGGCAAGGCAAATATGTTCTTGAGTCCGTTATTCCGTGATACATTGGCTGGTGTGAGTGGTGCTACGATTGAGTTGTATGAAACTGATGGCAGTGCTGGTGCAGCCAAGGGCGCTGGTATTGGCGCAGGAATATACAAAGACCATGACGAAGCCTTCTCGACGTTGAAAAAGTTGGCTGTTATTGAGCCAGAAGAGAGAAATCGAGCTCCATATCTTGAGGCTTATGCCGAATGGAAAAAGGAATTGAAGTCTCTCGGCTGAGATAAAATAAGCTAAAATAGCAATTTTGAGTATATATTTGTTAGGGCAAGGAATTTTCCTTGCCCTAAATTTGTTAGTTTCAAACATTTTTACTACCTTTGCATTATTATTTTGTGTAAAATTTGAGGTATGGCTAACAATAATAATCATCTAGTCATTATGGCTGGCGGAGTAGGCAGTAGATTTTGGCCTATGAGCACAGAGGATAAACCAAAACAGTTTATCGATGTTTTAGGAACAGGTCGTTCTTTGTTGCAACTTACCTTCGACCGATTCGAAGGAATTTGCAGCCCGGAAAATGTGTGGGTTGTAACCAACAAGAAGTATGCTTCGTTAGTGCGAGAGCAGCTTCCCGAGATACCAGAAGGTAACATCTTGCAGGAGCCTTGCCGTAGAAATACAGCTCCTTGTGTGGCTTATATTAGTTGGAGAATCAAGGAGAAAGATCCTCGTGCTAATATCGTAGTTTCTCCGTCTGACCACATGGTGACCAACGCCAATGAGTTTCGTCGTGTCATATTGTCTGCTTTGAAATTCACTGGAGAAACAGACAGTATTGTGACATTGGGTATGAAGCCTACACGCCCAGAGACGGGTTATGGCTATATACAGGGAGATTTGAGTACGCCATCTGCAAGAAATAAGGAAATATTCCGCGTTGATCAGTTTAAGGAAAAACCTGATTTGGAGACTGCGAAGAAGTATTTGCAAGAGAATAATTTCTTCTGGAATGCAGGTATCTTTATCATGAGTGCTGCTACTATAGTCAATGCCTTTCGTGTTTATCAACCAGGTATGGCAAAGATTTTTGAGAGTATGCGCAGCATCTATGGTACTCCTCAAGAGCAAGACCAGATTGATATTCGTTATCCTGAGTGCGAGAATATTTCCATCGACTATGCTATCATGGAGAAAGCGGAAGAAATATTTGTCTTCCCGGCAAGCTTTGGCTGGAGCGACCTTGGAACTTGGGGGAGTTTGTTAGCCCAATCGCGTAAGGATATCAATGGTAATGCTACGATAGGAAACAATATTCAGATGATTGATTCCAAGAACAATATCGTTCATACATTGAATGAGAAAAAGGTTGTCATCCAAGGACTTGAAGGATATATCGTGGCGGAAGAAAACGGAACTTTGCTCATTTGCAAGATGTCGGAAGAGCAGCGTATTAAATTTTTCTCTGGCATGAATTGACCTTTGCCTCTGCTTATTAGCCCAGGAGTAATTAGGGGGTGATAATTTTATCATCTATTATATAAATAATAAAAGGGAGTTGCTCATTAACTGCAATTCCCTTTTTTTATATTTGTTTATTGCCATTCTGTTAGGATTCATCCATTATCTAGGCGCATATGCACTATGATTCTTTACGGAAAGGAATTTTGATTATTTCTTCTTTTTCAATCCTTTGTAAGCGAGAAAGGCAACTACTAATATTGCCAATCCCAAGATAACGTATCCGATTTCATGGCTGTATTTGACTGCTTGCTGATAAACGTCCTGTGTGGTCTTGTAGTTTGTATATTGGTAAATTCCCCAACCAATCAATGCCAGCACCGTATTCCAAATTCCTGCCCCCAATGTAGTGTATAATAGGAATTTACCTACATGCATACCAGCCAATCCTGCAGGAATACTAATCAACTGTCTTACGGCTGGAACAAGGCGACCGAAAATGGTAGAGGCAGCTCCATGCTTGCGGAAATATTCTTCAGCTTTTTCTACCTTTTCACGATCTATCAAGCAAATATGCCCAATGCGGCTATCGGCAAAACGATAGACGATAGGCCTACCTACCCACTTTGCTATGTAGTAGTTGACAAGGGCACCTAGGTCTGCACCCAATGTTGCAAAGACTACGACTAGAACAAAGTTCATCCCACTTGTTGGATCCATGGCTTTCCAGGCAGCAGGTGGTACAACGACTTCAGATGGGAAAGGAATGAAGGAACTTTCTATGGCCATGAAGAGCATGACCACCCAATAATTCAAATTGTCGAGAATCCAGATAAAGAGTTCTGCGGTATTCATTCTTGTCTTTATTTGATTTTATAATAAAAAGTATAATTCTGTTGATGCTATCTTAGGCTAAAAAATAAATATCAAACACCTACTTTCCTTCTATAAAGAAATAGGAGAGAGGTGTTTGATATCTGATATTTATTTTTTGCTAACAAGCATGATTATTTATTTTGCTTTGCCCAAGTGTCTTTTAATCCAACTGTCTTGTTGAACACTGGCTTTTCTGCTGTAGAATCCAAGTCTGCCATGAAATATCCAATGCGCTGGAATTGGAGATACTCGCCTGGCTTCTTGGTGGCGGCAAATTCCTCTACGTAGCAATTGGCATCAATATGTAAGCTGTTTGGATTCAACAACTCACGGAAATCTCTTTCGTCTGCAGAAGGATTTTCTATGTTAAACAATCTGTCGTACTCACGAACCTCTGCCTTGACGCAATGGTCTGCGGATACCCAATGCAGAGTGCCCTTAACCTTTCTGTTGGCACCTTCCATTCCACTCTTGCTGGTTGGGTCGTATTCCGCTTGGATTTCTACGATGTTGCCATTTTCGTCCTTTGTACATCCCGTACATTTTACGATATATGCATTCTTTAGTCTCACCTCCTTGCCAGGAGTCATGCGGAAGAATTTCTTTGGAGCATCCTCCATGAAGTCGGCACGCTCAATCCAAAGATTCTTGGAGAAAGTAATTGTATGTGAGCCGTCTGCCTCGTTCTCAGGATTATTGATAGCTTCCATCTCCTCGCTTTGTCCGTCGGGGTAGTTGGTAATAACAAGTTTCACAGGGTCAAGCACTGCGCTTACACGGCAAGCCTTCTTGTTCAAGTCTTCACGTACGGAAGCTTCCAAGAGTGCCATGTCGTTGAGTGCGTCAAACTTGGTGTAGCCGATGCTGTCGATGAACATACGGATGCTTTCTGGAGAATAACCACGTCGGCGCATGCCACACAATGTCGGCATACGAGGATCATCCCAACCATTGACCAAGTGCTCGTCCACCAAAGTGTGAAGCTTGCGCTTGCTCATCACAGTGTAAGTTAAGTTCAAGCGGTTGAACTCTATTTGTCGTGGACGGTTGTCGTGAAGGTTGTCGGCGGTGCCATCCATCTCCTTGAGATAATCTATGAACTTGTCGTACAATGGGCGATGAGGAACAAACTCCAAGGTACAGATAGAGTGGGTCACACCCTCGAAGTAGTCGCTCTGTCCATGGGCGAAGTCATACATAGGATAAGCATGCCACTTTGTACCTGTGCGGTGGTGAGGAGTCTGGATGATACGATACATGATAGGGTCGCGGAAGTGCATGTTTGGATTTGCCATGTCCAACTTAGCACGTAGTACCATGCAGCCTTCTACTGCCTCTGGAGTGTTCATTTTCTGGAAAAGCTCCAAGTTCTCCTCAATAGGACGGTCACGATACGGACTTGCGGTACCAGGAGTCGTAGGCGTACCCTTCTGGGCAGCAATCTCTTCCGCAGTCTGCTCGTCGATATAGGCATGACCTTTCTTGATCATCCAAACGGCGAAATCCCATAGCTTCTCAAAATAATCGGAGGCATAGTAAATGTTGCCCCACTTGAACCCAAGCCATTGGATATCCTGGAGAATATTCTCCACGTATTCGTTGTTTTCCTTGCTAGGGTTTGTATCGTCGAAACGGAGATTGCATACTCCGTTGTATTTTTCTGCAATTCCGAAGTCCATGCAGATAGCCTTGGCATGACCGATATGCAGATAGCCATTTGGCTCTGGTGGAAAACGAGTCTGGATACGTCCACCGTTTTTGCCCTCCTGGAGGTCTTCTTCTACAAATTGTTCTACAAACGAAAGGCTTTTCTTTTCCTCGTTCAAGTTGTCTTCATTTACTGCCATATTTCCTAATATATGTTTATTTTGTTATTAATGGTGCAAAGATTATGCAAACGAGCGCAATGAAAGCTTGCTTTCAAATTGCCGAGTGCAGCTTATCTTCTGCAAAGATTATGCAAACGAGCGCAATGAAAGCTTGCTTTCAAATTGCCGAGTGCAGCTTATCTTCTGCAAAGATACAAAGATTTTTGCGGATACCATGCATTTTTTGTCTAAAAATGCAATAAAGCATGAAAGTTCTTTCTTACTTCCCCTTTCTTGTGCTTCCTATTCGCCTCTTGTAGCTTATAATACTTTCTTATTTATGTTATTTGATTCCTCTATCATTGAGGGCCTTGCTATATCTAGCGGCATTCTGTAAATGCTCCTGATATGTCTTTGCGAAGTTATGTGTTCCACTGAAATCTTCTTTTGCACACATATAAAGATAGTCGTGGTGCACGTGGTTGAGAACTGCATCGATGCCTGCAATTGACGGAATGCGGATAGGCCCTGGAGGCAGTCCTGTGTTTTTGTATGTATTGTATGGGCTGTTGATGTACAAGAGATTGTTGTAGATTCTCTTCAACTCAAACTTTTTCCATGCGAACTTGATGGTAGGATCTGCTTGGAGTGGCATGCCGTTTGGATACTCTGCGTTCCTGAGCATCAAGCGATTGTAGTACATTCCCGCAACCATAGGCTTTTCTCCATTGTTGGCGGTTTCCTCATCCACGATGCTCGCCAAGGTGATAATCTGGTTTGGGGTAAGCCTCATGCTCTTGGCCTTTTCCGTTCGCTCGAAATTCCAAAACTTGCCGCTTTCCTTTTTCATTCTTTCCATCAGCTTTTCTACTGATACATTCCAATAGATGTCGTAAGTGTTCGGGATGAACATACAAGCGATGGTAGCTGTGTCGTATCCATATTTCTCGCAAGTAGTTTCGTCGTGGAGAGCCTTGCTGATGGTCGCACTGTCGAGCATGAGTTTCTTGCTCAGTTCAGCAGCCAATTTGTCAACGGTTCTGACTGAAGGAACGGTCAGGTTGACAGGCTCTTGCAGTCCATTTTTGAGATGTCTCCAAGTTTTGAACGCTCCCTCGCCTGGACGGATGGCATATCTACCTGTGCGAATATGGTCCGCATAGTTGGAATGGTTAATCAACGTATGGAATGCCTGAAAAGGTATGGGGTTGGCAATGGCTCTCACCTTATTATATACAGAGTCGATGTTGTCGTCATCGTCTATATATACATATTGGGTGGTGCTGCTTTTGGAAAAGCCAGAGAAACAATACAAGTAAGCTATGCCTACGATAACCAAAAGGCATGCTCCTGCTCCGTAAATGTAAAACTTGGAAGTTTTCTTTTTCATTTTCTTGTTCTAAATTAGATTTGAGACCGCTTGATAAAGTGGGCTCGATATGATGTTTTGTTATTTGAATACGTACCTAATTCTAACCCTAAAGCATAGAATTCATTTTACAACTGCAAAATTAATGCAAATATGGCAAACTGCCAAATTATGGTATTAAAAATAGGTTAATTCTTCTTCTGCTATATCTTTCTTAGATTGATTTTGCTTATCTTTGCACCCGAATTAAAAGAAAAGTATAACGATTATGAGTATAAGTTCAGAAAAACAGTTCTCGATGGGAGTGGAATTTAATTTCGACACATACATCTTCGACCTCGACGGCACATTGCTCTCTACCTTGGATGATTTGGCTGCCAGTTGCAATTATGCCCTTCGCACCAACGATATGCCTGAGCGAACCACGGAGGAAGTTCGTAGATTTGTGGGGAATGGTGTCAAGAAACTGATGGAGCGTGCCATCCCTGATGGCTTGGATAATCCTCGGTTTGAGAAGACATTCGCTGACTTTCGTCAGCATTATATGCATCACAACCTAGATACAACCCGGCCATACGATGGGGTTATGGAGATGCTCAGTAGTCTCAAGCAAAGGGGAAAACATATCGCAGTGGTCAGCAACAAGTTTTATGCCGCTACGCAGAGTTTGTGCAAGCACTTTTTCGGCGATTTGGTCGAAGTGGCGATAGGTGAGCGTGAGGACATTCGCAAGAAGCCTGCTCCCGACACGGTCATTGAAGCTTTGCGTCAGATGGGGGTTACGAAAGAAAAAGCCGTATATATCGGTGACAGCGATGTCGATGTGATGACTGCCAAGAATAGTGGTATGCCTTGCATCAGCGTGCTGTGGGGATTCCGTGACCATGAGTTCCTTGTGGAGCACGATGCAACCATCTTCGTGCATAGTCCTCTTCAATTGGCGTAATAAATAGCCTAGTAAAGGGTGTGCTTGTTGATGAAGTCAATGACCACATTCTTGTACGACTCTGAGATAGGTATGCCAACTTCTCCATAGTAGAGTTTCATCTTGTCGGTATAGTCGAATAGGTCGAAATTGGCTATGAACGAGCGATGTATCCTCTTGAAGTTTCTTGCAGGGAGATGCTCTTCCAACTGGCGCATATTCATCAATGTTATCACGTTGTGCTTGTTGACAAGGTGAAACTTCACGTAGTCCTTGACTCCCTCCACAAAGAGTATGTCGTCGAAGTTGATTCGGATGGATTTGTATTCGCTTTTCACAAACATATATCCGTCACGGCGGATAGGATCGGCTTCATCCACATCCCTCATGTAGTTGCGTACTCTCTCCACGCAAGCTTGGAAGTTAGGGAAGTTGACCGGTTTCAACAAGTAGTCGAAACCGCCCGACTTGTATCCATCTATGGCATATTCGCTGAAAGCGGTCACGAAGACGATCTTGGTTTTCTTCGGGAGTATCTTTGCCAATTCCAATCCGCTGAGTTGTTGCATACGGATGCCCATGAACAGCAGGTCTATGTTATGCTCGCGAAATCCTTTCATTGCATCGACGGCATTGGTATAACCACCGATGAGTTCTAGGTAAGGTATTTTGCTGACGTGGTCTTTGAGAATCTCAACAGACTCTACGTTGTCATCAACTATTGCGCAATTTATTTTCATATTCTCTGTATAGTTAAAAAGAAGTCAGTATCATTAAATAAGAAAAAGCCTTCACATTCGTATAACGGATGCGAAGGCTTTTTTATTGTATATTATACGACAAATTTGTATAAAAAATGTCTTTACTCTTTGATGCTCTTATGAATGTTTTTATTCATATCGTATAGCTTCGATAGGGTCGAGGCGTGCTGCTTTCTTCGCAGGATACCAGCCGAAGAATACTCCGGTGAACGTACATACCGCAAAACTCATGATGATGCTCCAAGGCTCGATTTGCGTTGCCACATGGAAGAATTGTTGTAGTGACACCGATATGCCGACTCCCAGGATGACACCGATGACACCTCCCGTGACACTCAGCAAGATGGCTTCTATCAAGAATTGGTTGAGGATGTCGATGCCTCGGGCTCCCACACTCATTCGAAGGCCTATCTCACGGGTGCGCTCTGTCACGCTCACATACATGATGTTCATGATACCGATACCGCCTACGATGAGAGAGATACCTGCCACACTACCCAAGAGGATGGTGATGGTGGACATGGTGGAGTTCATCATGCTAGAAATCTCCTCCTGTGAGCGGATGCTGAAATCGTCTTCGTCAGCTTCTTGTGTGTCGGTAGCGTCTTTCAACTTGTGAGTTCGGCGCAAGATTTGGGTAATCTGGTCTTGCGCAGGCTGAGAGGCGTCTTCCGTGATGGCGGAGCAGACGATTTCGCTGAGGTATGTCTGTGCCAAGATACGTTTCATGACGGTGGTGTAAGGTGCAAGCACCAAGTCATCCTGGTCCATACCCATGCTGTTGTAACCTTTCTTCTTCAAGACACCTATCACTCGGAACGGAATGCTGTTGAAGCGAACCACTCTTCCAATAGGGTCACTGCCGTCAGGGAAAAGGTAATCCACCACTGTCTGTCCCAAGATACAAACCTTGGAGGCCGTCTTAATGTCGGAGTCGGTAAACATCTCGCCGTCTGCTATCTTCAGCTGACGGATGGTGAGATAGTCTTGGTTCACGCCATAGATGCTACTTTGGGTGTTGTTGTTTCCATTGATCCATTGACCATTGCTGCTGACCGAAGGGGAGATGGCAGAGATGTAGTTGCACTCATCCTTGATAGCCTCGTAGTCGGTTTGCTTCAGTGTCTCCATGGAGGATGCGTCCTGTCGCACGCCTCCTCTCATGTCTGCACCCGGGTGAATCATGATCATGTTGGAACCCATCTCGGCTATGTTCGCCTTGATGCTTGCCTTACTACCCTGACCGATTGCCAGCATGGTAATCACGGAAGCGATACCGATGATGATGCCCAGTGCAGTGAGGAAAGAGCGCATCTTGTTGGCAGCTATGGCTCGGATGGCTATTTTAAATAGATTTTGATAATTCATTTGATTGATACTTAAATGATTCTATTGCTCATCTATATTTTCTATAAATGATTCCCATTACTCATCTGTATTCTTTGGCAACGCTGCCAAGCCCTCTGCCGCCGAGAGTATGTGCTGGTTGTACTCATCGCTGATGATATGTCCGTCACGCAGTTCGATGTTGCGGCTGGAGTAGTTGGCGATGTCGGGGTTGTGGGTCACGAAGATGATGGTTCGTCCTTCTGCGTGGAGTTTTTGGAACAGCACCAGAATTTCGAAACTTGTCCTGGTGTCCAGGTTACCTGTAGCCTCGTCGGCAAGAATGACCGCTGGGTCGTTGACTAAGGCGCGGGCGATGGCCACACGCTGCATCTGACCACCCGACATCTGGTTGCTCTTGTGGTAAAGGCGCTCTCCCAATCCTACGGCTTTCAGTGCTTCGATGGCGCGTTGCTTGCGCTCCTCCGGACCTACATTGGCATTGTACATCAATGGCAGCTCCACATTCTCCACGCTTGTCGTCTTTGGCAACAAATTGTAGTTTTGGAAGATAAAGCCTATCTTCCTGTTTCGGAGAACTGCTCGGTCATTGCGTGACATTGTTCTAACACTTACGCCATCCAGGTAATATTCTCCGCTTGATGGGGTATCGAGACAGCCAAGTTGGTTCAGAAGGGTAGATTTGCCAGAACCCGACTTACCCATGATGGTCACGAACTCTCCTTCGTAAATTTTGAAACTTACGCCTTTGAGTGCATGTACAACCTCGTCGCCCACCAAGAAGTTGCGTTTTACGTTGTCCAACTCAATGACAACTTTCTTGTTCTCCTGAGCGTCCTTATTCTCTTGAGTATTCTTGTTCTCTTGAGTATTCTTGTTCTGTTCAACCATATTTCTTATTATTTTTTCTTACCTCTTGGACCAGGACCGCTGATCAAACCTTGGCTTTGTTCTTGTTCTCCATCCTCTTCGTCAGGAGTGTTGACAACTATTTCTGTGATAATGCTTTGCCCCTCTTTGATTCCACTGATGATTTGGGTGTGGGTGGCATCGCTCTGACCAATGTTGACAGAATGAGCTGTCAAGGTCTTTCCATTGAGTGTCCAAACTTTGTTCTTACCCTTGCAATCTACTATCTTCATGTCTTTGCCCACAGTCTCCTTGGTAGGAGTGAATCGCAGAGCCTTGTTAGGTACGCTCAAGATGTTGGCTTGCTCCTTGGTGAAGATGGTAACATTTGCAGTAAGACCTGGTTTCAGTTTCAGGTCTGCGTTTTGTGCGCTGATTACAACCTGATATGTAACGACATTGTTGGTTGTGGTAGCCTCAAGGCGAACTTGCTTAACGACACCTTCGAATGTATCGTCAGGATAGGCATCTACAGTGAATGTCACACGGTTTCCTACAGTCACTTCGCCTATGTCGGCCTCATCCACGTCAGCGATTACCTGCATGTTCTTCAAGTCCTTGGCAATGGTGAAAAGTTCAGGGGTATTGAAGCTTGCTGCCACTGTCTGTCCTTCTTCCACGCTCTTGGAAATCACGGTGCCGTCGATAGGCGATGTGATGGTGGCGTAACCTAAGTTGGTTTGTGCTTTCTGTACGCTCTCACGAGAAGATGCTACTTGTTCTTTTGCTTGACGGTAGGCAAGAAGTGCGTTCTCGTATTCGTCTGCACTGACAAGTCCCTTCTTGTATAAGGTTTGGTAGCGTTTCAAGTTGGCATTTTGATAACTGAGATTACTTTCCATGCTTGCGAGATTGGCCTTTGCCGTATTCAACTCGCTAATCAGGTTAGTTTTGTCCAGTTCTGCAATCACTTGTCCTTTCTTTACCACTGAGTTGTAATCGACATAGAGCTTGTTGACGATACCACTCACCTGGGTACCTACAGTGACACTTGTCACAGCCTCGATGGTACCTGTGGCAGTAATGCTGTTTTGCAATGTGTGTGTAGAAACCTTTTCTTGCTTGAAATTGATTTCTTCTTTCTCCTTGCCACCAGAAAGCAACCAAGCTGCGATGGCTACGATCACCACTAAAATGACGGCAATCCAAACTTTGCTGAAAATTTTCTTTTTCATATTCCCTTATTTTTCTTTTTATTTCCTATACCTATTTTTCTATCTTCTTATACCTATTTTTCTATTTTCCTATACCTATCTTTATTTCTTTCGATAGCTATCTTTATCTGTTTTGGTATGTCTTATTCTACCTTTCCATTCTTATAGAAATTCAACATTCCCATGTTCAAGATAGTCAGGTATTTGGATTGCAGTTCGTTTTGCTGGGCCTTCAGGAGATTGTCCTTTCCTGTTCGAAGCTCCACGATGTTTTTCAATCCCAACTTAAATTGCTCGCTCAGCAAGTCGAATGAAGTCTTAGCACTTTCCGTTGACACCTTGGCTGCCTTGAACTGGCTCTGGTTGGTGTTGGCTTGCAACCAATAATTCTCGATGGTAGAATATAGTTTGGTTTGCTCATCCTTTAAGTCCAACATACTGCTTTGTTTCTGTATGTTAGCCTTGTTGATGGCGGTCTTTGTCGCTCTGTTGTCATAGAGAGGAATGCTGACAGAGAATCCACCGCCGAGGTTAAAGTTTTGCTTCAACTGAGTGCCCCAAGCGGTTTTGTTCATGGAAGTAGAACTGGTCGATACTCCTGCGTTCGCACTGATGGTCGGCATCTTGCCGGCTTTGGCAATGGCGATGTTCAGGTCGCTTTGGTCTATCATGTTCTGATAGCTTTTGATTTCTGGTCGATTGTCCAATGCGGAAGCATAGACGCTGTTGAGAGTAGGAATCTCAGCGAGTGCCTGTGCGTCGGTGGCAGTTGGAATGACAACGTCAAAGTTGTCGTCATTGGTGATTTGCAGCAATTCTTTCAGTTGTCGCTTGTAGTTCTTGACGTTGCTCTCGGCAGAAACGATGTTGTATTCGTCTTGGGCTCTCTGGGCTGTGAGTTGCGCAAGGTCGGCCTGACTCATCTTGCCATTCTTGAAAAACTCTTTGCCACGGTTCTCGTTTTCCAAACTAGACTTGTAGCTTTCCTTGTTTACCTTGATGGCTTCTGTAGAGTAGCAAATCTGAATATACAATGTGGCGATTTGCTCCTGTAAGTTTTGAGCTTGGACAGCGGAATCCAAGGCAGCGGCTTCAGTGACCAACTTGTTCAGTTTCACCTGGTTGGTATTCTTGTTGCCATTCCATATGGTATAATTTCCCATAACGGAATAAGAACCATTGTAATATACTTTATCGACAGAGGATTTCGTATAGCCATCGCCACTGATACCACTTGCTACCCATGGAGTGTAGCTGACGTTCTGATTGGTGTTGGCCGACAAAGATGGCAACAGAGCAGCCTTGGATTGTAGGTAATCCTCGTTGGCGCTGGCTTTCTTTAATTGCGTTTTTTGCAGACTGATGTTGTTTTCCAACGCATAGTTGATGCATTCTTTGAGTGTCCATTGCTTGGCTTGCATTCCTATAAGAGGAAAAGCTGAAAGCATGATGCCTAGCAATGTTTTTTCTAAAGTTTTGTTCATCTTGTATAATTTTTATTGTTATATTTTCTGATAAGAATTGTTACGCTAGTTTAGACGGAAAGAAAAGTTTGGAAGTTTATTTTCCCCTTTTGTATTTAACAACCTTTTAGTAATTAATACAATATATCGCAAATATTTATGCATAAAATCTCTTTGTAAATAGTATGCGATCATATATTATGTACTCGTTGGCGGAATTAAATT
>DKCU01000011.1:0-16806 GCA_002451555.1 Candidatus Segatella albertsiae
ATCATACCAGAGGATTTCAACTTCGCCTACGACGTGATGGACGAGTGGGCGAAAATCAAGCCCGACCACGTGGCTCTGCTTTGGACCAGCGAGCGAGGCGAGGAAATCCGCTTTACTTACAAGGACTTGAAGGAGCAGAGCGACAAGGCCGCCGCCTACTTCCAAAGCCTCGGCATCGGACACGACGACAAGGTGATGCTCATCTTGAAACGTCACTACCAATGGTGGCTCGCCATGCTCGGCCTCCACAAGATAGGAGCCGTCGCCATCCCTGCCACCCACATGCTCACCAAGCACGACATCATCTATCGCAACAATGCGGCTAGCGTGAAGGCCATCATCTGCTGTGGCGACGACTATGTGGTGGAACAGATACAGGAGGCAATGCCGGAGAGCCCTACCGTCAAGACCTTGGTGAGCATCGGTCCAGACATCCCAGAGGGATTCCACGACTGGATGAAGGAATGGAACGAGTGCGCTCCTTTCGTTCGCCCAGAACATGTGAATACCAACGAGGACACCCTCTTGATGTACTTCACATCGGGCACGACGGGCGAACCAAAAATGGTGGCACACGACCACCTCTATGCCCTCGGTCATCTTACCACGGGTGTATATTGGCACAACCTGCACGAGAACTCCATCCATCTTACCGTAGCCGATACTGGTTGGGGCAAGGCGGTATGGGGCAAACTCTACGGGCAATGGTTTGCCGGAGCCACCGTGTTCGTCTTCGACCACGAGAAGTTTACGGCGGATAAGATTATGCGCCAGATAGAGAAATACCACATCACTTCCTTCTGCGCCCCTCCTACCATCTATCGTTTCATGATACAAGAGGACTTCTCCAAGTACGACCTCAGCAGTCTCGAATACTGCACCACAGCGGGCGAGGCGATGAATCCATCCGTGGCTGAGACTTTCCAGAGACTGACGGGCATCCAGATATACGAGGGCTTCGGACAAACCGAGACCACCATGACGCTCGGCACCTTCCCTTGGATTAAGCCGAAGCCTGGAAGCATGGGCAAGCCTAACCCTCAATACGATGTGCATATCCTCCGCCCCGACATGACGGAATGCGAGGATGGAGAGAAGGGCGAGATTTGCATCCGCATCGGCGATGACAAGCCACTCGGACTGTTCAAGTATTACTATCGTGACGACAAGCAGACCAAGTCGGTTTGGCACGATGGCTATTATCACACGGGCGATATGGCTTGGCGTGACGAGGAAGGCTACTACTGGTTTGAGGGAAGAATCGACGATGTCATCAAGAGTTCGGGCTATCGCATCGGTCCTTTCGAGGTGGAGAATGCCTTGATGACCCATCCTGCCGTTGTGGAATGCGCCATCACAGGTGTACCAGACCCTATCCGAGGCATGGTGGTGAAAGCAACCGTCGTATTGAAAGATGAATACAAGAGCATGGTTGGTCCAGACCTTGTCAAGAAGTTGCAAGACCATGTGAAGCATGAGACAGCTCCTTACAAGTACCCTCGCATCATCGAGTTCGTGGACGAACTGCCAAAGACCATATCGGGCAAGATTAGAAGGGTCGAGATTAGAGAGAAAGACAATAAGAAGTGAAGAACGAAGAGTGAAGAGTGAAGAATTCTCTTGCTTTATTGATTAAGGATTTGATATAACAAGGCTATTGGATTCTTCACTCTTCGTTCTTCACTCTTCATTTTACATTAATATACATACAACATAAAAATTAATTTTAAGAGCAAGAACCCAAGAGAAGTAGTCCACCAAGGCTATTGAATTCTTCACTCTTCGTTCTTCACTCTTCACTTACTTAAATCATGGGAAAGCGAATCGTAGTAAAGGTGGGCAGCAACGTGCTGACCCGGGAGGACGGAAAATTGGACGTAACAAGAATGTCGGCAATCGTTGACCAACTCGTTTGGCTTCGCCGACACGACTATGAGGTGATACTGGTTTCTTCCGGTGCCGTGGCGGCAGGAAGAGCAGAGCATCATGTGGATCATCACTTGGACAGCGTGGAGCAACGTCAGTTGTTCTCTGCTATCGGACAGGTGAAACTCGTAGGTTTGTATTACAACCTCTTCCGTGAATACAAGATAAAGATAGGTCAGGTATTGACCATGAAGGAGAACTTCGGTGCCGAGGAGCAGTACAAGAACCAGGAGGCTTGTATGCAAGTGATGCTGGAGAACGGCGTGCTACCTATCGTCAACGAAAACGATACCGTGTGCATCACCGAGTTGATGTTTACGGATAACGACGAGTTGTCGGGCTTGATTGCGAAGATGATGAAGGCCGACACCCTCATCCTCCTCACCAACGTCGATGGCATCTACAATGGCGACCCAAGCGACCCGAATACCCGCATCATCCCATCGGTATATTATGACCGAGACATCAGCGAGTATATCCAGGCAAGCAAGAGCAGCCACGGCAGAGGCGGCATGACATCCAAGGCTCATACCGCCCAGGAGGTAGCCAACGCCGGCATCAAGGTCATCATCGCCAACGGCAACACGCCCAACATCCTCGTCAACCTGAAGGAACATCCGATGGAGACCCTCCACACCGAGTTTGTACCAAGACCGAAGGAGAAGTAACCTTTCCTTCCATATACGAATATCGCCATTATACAATTTGTGTTACAACAATTATGTAATGGCGATTAATCTTTATATATACAGATATACCATAACTACCTTATTATCAATGCAAAGATACGACATTCCAAACAATTATAGAAATCCTATAATTGATTTTCTATAATATAAACAGAAAGAAAAGCGTAGAGAAACATTGCTTTTTCAAAAGAAAGCACTATCTTTGCAGTTTTAAAGAACTAAATCGGATACATCATGGCACAGATAGATAAGATATATGAAGGTGAGGACAAGACGTTGGTCAAAGACTTGCGCTCCATTGTCAGCAAGGCTCGCAGCAAGGCTTTTGCTGCCGTCAATTATTCCCTCGTGGAAAGAAACTGGAGAATCGGACAACGTATCGTAGAAGAAGAACAACACGGTGCATCACGTGCAGAGTATGGAAAGCACGTGATAGAAGTGGCTTCGGCTGCACTCACCGAAGAATTCGGAAAGGGATATTCTGAGACTAATATAAGAACATTTCGGAAGTTTTACTTGAATTTTAGCAATTTACCAATTCAGCAGACACTGTCTGCTGAATTTAAAGGAGCAATTCAGCAGACACTGTCTGAGAAATCTTCTTCGCTTCATCAAAAAGTCAGGCAATGCCTGAGCAATCTGAATTACATATTCTGCCTTGGTCTCATTACGAGCGTCTTATCAGAGTAGAAGACAAAAAGGCTCGTGAGTGGTATGCTAAGGAGGCATTCGAACAAGGATGGAGCTATCGCACTCTCAACCGCAACATCAACACCTTATATTATGAGCGCCTGCTCATGTCTAAGGACAAGCAACCTGTCATAAAAGAAATGAAGGACAAGACCAAGGAGTATCAGCAAGACAAATTAGAATTCATCAAATCGCCTGTTGTCTTGGAATTCCTCGGGCTACCAGAGGATACATCCCTCGCGGAATCAAAACTCGAATCCGCCATCATCGACAACTTGGAAAAATTCTTGATGGAGATGGGAAAGGGTTATGCGCTCGTAGCTCGCCAGCAGCATATCCGAACAGAAGAGAACGACTACTATATCGACTTGGTATTTTACAATTACCTCATCAAATCATTTATTCTGGTCGATTTAAAGGTAAATCGCATCACATACCAAGATGTCGGACAGATGGATATGTACTTACAAATGTACGACAACATGAAAAAAGGACCCGATGACAACCCAACTATCGGCATCATCCTTTGTGCTGAGACCGACTCGGATGTGGCTCGCTACTCTACCCTCGCCAAGAATGACCAAATGTTTGCTGCGAAATACAAGCTCTACTTGCCTGACAAGGAAGACTTGCGAAGGGAAATAGAAAAGCAGAAGGAGCTCTATCTGATAGCACACCCGGAAGAAAAGAATAAGAAATAGCAATTTTTTCAGTAACTAACGAGTCAATTATAAGAAACAATAACAAAAAGGGTGTGTCATAAGTCGGACAAAATTGATTATGACTTATGACACACCCTAATTATTAGCCACTTCTATGTTACTGACATTTGATGAGCGACCTATACATTGTTGGTAACGTTATCATGGAACTGAAATCAGCAGACGGTATTTGCTAAATCTATATTGCATAACTATCCATTTGCATATCAAAAAGGCTCTTTTTCTTGCATAAAGTTTGCTTTTATCAATATTTATGCTTACCTTTGCCAACGAAGTAGCTTCTATATAAAGATGCTTCTACAAGCCATCTTGTAATCTTACAAGAATCTTATCATTAAAAGAAGAAAGGAATAGCGAATGGAACTGAAAGAGACTTTCCAAAGAGTGAAGGCGGCAAGCAAGACTTTAGGCTTGCTGACCGATGACAAGCGTAATGAAATCCTGCAGGCGGTGGCTGATGCCATCATCGCCGAGACTCCTGCACTCCTTGCAGCGAATGCCGAGGACTTGGCCAAGATGGACAAGGCGAATCCGCTTTACGACCGACTGCAACTCACGGAGCAAAGACTCCAGGACATCGCAGCGGATATGAGACACGTCAGCACCTTGCCCTCACCGCTTGGAAGAATCTTGAAGGACAAGACCCTCGACAATGGCTTGCACCTGCAAAGAGTAGCCGTTCCTTTCGGTGTCATCGGCATGATTTACGAGTCACGCCCTAATGTAACCTACGATGTTTTCTCCCTCTGCTTCAAGAGTGGAAATGCGTGCGTACTGAAAGGAAGCAAGGATGCAACTGTCTCTAACTCAGCGGGTGTCGAACTTATCCACAGGGTGTTGAAAACTTTTGGTGTCAACCCTAACGTGGTGACACTCCTCCCTGCCACCCATGAGGCTACGGGCGAGATGCTGAACGCCGTGGGATACATCGACCTCTGCATTCCTCGGGGAGGAAAAAGACTCATCAACTTTGTTCGCGACACCGCCAAGGTACCTGTCATCGAGACGGGAGCAGGCGTAGTACATTGCTACTTCGACAAGGACGGCGACGCGGAGATGGGCAAGCGCATCATCACCAATGCCAAGTGCAGAAGATGCAGTGTCTGCAATACGCTCGACACACTTCTCATCCACGAACAGCGTTTGAACGACCTTCCAACGCTATGCGAAGACCTTTCTAAACGTGAGGTGAAGATTCATGCAGATGCCAAGGCTTACGAGGCGTTGAAGGGGCACTATCCTGACACCTTATTATATAAGGCTGAGGAAGGCATTTGGTTTACGGAATGGATGAGTATGCAACTTGCCATCAAGACCGTGGCATCGGAAGATGAGGCCCTGGAGCACATCGCCACCTACGGAAGCGGTCATAGCGAGAGCATCGTATCAAATGATGAGGCTGCCCAGAAGAAGTTTGAAGCTTTGGTAGATGCCGCTTGCGTCTATGTCAACGCTCCTACCAGTTTCACCGATGGTTCACAGTTTGGACTCGGAGCAGAGATTGGTATCAGTACCCAAAAGCTTGGTGCTCGCGGACCTATGGCATTGGAGGAAATCACCACTTACAAGTGGTTGATTACAGGAAATGGCCAGATTCGTAAGTAAAGAACGAAGAGTGAAGAGTGAAGAGTGAAGAGTGAAGAGTGAAGAATTCAAATGACTCTTCTCCGTACCAACTCCGTACCATCTCCGTACCAAGTCTATACCAAGTCTAGGTTTCTGCAAAGTTTGCAAGGTTTGCATGCAAACTTTGCAAACTTCTAGGCAGAAAACAATAATACAACAGAAATAACAAGTAAAAAATATAAACAAGATGAAGACATTCTTTAATGTGGAAGACCTTGGCGACTTGAAAGCAGCTCTCGCCGAGGCTCAGGAAGTGAAAGCCAACCGTTTCGGTTATCAAGAGTTGGGCAAGAACAAGACCTTGCTGATGATATTTTTCAATAACAGTCTCCGTACTCGCTTGAGCACACAGAAGGCAGCGATGAACCTCGGCATGAACGTTATTGTGCTCGATGTGAATGCCGGCGCATGGAAGTTGGAGACCGAGCGTGGTGTCATCATGGATGGCGACAAGAGCGAGCACTTGCTGGAGGCCATCCCTGTGATGGGTAGCTTCTGCGACCTCATCGGTGTACGTAGCTTCGCTGGTTTGAAAGACCGTGACTACGACTACGCCGAGACCATCGTCAACCAATTCGTAAAGTACAGCGGTCGCCCAGTGTTCGCCATGGAGACCGCTACCGTTCACCCTCTCCAGGCATTCGCCGACCTCATCACCATCGAAGAGCACAAGAAGGTGGCTCGTCCTAAGGTAGTATTGACTTGGGCACCTCATTGCCGTGCCTTGCCTCAGGCTGTGCCTAACTCATTCGCACAGTGGATGAACGCTGCCGATGTGGATTTCGTGGTCACACAGCCAGAGGGCTATGAGCTCGATCCTAAGTTCGTGGGCAATGCCAAGGTGGAATACGACCAGAAGAAGGCACTCGAAGGCGCAGACTTCGTCTATGCCAAGAACTGGAGTTGCCCGGGTGTGAAAGACCCAGCACAGTACGGACAGATATTGAGCAAGGACATGAGCTGGACCATCGACGAGGAACACATGAGCTGGACCAACAACGGTTGCTTCATGCACTGCCTACCAGTGCGCCGTGGCTTGATTGTGACCGACGATGTCATCGAGAGCAAGAATAGCCTTGTCATCCCAGAGGCTGCCAACCGTGAGATTTCCGCCGAGGTGGTTATCAAGCGCATGCTTGAATCATTGTAAGACATGACTTTCAAAAGATAAATCATAACACTAAGATGCTTAGCCATGCTTATATCATAACGTATGGATATATACTAAAAACAGTATAGCAAGACCATACCTAAATATAAGTAAGCGGCTAGGCATCTTAGCTTTTTCCATTCCCCATTAGTAGGTATTCTCGCTAAAACTAAAACCATTCATTTCCGTATTACAAATAATCTCTGTAACTTTGCAAGTACAATTAGATATTTGCATATTTACCAAACAAGACAAAATGGATCATTACACGATTATTGCCCCTGAGACCAAAGGTACGTTCAACGACCGTCTCAACTATTTATATCTCAAATTAGGAAATCATCTCGACAGTGAGCAACTCAACCACCATCGCACCTTGCAATACTGCAAGGTCTTCCTCAGCGATGCCCAAAACCAAATAGATGACTTCAAGGAGTCTTTGCTCTACCAAGAGTTTCTTTCCAAGACAGCTTGCAGCATCGTGGAGCAAACGCCACTAAGCGGCTGCAAGGTTTCCTTGTTGGTAAAGACCACAGATACCCCTACCGACATCATCTTTCAAAGTCTTCGCTTGACAGAAAAGGAAGCCAAGGGAAAGGATTCCTACCAACAGACCGCCTTGCTTTTCGACAAATACCTGAAGAGCATAGAAGGCAAGGACTTGACTATGTCTCGCAACTTGGTACGTACTTGGATTTACGTCACGAATATCGACGTGAACTACCAAGGAGTGGTAGATGCTCGCAACGACATCTTCGACAAACATGGACTCACCGCAGAGACCCACTATATCGCCAGCACAGGCATCGGTGGAGCAACGCCCGTGAGACACGCTTCTGTTGCCATCGACTTTCTTACCGTCCCTAACATCAAGGAAAGCGACAAGAAATACCTGCAAGCCCTGGAATACCTCAACCCTACCCACGACTACGGGGTAGCCTTCGAGAGAGGCACACGCCTCAATCTGCCTAACAAGCAGATGTATTTCATCTCAGGAACAGCCAGCATCGACAAGTTTGGCAACGTGGTATATCCTGGCGACATCGTGCGCCAAACAGGTCGCCTCTTGGAGAACATCGGCGAATTGCTCAAGGACGGCGATGCCCTGATGACCGACATCCAATACTTCATCATCTATCTCCGCGACATCTCCGATTACCAAACCGTGGAACACCTGATGAACCAGTTCTATCCCCAGATACCCCACATCATCGTGGAGGCGAAAGTCTGCCGACCAGGTTGGCTGATAGAGATGGAGTGTATCGCAGAGAAAGGTATCTAAACAAATATTTCTTTACACTATACAATACACAAAAAAGCTGTATCCCATCAAGGACACAGCTTTTTTATGGAAGATATTGTCTATACTATCCTTATTCTGCAACCGTTGCTTCGTAGTTTCTTGCAGGATTAGCATACATCGTGAGCAAACGTTCCTTCAAGAAAGCTTCGTCTTTGTTTGGAAGTTCTATCTTGGCAAGCTGCCCTGCAACGTATTTTTCAAATACGCTCTTCTGTTCTTCGGTATAATGCTCTTGATGAGCTGCAGAATTTTCCAAAAGGTCAAGAGCCACATAGTTACCAGGATACAGGCGATAGTTGCTGTGTATCTGTTGGTCGATGTAAGCAGCCACCTTATTATATATATCCTGCTTCGGCATATCTGGATCGAGACTATCAAGGTACTCATCCAGGCAAGGAGCTGCATGATAATGCACATGTCCCTTATAACCGAAGATACCCGTCTGCATACTTACAAGGTCATCGGTAGGTCCTTTCTTCCAATCGGCATCATCTCGTTTCTGCTGAAACTCCTTAGCCTTCAAGAAATCGCAAGGGTCGTACTCGTAGCTGATGGACAATGGTACGAGATGCAGTTGCTTCAATCGCTCGATAATACTCCCCTCGCCTCCCATCGACATCATCTGAAGGATGGACTTCTGGGTACGGTCGTTGCTGTCCTTGGCACGTCCCTCACGCTGAGCGATCCAGATGTTCTCATGTTTCTTCAGGATGGAGAAGTGCATATAGTCGGAAAGACGCTTACTCGACATCAGCATCTGTCGCATGGTCAGCGCACGTTCCACAATGAACGCTTTGTTGACTCGCACCAAGTCCTTGACCCAAGGCAAGGACAGAAGATTGTCGCCTATGGCTATCTCACAAGTGGTGGTAAACTTGTTATCAACGAGCAACACATCCAAAATGGCTGAATCCAGCACAATGTCACGATGATTACTGATGAAAGTATAGTTGCGAGTAGAGTCGATAGACGAGCAATCCATCTCACAGCCTGTAGCCGCCTTTTTCAAGAGACCATGCACGAAATCGTAAGCGAAAGCCAACTGGAACTCCATATTGGTCTTGCATGCCTTCAGTTTTTGAGCTATCACCTCGAAATGAACCTGTGGATAAAGATAAGCCAACACTTGCTTAAACTGATCGTTCGAGAGCAATCGGTCGAACACCTCGGGAAGGTCTTCAGGCTCCCAAGGGCGAATGGTATCAAATTCTTGTGGAATCTTCATAGTGTATCGTTTTTAAAACTGATTCTCTACGATGTCACTGAGCACATCCTTGATGTCAAGACCAGCAGCACGCACCTGCTGAGGAATGAAGCTGGTTGGGGTCATACCCGGAGTAGTATTGATCTCGAGCATATTGACCTTGTCCTTGCCATTCTCATCCTTCGTGATGATATAGTCGATACGGATGATGCCATTGGCATGGAGAATGTCGTAGATACGAGAAGTGGTCTTGGCAACTTCCTCGGCTGTCTCTGGAGCGAGACGAGCTGGAGTTATCTCCTGTACCTGCCCATTGTACTTGGCATCATAGTCGAAGAACTCGTTGCTGGTCACTACCTCGGTAGCAGGGAACACCACACACTTGTCCTTGGTCTTGTAGATACCCTGAGAAATCTCCGTACCATCCATGAAGCCTTCCACCATCGCTTCCTCTGCCTCCATGAAAGCAACACGAAGAGCTGGACCCAACTGATCTGCCTCCTTCACCTTAGACACGCCGAAGCTACTACCATCAGCAGCAGGCTTCACAAAACAAGGCATCCCCAAACGTTTGGCGATAGCCTCCTCGTCATACTGTTCGCCACGACGGAGCAAGATGCTATCAGCCACATTGATGCCAAAGCCACGAAGGTAGTTATTGAGTACATACTTGTCAAAAGTCATAGCCTCAACGAGCACACCACTAGTAGAGTAAGGCAAGTGAATGAGGTCGAAGTAACCTTGCATCACGCCATTCTCACCTGGCTGCCCATGAATCGTGATATAAGCATAGTCAAAGTACATACGCTGACCATCCTTCACGAAAGAGAAGTCGTTCTTGTCTATCTCGGCAGTCTCACCATTGTCGAAAGCGACATGCCAGTCGGTTCCCTTGACATCCACTATATATATGTTATAACGCTCTTTGTCGAAGAAAGAGTACAAGCCCTGACCTGAGCGCAATGATACGTCGTGCTCAGAAGAATCACCACCACATACGATGGCTATCGTTCTTTTGTTATTTTCCATTTTTATATGATTTAAAATGTAGTTTTATATCTATTAAAACATTGTTTTATCATGCCTGAAATATAGTTTTATCTTGTCTGGAACGTATCTTGCGTTGTCCCTGCAATAAAACCACGCCATTTCTCTATCAACTGTCTGAAGTCATCCGGCCACTCGCTGTCGAAATCCATTTGCTCCTTGGTTGTCGGATGCACAAAGCCCAAGGTCTTGGCATGAAGTGCCTGACGTGGACAAAGCTTGAAACAGTTTTGGATGAATGCTTTGTAGCTACTACTGCGCTGACCTCTGAGAATTTCTGCCCCGCCATAGGTCTCATCCATGAAGAGCGGATGACCGATATGCTTCATGTGAGCACGTATTTGATGAGTACGCCCCGTCTCCAGGATACACTCCACCAACGTGGTGTAACCGAAACGTTCCAACACGCGATAATGCGTGACAGCACTCTTACCTATACCGCTAGCCGGCTCGAAGACTTTCATACGAAGGCGATTCTTGGGGTCACGCCCAATATTTCCTTCGATGCGACCTTCATCCTCTACTATGTTTCCCCAAACCAAAGCATTGTATCGACGATGCGTTGTCTTGTTGAAAAATTGCTTGCCAAGAGAAGTCTTTGCACCCGGAGTTTTAGCCACCACGAGTAACCCCGAAGTATCCTTGTCGATGCGATGCACCAAGCCTACCTCTGGATCATTGGCATCAAACTCTGGCATATCTCGTAAATGCCAAGCTACAGCTTGGATAAGAGTGCCATGGAAGTTGCCCGCCCCAGGATGCACCACCATGCCAGCCTCTTTGTTGACCACCATCAACTGGTCATCTTCATAAACCACGTTGATAGCTATCTCCTCGGGCTTGATACTTGTCTCATGACGAGGACGATCCATCATCAGTGTCACCACATCATTCGGTCTCACCTTGTAGTTGCTCTTCACCGGCTTTCCGTTGACTTGGATAAAGCCAGCATCCGCCGCCTGTTGAATACGGTTTCGACTCTGATAAGCCATCTTGTCGGCAAGGTACTTGTCTATTCTGACTGGGTCTTGATTGGCATCTACCTCGACTCTCCAATGTTCGTAAAGTCCACCTTCGGCCTCTGAAGCAGAAGATACTTCATCAGAAAGTTCCTCGATGTCGCCAGCATCATCCAACCCAAAATCATCCTCCACAGGAGCATACACCTTATTATATATATAATTAAATAGATTCATCAAAAAAACATTTGAATTCTTCACACTTAACTTTTCGTTCCACACTCTTTACTTACCATTACTCTACGACTTCGTTTTGATTATGCGAATGCGATGGTACTGGCGGTTCGACTGTTTCTGTCCCTGGAACGACCTCAAAGCCATCCTCGTCACCACCATCATTTTCCTTTTCCTCCTCAAACTCGTCATGATGGTTGATTGGATCTACGAAGTTGACAGAGTCGCCAGCATCACGCTGTCCATTTCCCACTTGTATGGTGAGTACCGCATCTATGGAAACCTTATCGCCTGCGACAACATGTCTTCCTTTGACGAGTATTCCATATACCCAATCTTCCTCACCAGGTATGTACTGCGGAGGTCCGAGTTTAAATCCCATGGCAGTCAATTTCGCCATGGCCTCACGCAAGGAGCTATTGTCGATGACATCAGGAATCGTGATTGTAGGGGTATGCCCCGCATTAATCGTCACGTATATCACATGACCAGACTTAACTCGCTCGCCAGGAGCAGGCGATTGTTCCAAGATGCAGTCAGGAGGTAGATTCCTGACATAGCCAGTATCCGTTACCTCTATCTCTAGACCAGCGTCATCCAAGATACGCTGCGCATCGTCAAAACTTTTATGTCTAATATCAGGTATGGCTATAGCCTCACCGTGATGAGTATAAATGTCTATGCCGTATTTCACACCGACACAAAGGAGAATCACCACGACAACCATCGCCACGAGATTCCCCCACAGGTACTTGCTCTTGAACTTGTTTATAAACTCAGATGAAGTCATTCTTATTCATTTTTTCTGCAAAGATAGTGCAAATCGAAGACAATACAAAATAAAAAGACCATTTTTTATTTTTTTATTGTTGAGATACAGCCTATCTTATCTAAAGATAGTGCAAATCGAAGACAATACAAAATAAAAAGACCATTTTTTGCACTTTAAGTGCCTATAAACACAAAAAGCAGCAAAGAAATCTCCTTGCTGCTTTTAATGTCATCGACTATCAAACGATAGCAACGGATTATTTTCCGTGGTGCTCGTCAGATACAGTTAACTTCTTACGGCCATGAGCACGGCGAGAAGCCAATACGCGACGACCATTCTT
Source organism: Candidatus Segatella albertsiae (assembly GCA_002451555.1). Classification (GTDB taxonomy): domain Bacteria; phylum Bacteroidota; class Bacteroidia; order Bacteroidales; family Bacteroidaceae; genus Prevotella; species Prevotella albertsiae. The sequence continues at coordinate 12,663 of DKCU01000011.1, forward strand.
TGTTGCCATACGCTCGCGGAAGCCATGCTTGTTCACGCGACGACGATTGTGAGGCTGAAATGTTCTTTTCATTTTTCTTTATTATTTTTTTAATTAATATTCTAAAAATAAGGGCGTAATGCTCCTTTCGGGCTGCAAAATTACGCATTATTTCTGAAATAACCAAGAAATCTACCAAAATTAGCTTAAATATTTATGTTTTTTTCGATAATTGCTTGGGTTTTTCGTGATTTTACCGTAACTTTGCACCGTTTTTCAGATTATATAGTAAAATTCAAGATAAACAAAATGATTAATTCACAGGAAATTAAGATTGGTACTTGCATCCGTATGGATGGCAAAGTTTGGGTTTGCATCGACTTTCAGCACAGAAAGCCAGGTAAGGGTAATACTGTCATGAACACCAAGTTGAAGAACGTAGCCGATGGTCGTGTGTTGGAGCGTACTTTCCAGGTTGGTTTCAAGTTGGAGGATGTTCGTGTTGAGCGTCGCCCTTATCAGTATCTTTACGAGGATGCTACAGGTTGCATCTTCATGAACCAGGAGACTTTCGAGCAGGTGCCTATCGCCAAGGAGAACGTAACTGGCGGTCAATACATGAAGGAAGGCGATGTTGTAGAGGTTGTTACCGACACTTCTGACGGCACTATCCTCTTGGCCGAGATGCCAGCTAAGACTACATTGAAGATTACTCACTCTGAGCCAGGTGTCAAGGGCAATACTGCCACAAACGCGACAAAGCCTGCTACTTTGGAGACTGGTGCTGAGGTTCGAGTACCTTTGTTCGTCAACGAGGGCGAGACCATTCAGGTTGACACTCGTGACGGCAGTTACCTCGGTCGTGTAAGCGAGTAATATAGCTATTCTGTGACAATTACGATGCAAAACGTGTCGTGATTGCCACATTTAAATTTAAATTGTTTTATGAAGTATTCCATCATTGTTCCTGTATATAATCGTCCCGATGAGGTAAATGAACTTTTGGAGAGTTTGACCCACCAAACGGTCAAGGACTTCGAGGTAATCATCGTCGAGGATGGTTCGCAGATTCCGTGTCAAGAAGTTTGTAACCGCTACAAAGACATGATGGATATACATTATTATTTTAAGGAAAACTCCGGGCCAGGACAGAGCCGAAATTATGGCGCCGAAAGAGCTTCGGGTGAATATCTCTTGATACTCGATAGCGATGTTGTCCTTCCAGAAGGTTATCTACAAGCTATAAGTGATGAATTGAACCATGAGGCAGCCGATGCTTTCGGCGGTCCAGACAAGGCTCACTCATCATTTACAGATACCCAAAAAGCAATTTCTTATTCCATGACATCCTTCTTCACCACTGGTGGCATCCGTGGCGGAAAGAAGAAAATGGATAAATTCTATCCTCGTTCATTCAACATGGGCATCCGCAAGGATATTTACCTCAAATTGAATGGTTTTTCCAATATGCGTTTCGGTGAGGACATCGACTTCTCTATCCGCATTTTTAAAGCTGGGTGCAAGTGCCGTCTCTTCCCTAAGGCATGGGTATGGCACAAACGTCGCACCGACTTCCGCAAGTTCTGGCGACAAGTCTATAATAGTGGCATCGCACGCATTAACCTCTACAAGAAATATCCAGAGAGTCTCAAACTCGTACATCTTCTTCCTATGGTTTTCACCGTGGGAGTGATAGGCACGCTCTTACTCTTGTTCTTTGGATTCTTGCCATATACGATAGGAACAGACCATATCTTCCCTATGTTGGGAAACGGCATGGCTGCATTGGGCTGCATCGGACTGTTTTTCATCATTCTCTATTGTATTGCACTCTGTATAGATAGTGCTCATCAGAACAAAAGCATTAAGATTGGACTATTGAGCATCCGCGCTGCATTCACCCAATTAATGGGGTATGGATGTGGATTCTTATCAGCATGGTGGAAGCGCTGTATATTGGGACAAAGCGAGTTTAGTGCTTACAATAAGACATTCTATAAATAATAAGACTTTCAAATAACAAGACACTCTATATAATAAGAACAACTTTTGAACAAGCGAGAACAAGTCCTTGATACAATCGTTTAAAATGCGAAAACTCATTTCATGAGCAAACAAGAGGACAAACAATCGTGAAAACTCTTTTATAAAACATTCATTATATGAGCGAAAAACTATCCATTGCGAAGTGGGCTTCAGAAGACCAACCTCGCGAACGCCTCGAAAGATTAGGTCCAAGTGCGTTATCCAACGCTGAACTTTGCGCCATCCTCATCGGTTCCGGCTCCCGTAACGAAAGTGCCGTTGAATTGATGAAACGCATTCTCAACGATTGCGAAAACAATCTGAACACATTGGGCAAAATGACTCTTCTAGAATTACAACACTACAAGGGCATGGGACCTGCCAAAGCCATTACTTTGCTCGCAGCTTGCGAACTAGGCAAAAGACGAGCATTAGACAAACTTGGAACAAGACCAGACCTAGGCTCTTCCTTAGCCATTTACAATTACATGCTCCCTCGCATGCAAGACCTGGACGTAGAAGAAGGCTGGATTCTGATGATGAACCAAAACTTCAAGCTGATCAAGGCAGAAAGAATCTCCCACGGAGGAATCACAGAAACAGCTATTGACATCCGGCTTATCATCAAGGAGATGTGCCTTAACAACGCTACAATCCTCGCCCTTTGCCACAATCATCCAAGTAACAGTCCCTCACCGAGCAAGAACGACGACCTGCTCACAGCCCAAGTAGCCAAGGCATGTGAAATCATGCGTTTCTTCTTCATGGACCATGTTATCGTAACAGATGGGGCATTTTATTCTTACCACGACAAAGGAAAATTGTAAATTTACGCACATTTCATGCCTTAATAAGAATGAATTGTCAAAATAAAGATACAATTATTTTGTATTCTCTGCAAATTATGCTATCTTTGCAGTCAAGTAAAACTGCAAAGATAGCATTTTCTGTTTTTGCGCAACACAAACATAGTATGACACAAGAAGAAAAGACAAAGATAGAAGAGAAAATCGTAGATGTACTCAAGACCGTTTACGACCCTGAAATTCCAGTAAACATCTGGGACCTCGGCATGATTTACAAGATTGACGTGAAGGACGATGGCAACGTAGATCTCGACATGACCTTTACTGCCCCATCCTGCCCTGCCGCCGACTTCATCCTAGAGGATGTCCGCACCAAGGTGGATAGCGTGGAAGGCGTGAAATCAGCTAACGTCAACCTCGTGTTCGAACCTGCTTGGGATCAAAGTATGATGAGCGAAGAAGCTCGCGTTGAACTCGGTTTCGAATAAAGACAAGAGAATTCCTTCACTCTTCGCTCTTAACTCTTCACTTAAAACGTTCCGCTTATGAAAAACGTATATTTTCTTTCCGATGCCCACTTGGGGTCACTAGCCATTCCCCATGCTCGAATGCAGGAGCGCCGCTTGGTTCGTTTCCTCGACAGCATCAAAAACAAGGCAGCCGCCATCTACCTACTAGGCGACATGTTCGACTTTTGGAATGAATATAAATATGTCGTACCAAAGGGCTACACCCGATTCTTGGGCAAGCTTTCCGAACTAACTGATATGGGCGTGGAAGTGCATTTCTTCACCGGGAACCATGACCTTTGGACTTACGGATATTTAGAAGAAGAGTGTGGTGTCTTCGTGCATCACAAGCCTCAAACCGTAGAGATATACGACAAGGTGTTCTTCCTGGCTCATGGCGACGGACTAGGAGACCCTGACAAGAAGTTCAAGCTCTTGAAGGCGATGTTCCACGACCGCACCTGCCAGCGTCTCTTGAATGCCATCCATCCTCGCTGGGGAATGGCATTGGGATTGAACTGGGCGAAGCATAGCCGCTTGAAACGTGCCGACGGAAAGGAAGAGCCATACATGGGCGAAAAGAAAGAGTTCTTAGTGCGATTCGCCAAGCAATATATGCAGAGCCACAAGGACATCGACTACTTCATGTTCGGTCATCGCCATATCGAGCTAGATCTCATGCTGAGCAAAAAGACTCGCATGATGATTCTCGGCGACTGGATATGGCAGTTCACCTACGCCGTGTTCGATGGCGAGCACATGTTCATGGAAGAATATGTGGAAGGAGAAAGCCAACCATAGTGAGCGATAATGATAAAGGGCAGC
>DKCU01000011.1:16861-19378 GCA_002451555.1 Candidatus Segatella albertsiae
GCTGCCCTTTATCATTATCGCTGAATTCTTCCTCCAGTGGCTGTCATATTATTGATGATTTCTTCTTCTGATACAAGATTTTGGTCACCAGGTATCGTATTCTTGATGGCACTTGCCGATAGAGAGAAGTCCAAGCAATACTGATTCTCATCGCCCCACTTCTGATGGGCATGTATATAAGCGGCTACAAAGGCATCGCCTACCCCCATAGGGTCGATAATCGGCTGAATATCGTAGATTCTAGAGGTATAGAGCTTATCTTCCTTGGCATCATAGAGCAAGCCACCCAACGTGTGATGACTGCTGGCTATCTGGTTGCGCACTGCCATCACCATCTTCTTACACTTCGGGAAGAGCTTGTGCATCTTGCGGAAGTAAGCCAAGTAAGCATCCTTGTCTATCACATAGTTTTCATCCAATGCCTCGAAAGGAATATGAGGCACGCCACTTGCCACCTCCCACTCGTTCTGGTCACCAAAGATGATGTCGCTATACTGCATCATCTGGAAGAGCACGTCGTGTGGTTCCAAACCATATCCCCAAAGATTCTTGCGATAATTGATGTCGCAGGCGATGGTCAAACCATCCCTAACAGCCAACTGAATGGCATCCATGGTAGATTCCATCGCATCACGGCTGATGGCACAAGTGATACCCGAACAATGGAACACGGCAGCATCAGCCAGCACTTTCTCCCATTTCACCATGCCACGTTTCAAGGTATAGAACGAAGAGTTCTTGCGGTCGTAGATGACACGGGAATTGCGCATCGCCACGGCTTCCTCGAAATAATAGGTTCCGAGACGGTCGCCGCCACGCACCACATGAGAAACATTCAGACCATACTCCCTAAGATGCATCAGCGCCGCCTGTCCCATCTCGCCGTAAGGCACACGGGTAACATACTCCACATTGTCGCCCAAATAAGCCAAGGAGATAGCAGCATTCGCCTCACTTCCCCCATAGTTGCCCTCCATCTGGCGACCTTGGAATAAACGTTGATAACCTGGCTTAGAAATTCTAAGCAATATTTCTCCGAAAGTTACAATCTTTGTTCTCATGTTGATACTGTTTTTAAAAAGGAGTTAAGGAGTTATGGAGTTAAAGGAGTTAAGACAAATGCTATATGGTCACTCAACCATCATTCATCCTATAAAGACTATTGTCTTAACTCCTTTACTCCTTTAACTCCTTAACTCCCTGTATATATTAGGATTACTTCTTAGTAACCAAGTCCATTGTATCGCGAGCGATAACAATTTCCTCGTCTGTAGGAACTACCACTACCTTTACCTTGCTGTCATCGGTAGAGATAATAGCCTCCTCGCCATGAATCTTATCGTTCACTTCCTTGTTGATCTTGATGCCAAGATATTCCAAGTTCTTGCAAGCCTCTTCACGGAGGTCGGTCTGGTTCTCACCAACACCAGCAGTGAATACGATGGCATCCACGCCACCCATGGCTGCTGTATAAGCACCGATGTATTTCTTGATACGATACTCGTACATACGGAGAGCCAAGAGAGCCTTCTCATTGCCCTCGTTGGCAGCCTTCTCTACATCACGCATATCTGAAGAGATGCCTGTGATACCGAGCACACCGCTCTTCTTGTTCAAGAAGTCAGCCATCTCCTGTGGCTTCATGTTCAACTTCTCCATCAAGTATGTCACAGCAGAAGCGTCAATGTCACCGCAACGAGAGCCCATCATCAAACCTGCCAATGGAGTCAAGCCCATAGAGGTATCGAGCACCTTGCCATTCAATACGGCAGCTACAGAACCACCGTTACCAATGTGGCAAGTGATGATTTTAGAATTATTGTAGTCCAAACCAAGAATCTCGCACACACGCTTAGAAACGTAGCGATGAGAGGTTCCGTGGAAACCATAACGACGTACGTGATACTTCTCGTACAACTCGTAAGGGATTGCATAGAGGTAAGCGTAGTCTGGCATAGTGCTGTGGAATGCGTTGTCGAATACGCAAACCTGCGGAGTGCCTGGCATCAAAGAGTCAACGGCACGAATACCCTTCAAGTGACCAGCGTTGTGAACAGGAGCGAGGTCGCAAAGTTCCTCGATACCATCCTCTACGCTCTTGTCAACGATAACGCTCTCCTTGAACTTATCGCCACCCTGTACGACACGGTGTCCTACAGCGTCGATTTCTTTCAAATCCTTGATAGCGCCAATCTCTGGGTCGAGCAAGCACTTGAACACGAAGTTCACACCTTCCTTATGGTCAGGCATATCGTGCATAATCTGCTTCTTCTCGCCGTTAGGCAACTTTACCTTAATGAATGCGTTATCAAGACCGATACGCTCTACACCACCCTGAGCCAATACAGACTCATCGTCCATGTTATATAATTTGTACTTGATAGATGAACTACCACAGTTCAGAACCAATACTTTCATTGTAATGTCTATTTTTTAATGTTTAATGTTTACTTAAAGAACGAAAGCAAATGAATTTTTCACTCTTCGTTCTTCACTTACTCAGCCTTCTTTGCATCC
>DKCU01000067.1:0-37738 GCA_002451555.1 Candidatus Segatella albertsiae
TTTTTGTGCGGTGTTACACCGCCTTGATGAGAGCTTGCTGCATAACTTTTGATGAGAGCTTGATGCATAGCTTTTGACCAGAGCTTGCTCACAAAATTATAATATACATCTTTATAATGTACTTATATGATTAGAGAAAAATTCCCTTTGTCTATCGGTGAGGAGCTGGTGCGCAATGAACGTGCGCTCCTCGCCAGAGTGGAGGACGGCAAACTGATGATGTCTGCTGACTCCGTGAGATTCCTTGTCTTGCATTGCTCGGCTACCCGACGCAACCAAGACTATGGTGTGGAACAGCTGCGTCGTGACCACAAGAGCCGTGGCTTCTACGACATCGGCTATCACTTTTATATCCGTAAGGATGGTACGATGACGCAACATCGCTTCTTGCTCGAAGTGGGGGCTCATGCGAGACCGTATAATCGTTGCTCCATTGGTATCTGCTATGAGGGCGGACTGGATGAGCTGGGTAAGCCATGCGACACTCGCACGCCTGAGCAGACTGAAAGAATCATCGATGTGTTGACTCGTCTTCATAAGCTTTTCCCGAAAGCGAAGATTGTGGGGCATCGTGACTTGCCTGGCACTACGCCTAAGGCTTGTCCTTGTCTGGATGCTCATGATGTGTTCGGGTGGATTGAGCAATGTTAGTTACACCTCAGCCTACTCCAGTGGCAAATTGTGCAACAACACATAACGTTGAACGAGGTGTCGCCACTCCAAAAGTCGCTGACGCTGCCAAAATTCCACTGCCGCAGGGATACAACTACGAACCAGTTGACAGACAGGATAAAAGTTTCTGACTAAAGACAACGGAAGTTGCTTAAACTTCTGCGATTTCTCATATTTCTTCCAGATGTCCTCAAGTTGGATATGAGGAAGGAGACAAGTGAAGCCACTCTGTGTTTGGGTATCATCAACGATGCTGGCACTTCTTTCGACCAACAAGCGATGAGTCTCTTGATAGCCTTTCACCAGTAAGTCTTGGTGGAAGGCTTCTCGCTCATCTGCTTTGAGCGAAACATAACGATGCAGGAACTCCCCCCAGTTGACCATCGCCACAACACCCTTGCCATCCTCTCGGTCTCGAAGTCCGACATGAACATAGTAAATATATTCCTTGTCAGATAGTTTGAACTGTCGTTCCTTGCGCATCTTACCTTTCAGCTTGCCATCCTCTGTATATCTACCCTCTTGCTTGTCGGTGATACTCAAAGACGGATAATTCTCGGCCTTGAGGAACTCTTTCTTGAGGTTGACACGAAAAATCAGTTCCGTGAAACCATTGTGAGGGAAAAGAATGTAATTCTTGCCTTTGGGCAATTCCACCCCAGACGTTGGAGTAAGGAATGGACGGAGAGGCATATCAGGTATCAAGTCGATAAGTGCCAAAGCCATACTGTTGTCATCGCTCTGGAAGAAACGCCTCAGGGACTTCAATGCTCCCAGTTCCTTATCGCCCACCTGACGAAGCCATACGGATTGCAATGCCATCTCTCGGCTTTCCGCTTCCGAGCGTTGTCTGTTCGCCTCATCAAGCAACAAGTCTTGACATTGTTCTATATCTTTCACCTTATTATAACATTCCAAGATATGGCGGAGGGCTGCGGAAGCTGTATCAGCGAAATAAGAAGCTTGGAGCTTGCCTATCAGGAAGTCGATATATCGCCACGTATTAGGCAGCTGAGTTTTTGTTCCCTTGGCTGACTCTCGAACGATAATTACGCCAAAACGACGGATGCCTGAGAGACGGACGCAAAAGCTTCCCAAGCTAAAGAAAAGACATCGGTCTTTTACCCCCCCCCGTTTTTACTTGCTTTATCACTCCTGTGAATCCAACAAACGGTCCATCAGTTATCAGCACAAGGTCATTCTCTGCCAATAGTTCGCCATAGTTCTTGCCCACAATCTTGATGTCTTCGGTATGGGCTGCACATTGTTCCACACATACCTTGTAGCGATAGATTTCCTCATCAGAAATCTCTGCATGGCGCAACATGTCTTCCAACCTCTCCGGCTCACTTTCGAGTGGGAAGAGATGTGCATTGCCGATCACTCTTTCAGGTCGATGCTTGGCAGAGGAGGTTGTTCCTTCGCCAACCATCTCTTCTTTCAAGAAATAGCCTCTGAAATCAAGGTGTTTTTCCAAAAGTTCTTGACCTTTGGCATAGACAAAGAGAACTCCACTGATTACGGGTCTGAAACGGACTGGTTTCTCGGTCGTTCCACCTATCGCAGGTAATTCCTGACGGATTTGCGGAAAATAGACCTCCTCTATGCCATCGAGCAGAAGCAAATCTTTGATGGCTTCTTGCTCCTTATAAAAATCGGTCTTAACAATGTACCACATGAAAGTGTTGAATGAAGAATGAAAAATAATACGCAGGATAAGCAAAGAGCGTATTCCTTTGCCTCCCTCGGGAAGCCTTATACTTTCCAGGTTATAGGGGTGGTGAAATAAATCACAGCATTGAAAACCAATAGATTAACTTCCACTAATCGTCAATACTTTTATGTCTTTCGGCTACCTGCATAAACGATGCAAGTAAGCTCATATTTAGTAAATTGCGTGTCATAAGCTCAGCCAACTTTACTGAATTTTGTTGCAAAGATACGGAAAATATTTGAATGCAAGGCTATTATGTATGTTAAAAATTTCACATCATTCAACATCTTTGGACTTTTTCTGCCCACATTGCCATCTTTCATTTACCACAAGTCTTTGGTTATTTGGTATTTGTTTATAAAAAGCAGGGGCATCCTTTGTCTCTGGGTCAGAAACAAAGGATGCCCCTATAATAATATGGGTATATCTCAAGAAGTTAATTTCTTCCTGCTTGCGCTATCAATTCCGCCAATTGATTCATAAACGCCGTATCTTTTGCTAAGTCCTCGATGTTGAGGTGCATGCGATAACGCCAATAGTGCTTTGGATTGGCAGGGACATTGATGCGCTCGGCATCGGCATCCGCCAAACGAATGTCCTCGTCGATGGCAAGCCAATCTTGAATGCTCAAGATACAGAGCATGGACGGAGAAGTCAGGTGACGGGAGATGATATCCTTGGCAAGCCATCCTGGGAGCGGATGAGGAGCTGGTCCCTGACGATAGAGCATCGTATTGTAATACTCCTGGGTACGCTGGATGTTCTCATCCCACCACATACGAAGCGTTGGCATATCGTGGCTGGAGATGGTACAAACCGAACGATATGGATTGCGGCTCAGATGACCGAACTTGACCGTTGGATCCTTTGGCATACTCTGGAGTTCCAAGCTCAATATCTTCAACTCGTTCATCACCCATGGCACACAGTCGGGCACCATGCCAAGGTCTTCCGCACATACCAACATACGAGTGGCCTGCACCAACTTTGGCAATTTCTTCATCGCCTCACCATACCAATACTGATTGTTGCGACGATAGAAGTAGTCATTGTACAGACGATTAAACGCCTGTTTATCATTATCATAAAGCGACTCGAAGATAAAATCGAACTGGGCGGATATGCGTGGGTGGAACAAACCAGGATTGCGATGGTCACGCACGAAGAGCACATCACTAATCAAGGCATAGAGTCCATCACGAAGCCAAATCTGCTTCTGGTCTGTCTCTCCCTCGAAGAGAGCCTCCACCTTGCGCTGGGTATTCACCTCCGGCTTCATCTGGTAACGCTCGTCGTCCAAACGGTCGAGGTACTTTTCTTTCACCTCGTCGGCACGCTCATGGAACATACGATTGAGCACCCAATCGGTGATAAACGGACGAGTGAATCGATCTTCCTGGAAATTCAAGCCATAGCTTTGGATTTCCTGAACGGTCATACCCAAGGCTGGAGCAAACTGTCCGAGCAACCCATGAACGGCATCCACAGGAATCTCCCAAATGCGGAAGAAACCAAGCACATGGTCGATGCGATAAGCATCAAAGAACTTCGACATGTTTTGGAAACGGCGCACCCACCATTGGCAACCATCCTTCAACATCTCATGCCAGTTGTAAGTAGGGAATCCCCAGTTCTGACCATTCACGGAGAAATCATCAGGTGGCGCACCCGCCTGACCATTGAGATTGAAGTACTTAGGTTCCATCCACACATCGCAGCCATAGCGGTTGACACCGATAGGAATATCGCCCTTGAGGATGACACCCTTTGCCTTGGCATGCTCATGAGCCTCCTGCATCTGCTTGTTCAGCACATACTGCAAGAAGTAGAAGAACTCTACCTCCTTATAAGCCTTGTTCTTAGGGTCAGACAAAGCCTTGCGCTCCGCCTCATCCCAAGTATTATGGTCATGCCACTTGGAGAAATCTGCCGTTCCATTCTTGTCACGCAAGTAAGAATACTGTGCGTATGGCACGAGCCACTGTTCTGTTTCCTGGAAGAAAGCCTTGAAGTCGGCACTCTTCATCATCTTTTCACCTTCCTGATTGAAGATTTGGCGCAAATAGCTAAGCTTGAAATCATTTACCTTTTCGTAATCTATCTGAGGGAGCGCATTGAGCGCCGCCCTCGTCTTCTCAGCCTCTGCACGTTTCTTGGCATCCTTCAACTCAGGCAGCACATTCAGGTCGGCATACTGAGGATGGATGGCAAAGATACTAATGCAACTATAGGGATAAGAGTCTGTCCAAGTATGGGTGATGGTGGTATCGTTGATAGGTAGCAACTGGAGAACCTTCTGTCCAGTCTTTGCCACCAAGTCTATCATGCTCTTGAGGTCACCAAAGTCACCGATGCCCGCACTTTTCTTGCTTCTGAGTGAGAAGACAGGTACCAAAGTACCAGCAAGTTTGCGGTTCCAGCGCTCCAAGAACGACTGACCCAACTCATAGGAAACGAGCGTACCGCTCTTCATCTCAGGAATCTCAAGCACCCGATTGTAGCCAGTTTCCCAAAGACATTCCTTCTTGTCATCCAATGCCAAGAACTTATATTCCAAATAGTTGACAGCCAGAGCCTCCACATTGATGTCCGTAGCCCACTCATTATAGTTCTGCTGCACCATTGGCACAGCGCGATTCTTATCCCAGGCTCCCAAGGCTGGGTCAGAGCCTACGATGGCGAGATGCTCACCATCACGAAGTTGAGGTGCATGTACTATCAAGCGAATCGTCTTGGCAAAAGCATTAGCCTTCACCTTAGTAGGCTGTTGGTGATTGATGCAATCCGTGAAAGCACTGCTATAGAGATAGGAATCCTCAGGGATGTCGTGCCAACGGTCGTACAAGGTATAATCATTGGCTCTCTCCGCCGTGCAGTTCAACTGATGCTTCACCAGTTGCCACTCCGATTTGGTGCAAACGCCATCACGAGTCACACTATAATAATAGGTGCAATTCTTAGACTTTGGGGTAGCTTCCCAGTCGAATGACCAACGTGAGCCATCCGCTGTCCCCATCTTGCGTTGAACCTCCTTTCCATCGACCGTCATATTCAAGACGAGTTCCTCGCCATAGACAGTCTTATAATCTATATTAAAATGAAATATCATAAGACACTACAGGTTAGTTTTTACGTTGCGAAAGTAGTCATTTTTTTTCGAAAAGAATAACTTTTTTACACAAAAAATGCAAAAAGGCTGTGCAAACGGTTGCACAATCCTGTTTTTACCATACTTATTGCTTTTCCTTGATGATAGAAACCGACAAGGCGCCACAAAGGAGCAAGACTCCTGCCACAATCATCATGTCGCTCTGATGAGAGCCTACCAAGCTCAAGACCGCACCACCACAGATGGCTGCCACAATCTGAGGAATGCAGATGGTTCCGTTAAACAAGCCGAGGTATGCGCCCATGTGACCATATCCCTGCAAGGCATTGGTGACGAAGGTGAAAGGCATCGCCAACATGGCTGCCCATCCTGCCCCTATCATCAGGAATGGGATAAACTGGAGGTACTGGTTGTGCAAGAAAGGAATCAAGGCAAAGCCCACACCGCCGATAATCAAACTGACCGCATACGCCACCTTGATGTCCTTGAACTGAGGAAGGACAACAGCCCAAACCACACTGCCAACAGCCTGGACAGCAAAGAGAATACCAACCCAGTTGCCAGCCTCTTGGAAAGCTTCGGAAGTAGGATCGGTGGTATTCCAAACGGTCTCGGCGATAGCACCCGTTGAGTAATTCCAGAGATAGAGGAAGCCAGCCCAACAGAAGAACTGTACCAAGCCTACTTTCCAGAAGGTTGCAGGTGCATTGCGAAGCAAAGTTATCCAGTTAAGTGAAGAGTGATGAGTGAAGAGTGAAGAATTCTCTTGCTTATCTTGCGAAGAGTCTTGGCTATTAGATTCTTCACTCTTCACTCTTCCCTCTTCACTCCCATTATACTTCGCATAATCAGTTGGATTCCATTCCTTTACCTTCATCGTAGTATAAATGACACATAGGATGAGGATGGCTGCACCGATATAGAAAGACCAGATGACCGAGTCAGGAATCACACCCTTGTCGGCTACATTTTTGATACCCAAGAAAGTAAAGAGGAATGGGAAGATATAGCCAGCCACAGAACCCGCATTGCATAGGAAGCTCTGGATGGAGTATGCCTTTGCCTTCTGCTTCTCATTGACCATGTCGCCCACCAACATTTTGAAAGGCTGCATCGCCATGTTGATGCTCGTGTCCAAGAACATGAGGGCTATCAGTCCGAAAAGCATCGCACCACTTACAGTCAATCCGAGCGAACCTGCATTCGGCAACAAGCACATCACAAGCACCGCCACCGTAGCCCCTATAAATAAGTAAGGTATGCGACGACCGAAGCGACACCAAGTCTTGTCGCTCAACGTACCGACGATAGGTTGTACGAGGATTCCCATCAAAGGAGGGAGAATCCAGAAATAACTCAAGTTGTGTGGGTCAGCGCCCAACGTAGCAAAGATTCGGGAGATGTTGGCGCTCTGAAGGGCGTAGGCAATCTGTACCCCGAAGAATCCGAAGCTCAAGTTCCAAAGCTTCCAGAAACTCAAATCAGGTTTTTGTATCATTGTTGTTTTTAATTTTGTTTATTATCTCGTTGTTCCTCTCACCACAAGTCTCGTTCTCACGACTCTTCGCTCCACTTCGTCCCGTGGTATCGAACCTTCCACTTGTCCTATCAGGATGTTCGCAGCTTCCTCGCCTACAGCTACTCCTCGCTGCTCCACCGTCGTGAGCATCGGGTCGCACGCCTTGGCACGGTCGCCATTGGTGAATCCACAGATACTGATGTCCTCAGGCACTCGGAATCCCATGCGCTTTGCCGTATAGAGAATGCCTATGGCAGTATCGTCATTGATGGCGAAGAAAGCATCCGGTCGGTCATCACTCTCCAATATTTCCGGCGTAATCGCCTCAGCCTGTGCCCGATTATCACAGATTTTTACGTGGGGGGGCAACTCTTTGAGCCCATGTTTCACCAGAGCATCGTGATAACCATTGTAGCGATTCTTGGAGATTTCCAAGTTCATCGGAGAACCGTAGAAAGCGATTCTCTTACACCCCGTGTCGATGAGATGAGTCACGGCGGTAAAAGCCCCCATGTAATCATCGACCACCACTCGGGAGCAGTTCACCCCCGTACATATTCTATCATAGAAGACCAACGGCACACCATTGTCCATCAACTTTTGGAAATGATCGTACCTCTTGGTGTCCTTGGCTTGGGAGACAATGATGCCACATACCTTATTCTTATAGAAGTCGTCGCAGATGGCAACCTCCTTGTCATATCGCTCGTTGCTCTGCGCCACCATCACACGATAACCTCGGGCACGAGCCTCCTCCTCGATGCCAGAGAGTACCGACATAAAATAATAATGTACGAACTCTGGCACGATTACACCTATCACCTTCATCGGTTGCACCTTGCTATGGCGCAAAGCCTCCCCGATGACGTTCGGATAGAAGTTGTGCTCACGAGCATATTGCTGGATACGCTCCTTTTGGACAGCACTGATACGAGGGCTGTCCTTCAAAGCTCGGCTCACCGTGGCGATGCTAACACCTAAGTCGCGAGCTATATCTTTCATCGTTATAGGTATCTTGTCGTTCATCTTGTTTTTAGTTACAGTGCAAAATTAGAAATTTATCCCATATCTTGCACCAATTTGGTTGATGTAAATCAAGAAAAATGCGTGCAAACGTTTGCACTAAAGAAATAACGGAATTAACTAAAAAATAGTACAACATATCGGAAAAGACCTTAATTTTGCAGTCGTAAACTTAAAACTATCCGAAAATCTTACGAATAGAATACGAATAGAAATAACAATAAACATATAATACATTAACTTAAAAATCAAGCAAAATGATGAAGCAGTTAAAATTTAAATTGCCTCTCAGAACGTTGACCCTCGCAGGTGGTCTTCTTCTGACAGCAAGTTCCTTCGCGCAATCAAATGCCATCAAGGGACAAGTGAAAGATGCTTCTGGTGAGCCTGTCATGGGTGCTACCATTACAGTGAACGGTAAGGCAGTGGGCATTACCGACATGGATGGTAACTTCTCCGTAGATGCAGCTCCTGGTTCTAACCTAACATTTACCTATCTCGGAATGACTCCACAGACCGTGAAGGCATCCAACAACATGACAATCACCATGACCGACGATTCCAAGGCTTTGAACGAGGTCGTTGTCATTGGATATGGCGCAGTGAAGAAATCAGACTTGACCGGTTCCGTAACTGCCATCAAGCCAGACTCCAAAAATAAGGGTGTGGTAGTCAATGCCCAAGATATGCTCGCTGGTAAAGTTGCCGGTGTAAACATCACAAGCAACGACGGTACACCTGGTGGTGGAGCTGCCATTCGTATCCGTGGTGGTTCTTCTTTGAACGCTTCCAACGACCCATTGATTGTCATCGATGGTTTGGCCATGGACAATGACGGAGTAAAAGGTCTTTCCAACCTTCTTTCTGTAGTCAACCCACAAGATATTGAGTCTTTCAGTATTTTGAAGGATGCTTCAGCGACAGCCATTTATGGTTCCCGTGGTTCCAATGGTGTCATCATCATCACAACCAAGAAAGGCCATAAGGGTCAGAAGCCAACAGTTTCATACTCTGGTAGTGTAACCATCAGTGAAAAGAAAAATACGGTTGATGTTTTGGACGGCAACGAATACCGTGCATTGATTGAAAAGCTCTACGGTACTGACAGCGAAGCATATAGTGCTCTTGGAACAGCGAACACCAACTGGCAAGACTTGATTTATCGCACAGCCATCAGCCACGACCATAACGTAACCGTGTCTGGCGCAGCCAAGAATCTTCCATATCGTGTATCCGTAGGTTACACTGACCAAGAAGGTATTATCAAGAATTCTGACTTCCAGCGTGCCACTGCATCCATCAACTTGAATCCTTCTTTCTTCAAAGATCATTTGACATTCAATTTGAACGCCAAAGGTATGTACGCCAAGAGCGTATATACAGATGGTTCAGTTGTTTCATCAGCTGTAAGAATGGACCCAACACAGGATCCATATAGTTTCACTTCTCCTTACCACAAGGCACAGTTGGGCGACAAGTTGGGACAAACTCTTCAAAATTATGGAGGTTATTTCCAATGGACTACAGGTGCTTCGTATGGCGACTCAACATGGCCTTACACTTATAATAGTACAACAGAGATGCCTAATCCTATCTCTTTGTTAGACCAGGCAAACACAACTGCTCATAGCCGCTCATTCATCGGTAGTGCAGACATCGATTACAAAGTGCATGGTTTTGAAGATTTGAGATTACATGCGACATTGGGCGCTGACATTTCGAAGGGTCGCCAATCACAAGCTTTCGCACCAAGTTGTACCAAAGCTTTATATTATGGAAGCTATGGTGGCGAAGAGATTTTAAAGCGTAACCTCACATTGAGTGCATACGCCCAATATTACAAGGACTTCGACAAAGACCATCATTTCGACATCATGGCAGGTTACGAGTGGCAGCACTTCTGGCGTAGCAAGAAAAATGACTATGTAGGATACTATCCATCTACCAACGATGATGCAACCCTTGCAGGCACAGAACGTCCACATACACCATACAGCGAGAAGAGCGAAAGTTATCTCGTATCATTCTTTGGACGTGCCAACTACACTTTGATGGATCGTTATTTCTTGACAGCAACCGTCCGTGACGATGGTACTTCTCGTTTCAAGAAGCATTGGGCTTGGTTCCCATCATTTGCTTTTGCATGGAAGATCAACGAGGAGAACGAGTGGAAGAAGATAACTTGGTTGTCAGACTTGAAACTCCGTTTGGGTTATGGCTTGACTGGTCAGCAAGCTGGTGATATCGGCGACTATGAGTGGATTCCGACCTACTCTATCAGTACAGGCACCAATGGTTTCTACCCTATCCTTGGCGAAGGTCAACTATACAGACCTAACAACTATCGCCCAGACTTGAAGTGGGAGACAACCACTACATACAATGTCGGTTTGGACTGGGGCATCTTCGACCAGAAATTGACAGGTAGCGTGGATTGGTATTTCCGTAAGACTACCGACTTGCTCAACTATGCTCCATTGGCTTCCATGGCAGGTTACAAGAACCAAGCATGGCAGAACATCGGCTCATTACAGAACTCTGGTGTAGAAACATCAATCACTTGGAGAGCTATCCAGACCAAAGACTGGTATTGGACTATGACATACAACTTCACCTACAACAAGAACAAGATTACAGACTTGAATGGTGTTTCTGAAAATGGCGCACCTGTAGCCAATACCAAAATCAAGGTAGGAAATGGTTCTGGTGCATACTTGCAAGCAAACCAAGTGGGATATGCCATGAATTCCTATTACGTTTACCAACAGGTTTACGACGAAAAGGGTAATCCTATCGAGAACTGCGTTGTTGACCGTGATGGTGACGGAAAGATAACAGAAAAAGACAAGTATCTCTATAAGAGTCCTGCAGCCCCTGTAACCATGGGATTCTCTTCTCGCTTAGAGTACAAGAACTGGGACTTAGGTTTCTCATTGCGCGCAAGTATCGGCAACTATGTTTACAACAATGTTGAACAAGGCATGAGCAACATGAATACTGGCGAGTTGTTCTCCAACTCCTTGAAATACCTCTCTAACAGATTAAAGAGTGCAGTAGATAGAAATTGGCAAACATACGAGATTACATCAAAGTTGTCCGACTACTATGTCAAGAACGCTTCATTCTTGAAGTGCGACAACATTACATTAGGTTACAGCTTCAACAACTTGTTTAAGTCAAGCGGATGGCATGGACTTTCTGGACGTGCATACGCCACTGCATCTAACGTGTTTACAATCACCAAGTACGACGGATTGGACCCAGAGGTATTCGATGGTAACGACAACAACCTCTATCCACGTCCATTCTCCGTAGTAGTTGGTCTTAGCTTGAATTTCTAATAAGAAAGGATTCACATTATGAATAAATATATCAAAAGAATTGTTCCTGTAGCAACCATGCTACTTTCTTTAGGAGCAACATCATGTGTGGGGGATTTGGATGTAACTCCAATCAATCCAAACCTACAAACAAATTTAGACATCAATGGTCTATTCAATAAATGCTATGCCAACTTTGCCTTAGCAGGAAACAGTGGTGGAAATGGCGACTGCGACATCGATGGACTTGATGGCGGTACTACAGGTTTTGTACGCCAGTTGTTCAATGCAAACGAATTGACAACTGATGAAGCTATTTGTGGATGGGGTGATGAAGGTATCGCCAGTTTCTGCTACAACAGTTACAATGCTTCACATCCTATGTTGAATGGTTTCTATGCCCGTATCACAACTGGCATCGCTTATTGCAATCAATACTTGGCTGAAGCAGGCAACCAAGATGCCACAATGGCAGCAGAGATTAGATTCTTGCGTGCTTTTGAATACTTCACTTTAATGGACTGCTGGGGCAACATTCCGTTCACCCTCGAGCCAATGACCAAACCAGTACAGTATTCTAGAGCACAGGCTTATGAATGGTTGGAAAAAGAACTCCTAGAAATAGAGCCAAACCTTTCTGAAGCTAAAGCAAAGAAATCAACAGATAGCGGTTATGGTCGTGTTGACAAAGCTGCATGCTGGCTGCTTCTTTCCCGCCTCTACCTCAATGCTGAAGTTTATACAGGTACTGCGCAATGGGCAAAGGCAAAGGAATATGCCAAGAAAGTGATGGACTCATCTTATAAGTTGAACATGGAAGGCAAGAATGGTTGGAGTGCATACCAGATGCTTTTCATGGGCGACAATGGCGAGACAGACGCTGCATACGAAGGTATATTCCCTCTTCTACAAGATGGCTTGAAAACCACAAGTTGGGGTACATCTCTATTCTTGATGGCTAGTACATACGACGAAAATATGCATGGAGATCCAAACGATGCAGTTGCTACAAATGGTACCGACCAGAAATGGGGTGGTAACCGTGCACGCCCTGACTTGATCAAGAAGTTCTTCCCACAAGGAGACATTCCACACTTAGAGAGTTACCAAACAGCAGAAGCGGCAGGCGATGACCGTGCTCTCTTCAATGGCATTGGCCGTACATTGGACAATGAAGATGTTGCTACATTCAAGAGCGGATATGCCATAGCTAAGTTCAACAACTTCAAAACTGACGGAAGCAAAGGTCATGATGGTTCATTCTGCGATGCAGACTTCTTCTTGATGCGTGCCGCAGAGGCCTATCTCAACTTTGCAGAAGCTGACGCTCGTTTGAATGGCAACCAGACAACCGCAGAAGGAACGGAAGCCATCAACAAGATTCGTGAGCGTGCCAACGCCTCAACACGTGAAGGCAGCTATTCACTCAACGACATCTGTGACGAGTGGAGCCGAGAGTTCTATTTCGAAGGACGCCGCCGTATGGATTTGATTCGCTTCAACAGATTTGGTGGTAACGTCAACTATAATTGGCAATGGAAGGGTGGCACTAAGGAAGGCCGTAACTTCTCTAAAGACCTCAACATCTTTGCCATCCCTACCAACGAGTTGACTTCCAACAAGAACTTGCATCAGAATCCTGGATATTAATTTTCATACATTAAAAAGGAATTCATTATGAAAAATATAATCAAATCAGCACTACTCGTTGTCATGAGCTTGGCTCTCATGACAGCATGTAGCGACGACAACGACTCTAATCCGACTCTCACGTCAGCCACAGAGTTCAAACTGAACACACCAGCTTTGGAGAATACTCCTATAGACTTGGCAAATTCATCCAAAATCATATTGACCTGCTCCCAACCGAATTATGGTTTTCCTGCAAGCACTCAATACACAGTTCAAGTTGCTACCAAGCAAGACATGTCTGATGCCGTAGAATTGGACGAAACCAGCACATCGGCAAAAGTCGAAATTGACGCAGCCACTTTAGCTAGTACATTGACCAACATCTACGTAGAGAAAGGAAAGACAGAGGCTGATTTTCCAATGGATGTAAAAGCCTACTTCCGATTGAAAGCAAACGTGGTCACCAGCACGGGTGCAGCTGTTGAAGGCACAGAGATTCTTTCAAACATAGTCTCTCTCAACAAGATTCATCTCTTGTTCTCTTTGCCACCAGTAACTACACCAGACAACGTTTATGTCATTGGCAAATTCTGTAGTTGGGATTGGGGCAAATGCCTAGACATGGTTAAAGTAAATGGTGCAGAAAACGTATTCTGGCGTTTAGTCTATATTGATGGTGAAGGCATCAAGATCAACACCGACAAAGCTTGGAACAACCAGGAACTTGGCTACTCAGGCATCAACATCTCTGGAGACTGCGCCGCTGACATGATAGACAATGGTGGCAACATTGCATCTAAGAATCCAGGTTGGTACCTTATGATTGCCACAACTTCAGTATCAGGTCGTGATATTGTTTACGATGTTCAATTCAACAAGCCTGAGGTTTGGCTTACAGGTGGTGTACTGAATGGAGTTTGGGATGAATTGAATCCTGCAGGTTTATTCACGGTTCCTACCACCCAAGACGGCGAGTTTGTTTCACCAACATTCCTTGCAGGAGTGGCAGGCGGTAAGACATCTGATGACCCAGGTGTACGTGCCTACGTAAAGATTCCAGGCTACGATTGGTGGAAATCCGAATTTATCATTTACGATGGCAAAATTGCGTACAGAAGCACAGGTGGTGACCAAACGCCACGTGTAGCAGGTAAAGCTGGTCAACAATTGCACCTCAACTTCGCCAAAGGCACAGGTGAAATCAAGTAAATAACGATTTAAAATCGAAAAACAATGAAAAAATTATCATTATATGTATCTATCGCACTTGCAGGCCTCTTCATGGGGTCCTGCAGTGACGATTACACCAACTGGGCTAATCCTCAGACCAACCCACAGGAAGATGCCATCACCATCCCTGGCTTTACTGCTACTGCTGCGCAAGCCATCGACTTAGCCCAAGTAACAACAGATAGTGTCGCTGCTTACTCCTTAGGTGAGTCAGCCCTCCCAACGGGTTTCACATTGGAAAATGCTCGCATGGAGTTGACACCTCAAGGTGTGGAGAATGCCACTAAGACGACTGTCAGCACAAGCCTCGATGGCAAGAGTGCCGTCACCGACTTGGCATCCGTAGTAGAAACCGCATACGGCAAGCGCCCTACTGCTCGTACTTTCGATGCTCAGATTTATGTCAACGCCATCAAGGACGGTCAGGCTGTTCTCATCGATGCCGGCAAAGTTAATCTCGTATTGACTCCAAAGGCTCCATTCATCGACTCCAACTATTACATCGTTGGTAACATGACAAACTGGGCTTTGGACAACAACTTTAAGTTCACTCATTCTGATGCAGATGTTTATGAGGATCCTGTCTTCACAATCATGTTCACTACAACTGCCGACAACCAGTATTGGAAGATCATTCCACAAGGGAATGTCGATGCAGGCAACATCTGGGCTGTGGAAAACAATCCTAAGGGTGTTGTGGGTGTAGAAACTGATGGCGATGACGCAATGAGCGGTACTCTTCTGACAACAACTTCTACTGGTGAAAAGGCTAACGCTGGCAAGATTGCCAAAGCTGGTATCTACCAGATGACCATCAACATGATGGACTACACCTACACCATCAAACAAATTGCCCCTGAGTATTACCTCGTTGGCAAACTGCAAGGTTGGTCTCCAACAAACAAGAGTTGTCTTATGTACGCCGAGAGTGCTATGGTACAGAGTTACACGACACAGTGGAACGAAGATGCGAACTTGAAGATTTGGTTGGGCAGCGACTTTGGCACATGGAACAGCGCATACGGAACCGCAATTAATGACGACAACTCTGTTTCTGGTAAGATTGGTGGCAGTGGATCTATCAAATGCCCTGAGCCAGGCAAGTTCTACACCTTTACAGCAGATTTCTCTACCATGACCTACAAGTGGACTAAGCTCGATAACCAAGCTCCTACAGAGTATGAAAAGGTCGGTCTCATCGGTATCGGTAATGACTGGGATAATGATGTAGATATGGAACAGGTTACTCCACACAACTGGTACATCGAGAAAGAGATCCCTGCTGGTGGCCTTAAGATTCGCGCCAACCACGAATGGAACAATGCAGCCAACTGGGGTTATTTGGATGAAGATCAAGAATATACCAACACGGGGAAGCTCATCAGTAGCGGTGGTAGCAAGAACATTCCTGTTCCTGCTGGCAAGTATAAGATATTCTTCAATGATATCACTCTCGAATATGCTTTCATTGCTGAATAATTTATCATAACTATAGAATATAACTAAGATAGGTGGTTCTCAAATGGGAACCACCTATTTTTTATTTTTCCTTTCTTTTATCGCACTATATGCAAACGTTTGCACAACCCTTTTGCTTGATTTACATCAATTTAGTTATACCCTACAAGAAATAATCGTAACTTTGCCAACGAATTAAACAAATAGAATAGACAAACAACAAAAGAATTAAAAACAAAACCTAAATATGAAGAAGTTTTACCTATCACTCGTTGCATTACTCGCAACGACCCATATGTTTGCTCAAGGTTGGCCTGCCAAATACGACGGAGTCATGTTGCAAGGATTCTACTGGGACTCTTACAGAGATTCCAAGTGGACTAATCTTGAATCACAAGCTGACGAGCTAAGCCAGTATTTCAAACTCGTTTGGATTCCACAGAGCGCCTACTGCGGTGGAAAGTCCATGGGCTATAACGACCTCTATTGGTTCAGTAACTACAACAGTTCTTTCGGAACAGAAAGCGAATTGCGCAGCCTCATCAAGACATTCAAGAGCCATGGCATCGGAACCATTGCCGATGTGGTCATTAATCACCGCAACACCTTAACTTCCTACTTCGACTTTCCAGAGGAGACCTACAAGGGAGTAACCTACAAGATGTACCCTACAGATGTATGTGCCAATGATGACAAGGGAGAGACCAAGAAATGGGCTGACGCAAATGGCTATACACTGAGCAGCAACAATGACTCGGGCGAAGGATGGGATACCATGCGTGACCTCGACCACTACAGCAGCAATGTGCAAACCGTGGTCAAGGCTTATCTCAACATGCTCTTGAAAGATTTCGGCTATGCTGGTTTCCGATATGATATGGTAAAAGGATATGATGGCAAATTCACAGGAATCTACAATGATGCCACCAAACCAACTTATTCCGTAGGAGAATACTGGGATGGAAATGCAGAAACCGTCAAGAAGTGGCTAGATGCCACCAAGATCAACGACCAAATCATGAGTGCCGTCTTCGACTTTCCTATCCGCTATTCGGTACGTGATGCCATCAACAACAACTGGAATACCAACATCAACGGTGGTATTGCGACAGACAACACTTATAAGCAATATGCAGTAACATTCGTGGAAAACCACGACACCCAATATCGCTCATCCAGCGAGCCAAACGACCCTATCAAGAAAGATACGCTTGCCGCCAATGCTCTGATCCTAGCTACCAGCGGTACTCCATGCGTATTCTACAAGCATTGGCTTGCCTACAAGAAAGACATCAAGATGATGATCAATGCCCGCAAGGTTGCAGGTATCACCAACAACAGTGCCACGACACTAAACTCTTACAATGGTACTAATTACAGAGCTGTTACTACAACTGGTTCCAACACATCCTTGTTGGC
The DNA here is from genome assembly GCA_002451555.1 of Candidatus Segatella albertsiae. Lineage (GTDB taxonomy): Bacteria > Bacteroidota > Bacteroidia > Bacteroidales > Bacteroidaceae > Prevotella > Prevotella albertsiae. The sequence goes on from DKCU01000067.1 coordinate 17,097, forward strand.
AGTAATGGGACCTGGAGCCAAGAACTTCACGACAACAGCTTACCAAGAAATCATCTCGGGCTACCACTATCGATATTTCTTGCCAAAGAGAGCCAAGATTGCCTGGGTCGATTTACCTTCGGGGGATTACGAAGAAGAACAGAAAGCTAAATTAGTAGCAGTTTCTAACAATAGCAGTGCCAAGCTGGTATATACCACAGATGGCACTACCCCAACCGCCTCCAGCAAACAAGTGGCAAGTGGTACTGAACTCACCGTTCCTTTTGGCAAAACGACATTAAAGGTTGGCCTTTTGTCTAGTGGCACTGTCAGCAGCATCATTACTCGTGAATATAACATCAACAAGCCAGAGCCTTTTGTCCCATACGACATTACAGTATATGTCAATGCCGACAAACTCGGTTGGACCAACGGCATTAACTTCTGGGCTTGGGAAGATGCGTCAAGCGAGAACCTGACAGCAAGCAAGGCATGGCCTGGCGACTTGGTTACACAAAGCAAGACCATCAATGGCAAGAAATGGTATTATCAGACATACAACATCAAGGACAGAAACTATATGGTGTCATTCGTATTCAGCCACAACAACGGCGAGAAGACGATTCCGCAGACGGATGACGTAACCGACATCACCAAGGACACCTATTTGGAAATCCAAGATACCCCAAAGAGTGACGCAGCACAAAAATACTACGATGTTGTCAATGTCACAGACCAAGTTCTCTCTGGTATCGCCGATGCTCCAATCATCGACAACACCACGACAAAGGATAATGCTTGGTACACCCTCAGTGGCATGAAGATGACGCAGAAGCCATCACAGGCTGGCATCTACATCCACCAAGGCAAGAAGGTAGTAATCAGATAAAACTTTAAATACGATTAACTCTCTAAAAATATAAGAGCATATCCTCTGCTTCCGCTGCAGGATATGCTCTTGCTTTTTAATACCCCCTCACGCATTCTTTTCTATCCTCAACACTTGGTCGCAATACTCTACCACGGCAGGACGGTGGGTGATGAAGATAATCGTCTTGTCGTGCGATGACAAGATATTCTGAAGAAGCTGTCGCTCGGTATCTGGGTCGAGCGCACTGGTAGCCTCGTCGAAAAGCATGATGCTACGATTGCGAAGAAGACTTCGGGCAATCGCTATGCGCTGGGCTTGTCCCTCGCTCAGTCCTCCACCCTGCTCACTACACTGGGTATCTAATCCTTGCGGTAGCTCCAATACGAAATCGGCGCAGCTCTTATGCAAAGCCTCCGTCATCTCCTCATCGGTGGCATCCAACTTACCCAACCGCAAGTTGTCACGGATGGTTCCGCTCATCAAGGTATTGCCCTGCGGCACATACACGAAATTGCAGCGATGGCGAGGGGACAGTTCCCGACATTCAGCAGATGCCTCCTTGCGACTTTCCACCTTATTATATATAAATAGATTTCCTTCCTGTGGACGAAGCAAAGCCAATATCAAGCGAATGAGCGTGGTCTTTCCGGCGCCCGTCTCTCCCAATATCGCCGTGCAACTACCTGGACGGAAATCGAAACTCAAATGATTGATTACATTAAAATCATCTGACATCTTATTACAAGAAACTTTTGATTCACCGACAGAAGCTGAATCCACCGCTGCCTCTGTCTTCTTGTAACTATAGCAAACATCCGTCAGTCGAATGCCACAAGGCGAAGGAACCTCTATTGGCTCACCTTGCTCTTCGAGTGGATTTTCCTCTAGTTCCATCAGCCGCTCCGCCGCCGTAAATACGCTTACAAAAGCTGGTACAAGCTTGGTCAAGTTGCGAGCTGGCACCTGTATCTTGTTGACCAACTGCAAGAAAGCCGTCATGCCGCCAAAGCTCAACGTTCCGCCACTCATGCGAATGGCAGCCCAAAGAAATGCCACAAGATACCCCAAGGCAAAGCCAAAGTTGACGATGAGATTACTGAACACACTAAACATCGTTCGTCTCACCACATGACCACGAAGCTCCTTCTGCGTGTTTTCGAGTTTATCCACCATCGCCTCGTCTTTCTCCAAGGTTTTGATGAGCATACGATGCTGGATGGTCTCCTGCAACACGCTCTGCACCTTACTGTCTGAGTCTCTCACCTGACGAGTAAGCTGACGCATCTTTCCTATGTATATCTTACTGAAAGCCAAGAATATCGGAATCATGATGACGATGACTACCGATAGCATCTTGTCCATCGAGAAGAGATAGAAAAAGGCGCCGAGGAACATCGCCAAGACACTCAAGGTATTCGGGATAGTCTCCGTCAAGAAATTGACCACGGTATTGACATCCGTTTCCAGTCGGTTGAGCACATCGCCCGAATGAAGTCTTTCCCTACCATGCCACTCCGAGCGTAGGATGCGGTCGAGCATACGCTGCTGCATACGGTTCTGCGCCTTGATGCCCAAGAGATTGCGAATCCATATCGAAGAAATGTTGAGGGCGAAGTCGGCGAGTATCAAGAATCCCATCACTCCTACCGCCCAATAGATGTTACCATCCACGGCATGGGAAGCCACGTCGATGGCACGCTTCACCGCCCACACCTGCGCCAAGCTCACCCCCACCGAAAGCAAGCCCACGGAAGCATTGAGGACAGCCTGCAACTGGTTGCCCCTCCACGCCCGCCAAAGCCATATCAGCAAGGTCTTGACATTATACTTAAACTTCGGTATTTTAAAGATCTTCATCCATCAAAGCATTTGAATTCTTCACTCTTCGTTCTTCACTCTTCATTCTTCACTCTTCGTTCTTCACTCTTCACTTAACTTCTTTCCCTTTGGTCAGCTCCCCACATCAATTTTTCTCTCAACGTAGAGAAGTATCGCTGATTACGCTGTTTCACTATCTTTATCGAATGCGCAGCCTTACGGATAACCAACTTTGTCCCCTCCGTCATGCGCTCGCTCCTGCCATCTATCGCCACCAAGTAGTTATGGCTACGGCTCTCCACATCCAGCGTTATCTCCGCCGTGTCGTTGATGACAATCGGACGAATGTTCAAACTATGTGGAGCGACAGGCGTCAGACAGAGACTTCCACTCTGCGGAATGATGATAGGACCACCATTGGAGAGGTTATAAGCAGTTGAGCCAGTAGGGGTCGTCACAATAAGACCATCAGCCTGATAAGTAACCAGGAACTCACCGTCTACTTGTGTTCGGATGGAAATCATCGAGGCATCATCACGCTTCAACACGGCAATGTCGTTCAGCGCAAAAGGATTGCCGGCGAGAATGCCGCCCTCTGCCTTCACCTCTATCACGGCATGTTCTTCCACCACGCACTTGCCAGCATAGAGACTATCCAATGCCGTCTCTATCTCACTCGGCAGCACATCGGCGAGGAAGCCCAAACGTCCCATGTTCACACCGATGATAGCTGTTCCCTTGGCGCCCACACGGCTCGCCGCCTTGAGGAAAGTACCATCTCCACCCATCGAGATGACGTAATCGACATCGAAGTTGTAGTCCTCGAATACACCTGCCGCATTCACTTGAAGATGCTGGTCACGAGTCAAGAACTCATAATAAGCATTCTCAAAATACACCTCAGCCCCTTTCTTCTTGAGGTAATCGAGGATTTTTTCAATAGAAGCCGACTTCTTGGCTTGGTATTCATTGCCAAATATGGCGAATTTCAAATGTTGGTCTGTCATAACTGATTATCTTACCTTTGTGTATGCCGTCACATGCCGCCGAGGACATGAGACATCGAATGTGAGTACAAAAGTAATGCTTTTTGGCGAAATTCCGATAAAAAACAAGCAAAATTCTATACTGAGGAACTTTTTTCCACAAAAAAGTCTTTTCCTTTTGATACTATTCTTACACCTTTGCGTAATAACAAGTAATTAAAAGACAAAAAACATGAACAGAATGAAACTTGCAGCCGTTATATTCGGCTTATTTAGTTATTCCGCCTCTATGCAGGCACAACTTTTAAAAGGTACCGTCAAGGCAGACAGCATCAGCGACATGATGATAACCTATTACATTGACGGCAACATCTTGGAACCCGTCAATCAAGACATCGAAAGAGACAAGAATGGTAACTTCATCTTCGATGGCTCCATCCCTACCAAGGAGATGAACATCACCGTGCAAGCCGACAACGACATATTCGGCGTTCACGTAGAACAAGGAAAAACAGCTCAAATCACGATTTTCCGCAACAAAAACGGTGAACTTGAAGCCAAGTTCACAGGCGACAACGCTGACCAAAGTCGTTTCTACAACACCTACATCAAGGCGTACGACACTATGAAATATTGGTCGCCAGACCCTTCTGAATGCAAACCAAATGCCGAGTATTGCAAAATCTTGGAAGCCGAACATGCCAAAGCTCTCAAGGAATTGAACAAATTGAAGAACAAGCCTTTCTACAACTACTACAGTCAGTTGAACCAAGGTATGTATACCTGGACCAAGATACGCCTGCTCATGGATAAAGCTTTCGAGGAGAAAAAGGACTTCCTCGACTATCCAGAATATGTAAATGCCACCAAGGACATCGACCCCAACAGCGACATCAGCTTGGAGACCAACCTCAGCAACGCTTGGTTGACAGCCCGCCGTCTGCAATTTCTCAAGGAGACCAACGACACCACCAAGAGCTACTTGATGGCAATGGACGAGATCAAGAACAAGATAACCAATTCCAAGGTGAAGACTTTTCTGACCAATATGTTGATGTATGGATATTCCATGACTCCTGAAGGCGACATCAAGACCGTATGGAAAGCCTACGAGACTTTTGCCAAGGACTATCCTGCGATGATTGCACATTACAAGCCCATGATCCAGACAGCCCTCAAGTCCTTCAACGGCAAACCTCTTCCTTACGATCCAACAATAGAGAGCACCGATGGAAAAAGCTGCAAATTGAGTAGTCTCTATGGCAAACTTACCTATATAGATATGTGGGCTACCTGGTGCGGACCTTGCTGCAAGGAGATTCCGCACTTAGAGAAAGTCGTCGAGAAATATAAAGGTAATGACAAAGTACAATTTATCAGCATCTCCATCGACACCAACAAACAGGCTTGGCTCAACAAGCTCAAGAAAGACAATCCTGCCTGGGCACAATATCTTATGCCACAAGAGGATGCCAACAAGCTGATGTCGCTCATGGGTATCAACGGCATACCTCGTTTCATACTCTTGGATGAAAAAGGCAATGTCATCGCTGCAGATGCCAAGCGCCCTTCCGACCCAGAGCTGATTGACGACATCAATAGTCATATCCAATAAAGACATTACCACCATGAAAGAATATACCAACGAGCACATCAGTGCCTTGCTATTCAAGAAAATCATCGGTTCCATTTCCTCCTCGGAGGAATTGGAGCTCGACTCTTGGCGACAAGAAGACTCAAAGAACGAGCAACTATACCACAGGATGCTTGACCATCAGCACATAGAAGAACTATTACGCCAACGGCAAATGATTCCTACAGACCGCCCACTTGCCGACATGACGGACAGACTCCAGTTAGAAGTGTCGCCACATGCATCCCATCCTTGGCGACGTTGGGCAGTTGCAGCTTCCTTCCTGGTATTCGTTTCCATTGGCACAAGTTGGCTTTGGTCACAAAGAGAACAGAAGGAACGTCAAGAGGTGGCAGCCATCCTCGCCCCAATCCAAGAGCAAGGCTTCATGCCTGGCGAGAAGAAAGCCATCCTCACGCTTACCGACGGTAGGAAAATTGCACTCGGAGAAAAGGCAGGCAAGGAAGAACCTTCTTTCTTGGACAAAGCCATCGCCAAGCTCAGTGGTAAGGAAAAGCAACTCTGCTTGGATATTCCTCGTGGTGGAGAATTCAAGATTATCCTCGAAGACAGCACGGAAGTTTGGCTCAACTCTGAGTCACAACTTATCTATCCTGAGAAATTCTCCGAGAAGGAACGTCGGGTCATCGTCAAGGGAGAAGCCTACTTCAAAGTGGCACACGAAAGCAACCGGCCTTTCCGTGTGGAAACCGATGGTCAATTAGTCACCGTCCATGGCACTCAATTCAATGTCAAGTCATACAAGGAAGACAAAAAGGTAGCAACCACCTTGGTGGAAGGTAGCATTTCCCTTTGTAAGAAAAATAGCAGTGGCGAAGTCATGCTCAGTCCTGGGCACCAATCCTTATTCGACAAGCAGAGCGCGACCACCCAAATCCAACCCGTCAATGCCGAGATGGTGACGAGTTGGCGTCTTGGCAAGTTTGTGTTCGAGAACCAAACGCTTGAAGAAATCATGCAAGAACTGAGTCGCTGGTATTCCTTCAACTATGAGTTCGCCAATGCAGACCTGAGACAAATAGAATTCATGGGCAGCATCCCTCGCAATTCCAAGTTTGCCACAGTCCTCACCATCCTCGAAAAGAGTGGTGGCATCCATTTCAAGATGAAAGGGAATCATTTGTTCATCACCCAATAAGAATCACAGATTATTCACATTAATATCAATCAACTATGAGAAGAGAGATTATCGCTTGGTTCATGACCGCACTCTTTGCCTTGCTACCTATCAGCAGTTTTGCCAAGGACTATACGGTCAACTACCAGAACTTAGCCTTCGAAAAGGTCATCAGCGACCTCAGAAAGAAAACGGGCTATGAGTTTGTTTACCAAAAGAACATCATCAAGAATGTGGGTGATGTCACCTGCCGTCTATCACATGCTTCCTTGCAGCAGATTCTCAACAGAATCGTCTTGGACGAAGCGGAATTAGACTATGAGATTGTAGGAAAAACTATAGTCATCAGCAAACCTAAGAAAGAGCTGCCTTATTTCAAGAGAATGGTCACGGGCTTTGTCATGGACGAAAACGGAGAGCCACTCGTTGGAGCTACCGTCCGACAAGTAGGTGCGAAGAACGGAGTGGTCACCGACATTGACGGACAGTTTGCCCTCATGGTAGAAGGCAAAGACCCTTCCGTCTCTTTCTCCTACATCGGCATGAAAGACAAAGTGGTCAAGGCATGCAATATCAAGGGGATAAATGTAAACATCACCCTGCAAACCAATGAGATTATGATGAATGACATCTTGGTGACTGGTTACCAGAACATCAAGCGAAAGAACGCCACGGGTTCCTATCAGACCATCACAGCCAAGGATATGGACGAGCGTTATACTGGCGACATCGTGAGCAACTTGGAGGGTAAGGTACCAGGATTGGTGTCTTACAAAAATGGTTCGAATGGAGATGGCGAATCTACCCTTTCCATCCGAGGCATCGGTTCCTTCCAAGCCAAGACCAATCCTTTGGTCGTTGTAGACGGACTTCCTATCGAAGGCTCCATCGAAACTGTAAATCCTTACGACATCGAGAACATCACCGTATTGAAAGATGCCGCAGCAGCCTCCATCTATGGCGCAAGGGCTTCCAATGGCGTCATCGTCATCACCACCAAGAAGGCACAGAAAGAGAAGGTTGACATCGACTTCAATGCCGACCTCTGCATTAGCGAGAAAAACAACTACGACAATTACCGTTGGGCAAACGCCGCAGAAGTCATCCAGTTGGAACAGAACAACTTCAACTATATGAAAAGTGCTGAAGACCAAAGTGCCTTCAACACCTTGCAACAAAACTACATCAACAAGAAAATAGCCCTCAGTCCCATCAGCCGTCTCTTGATGGACAACTATATGGGTGTATTGAGCGACACCGACTTACAACAACAGTTGAGTACGCTCAGCAAAAACAACTATCGCAAGGAATGGCAAGATGCCTACGAGCGTACCCAAATCACTCATCAATACAACCTCGCCATCCGCACCAACGGCAAGTCGCTCAATTCCAGCATCGTACTCAACTACAAAGGTGATAACAACGGTATGGTGAAGGAGCACAACAACGCCTTGTCGTTCAGTTACAAGGGACTTCTGAAAGCCACTCCATGGCTCAATCTCACCTTTGGAGCCAATATCTTGAGCGAACGTTCCAAGACGCACATCTCCAATTCTTGGAACGACATCAATTCCTTCATGCCTTACCAAAGCATGTACAATGCCGACGGTTCCTTGGCAAGAATGGAAGCAGACACCTATTTAGGCGAGGAAAGTTTGCAGAACCCTGAATATGGTTTCAAGGATGCCAGCTACAATCCATTGGAAGAAGTCAACATGAACTTCAACAATACACGCCGCACCAACATCCGTTCCTTCATTCATGCCGATTTCACCATCTTGCCAGAATGGAAAGCAAGCGCACAGTTCCAATACGAGGACATCTACTATAAGAACGACGCTTATAGGGAGGGGAAATCTTACTACATGAGAAATCTCTACAACCTCTACACGGGCACGACCTCCCAACCTGGAGGCGGAGATGATGACGATGACGACGATGATGACTACGAAGATTATAGCCTATACGCCTTGGATTCTGCGGTAAAGCACTATATCCCTGATGGAGGAATGCTAAGCACAACCACGGAGGAAGGTGCTTATTATACATTCCGTTTGCAAACAGACTATAACAAGACATTTGCTGGAAAGCATGAAGTCAGCGCCTTGGCTGGTTTTGAATACCGACAGACCCACTACAAGACCAATAGCAACTTGTTGATGGGCTACGATGATCAGACACAGACCAACAACCAAGGCTTGATGAACTTTGGTGAATTGGTGGACGTAGACGGAAATATCTCTGCATTGGGACCTAACTACAATATGTATGGGGCACCTACAGGAAGTGACTTTAGCACCTCCGACGTATTGCATCGTTTCTACTCACTCTATTTCACGGGTAGTTATGTGTACGACAGTCGATACTCTGCTTCTGTTTCTTGCCGTCTCGACAAGGCTGACCTCTTCGGAACAGACCCTAAGTTCCGTGGTCGCCCATTATGGTCAGCAGGTATTAGTTGGAATGCCCACAACGAGTCGTTCATGAAGGACATCAAATGGCTCAATGTCTTGAAGCTACGTGCCTCATACGGTCTCACGGGAAATATAGACCAGTCTGTCTCCTCCTATCTGACTGCCAAGATTGGTGTCAACGAAATCAATGGCAAGCGAGTTGCCACCCTCAACACGCCACCTAACGAACAGTTGAGATGGGAGAAGACCTCTTCTTTCAACTTAGGTATCGACTTTGCCGTGCTCGGCAATCGCCTGAGCGGTTCGTTGGACATTTACAACAAGAGAGGCAGCGACTTGCTCACCATCACCGACTTAGATCCAACGACTGGTTGGAACCAACTGACCATCAACAACGGAAAAGCTACCAACAAAGGTGTGGAATTGCAATTGAACGGTATCATCTTGCCAGCCAAGAGCCGCAATGATTTAGGTATCAACGCCAGCTTCAACCTTGCCTACAACAAGAACAAGATTACCCATGTCACTCACAAAGCAGCATCGGGTGAAGAAGCATTGCGAAGCAGCACCTTGCATGAAGGCTATCCGATCCACTCACTCTTCTCATACCAGTTTGCTGGCATGAACGTTGACGGCAACACCCAGTCCTTCTCATGGAGAGGAGCCGACGGAGAAATACACACTTCTGATATTACAAGTGGTGAGTTTACGGTCAACGACATTGTGTATAGTGGTGGACTCGACCCTAAGGTGACAGCCAACTTCATGCCCGAAATCACCTACCGTGGCTTCACCCTCTCAGCCATGTTCGCCTACTATGGAGGGCATTATATGAGAGCCAAAGTGAACGACTGGGGTACCTTGGGAAGAATTGGAGGATATGACAATATCGACGGTGTCATCCCATCCGCTTACCTCAACTATTGGAACACAAGCGACAAGACACAATATCCTGCCAATGGTTACTTAGGAACCACCAACGTTACAGGAAATCCACAATATATGGACTCCAACGTAGTGCCAGCCGACTACATGAAGCTGCGCAACATCGTATTGGGCTACAACTTCTCACAGAGCCTCTGTCACAAGTTGGGCATCAACCAACTGCGTCTTCGCTTCCAAATGAACAACCTTGCCACATGGACACGCAACAAGTGGGACATCGATCCGGAGGCAAACGACCCCATCAGCGGCAGCGACTTGAAAAAGACTCCACGTAGCTATACAATGAGTTTATATGTCAACTTCTAAACAAAGAACAATGAGAAAGATTATCAAGAATATCATATACGTGGCTGCAATAGCCATGACTTTGAGCGCCTGCGATAGCAAGTTGGACATTGTCCCTAAAGGACAATCCACATTAGAGTCTGTAGAAGACTTAGAGCTATTGCTCAACCAAGAGTATGACCTGTCCACCATGCCTTACTCCGACTTGGGCATGATTTGCAATGAGTCTTTGGGAGCTTGCACCTCCATCCCCGAAATGCTATCGCAACACAATACCCTCGACTATACCTACCTGACATACAACGAGAAAGTGGACCGCGCCACACTCGCCCAGCAAGATGCCAGATACGAGGCGTTGTACAAGTACATCAACAACTCGAATGTCATCTTAGACAAAGCCGACGATGCCGAAGGCGACAACAACAAGCGCATCACCATCAAGGCACAGGCACAGATTCTGAGAGCTTACTTCCACTACCTGCTCGTCAATATCTATGCCTCTCAATATGACGAGGCTACAGCTGCGGAGAAAGGTGGAATCCCATACGTAACCGACATTGATGTCAGCAAGAACAAGGACAAGCTCACCCTCAAGGACACCTACGAGCATATTCTCGCCGACTGCTCGGACGAGGTCATCGCACAACTACCTAAAAGCACAGGCGACGTTTTCCGTCCAAGCCAAGCCACAGGTAATGCCATCCGTGCCAAAGTTCTCTTCCAGATGAAACGATACGAGGAAGCCTTGCCATACGCACAAGCTGCTTTACAACTCAATGGACAAATCGAAGACCGCTCCACCATCGCCGAAACGGAAAGTTGGACGGTAGAACAAGACAGTCCCAACAACTACCTTGCCGTAAAATCAAGTGCCCGTGCCAATCCTTTCATGGAAACAGCCTCCGCAGAGACCCTCGCCAAGTTTGAGGACGGCGACTTTGTACGCAACTATGACAGCATGGGATGGAGCGAAATGTTCGGGCAAATGATGGCAGGTATCGATGGATGCGCCGTTTGCTTTTCGATGAACGTCTGCACAACCTCTTACGGCATAAACGCCGACCGAACCTACTATCTCGCCGCCGAATGTCTCATCCGTACGGGGAACATTCGACAAGGATTAGAGTTGATTGACGAAGTGAGAGAGAAGCGAGTCGAGGATTACGAGAAATTCACGAACATATACGACGAAAGCGAACTAAACGAGCAACAAGCCATGGCACTCCTGCAAAAGGCAAAGTGGATAGAATGCCTCGGCTCTTACGAAAACTTCTTCGACTGCAAGCGTTGGAACAGCGAAGAAGCCTACAAACAGACCATCACCCGCAACTTAGGAGAAGGACTGGGCACGTATAGCATATCACCGGAGTCTCCACTTTGGGTGTTGCCTTTCCCTGCCAACGCAGTGAGGTACAATCCGACATTGACACAGAACTATTAAGAACATGAGGATAGAGAGAAGCTCAATGTCCAAACAGCAATAACAACATCAGCAGTTTCTCTCCATTCTCTCCCTTTAAATCATGGCGCAAGAGCTCCAACATGCGAGCCTTGCGCTTTTTGTATGATACATCGGCAATACCCAAAGCCTTGGCGGCTTCCGTATTTTTCATTCCTTCCACAAAACTTTTCTGAAAGACTTGCCTATATTTCTCAGGAAGTCGCCCGATAGCATCGTAGAGCATAGTAATAGTCTCCTGTTCTATGATACCACTGAGAAAATCCTCCTTTTCTTCCTCCAAAGTCGCCACATAGTTGTCCTTAGCCTTGCCTTTTCGCAAAACCGTCATCACCTCATTATGGACACAGAGGTATAGATGGTTCTTCCATTGGTTAGAATCCACGAAAACATCCTTTTTCTGGAACGTCTTATACACTGCATTCTGCACACAATCCTCCGAAAGAAAAGCAAAGTCAGCCCCCAACAATCGGGAAGCATAAACCATCAGTTCGGCGTACATCGCACGATAAAACGATGTAAGCACTCCCCTTCGGAAATCAAGAAATATATCTACATAAATGCTCATAAGACACTTTTTTACGTTGATTTAGCCTGATGTACCACCAATTATTTTGTTATTTCAATTATTATCACTACTTTTGCAACTGCAAAAATACGATTATTTATCGAATTATACGACAAAAAACAAATAAAATTATGGCTAAGGTATATGAATTTCTTGCCAATGGCTTCGAGGAAATCGAAGGTTTGGCTCCTGTTGACATCCTCCGTAGAGGTGGCGTAGATATCAAGACTGTCAGCATCACTGGCTCTGAGTTTGTGGAAACTTCCCATGGCATCACCATCAAGGCTGACCTCAAGTTCGAGGACATCCAGAGTTTCGAAGATGCCGACATGTTGCTTCTCCCTGGCGGTCTGCCAGGCAGCACCAACCTCAATGAGCACGAGGGTGTGCGCCAGGCATTGATAGCACAAAACAAGGCTGGCAAGCGAGTGGGTGCCATCTGCGCCGCTCCTATGGTATTGGCAAGCACGGGCATCCTCGATGGCAAGAAAGCGACCTGCTCACCAGGTTTCGAGCGTTACTTCGGCGCCAACACAGAATATACAGGCGAACTCTTCCAGGAGGACGGCAACGTCATCACTGGCGAAGGTCCTGCCGCCACCCTTCCTTACGCTTACCAGATACTGAGCTACTTTGTTGGCGAAGAGCCTGTAGCAAAGCTCCAGAAAGGCATGCAGTACGCCCACCTGATGGAGAGCAAATAACTATCTAACAAAAAGTGAAGAGTAGAAGCATTAGAATTCTTCACTCTTCACTCTTAACTCTTCACTTAAAAATGGATTACGTAATTATAGTAGCCGGGGGCAAGGGCCTCCGCATGGGAAGCGAGATTCCGAAGCAGTTTCTCCCCATCGCTGGCAAACCGATATTGATGCGCACCATCGAGCGTTTTCACGAATACAACCCTGAGTTGAACATCATCCTGGTCTTGCCCGAGAGCCAACAGGATTACTGGAAGAAACTCTGCGAGGAGCACCACTTTGACATCAAGCACCAGATAGCCAACGGTGGCGACACCCGATTCCAGTCTTCCAAGAATGGTCTCGCCCTCATCCCTGAAGATGAGGATGGCGTGGTAGGAATACACGATGGCGTTCGCCCGTTTGTTTCCACTTCCGTGATAGAGGAATGTTACGAGACGGCGCGCGAGGAATACGCTGCCATCCCGGTATATGCCGTCACCGACACCTTGCGATATATCGACAAGCATGGTGGTGGCAAGAACGTGCTGCGTGACGACTACCGGGTGGTGCAGACTCCACAAACCTTCGACATCGGCTTGGCAAAGCAAGCCTTCAACCAAGGTTACAAGGAACAGTTCACCGACGATGCCAGCGTAGTGGAAAGCCTCGGCTGCCAAGTGGCGATGGTAGAAGGCAATCGTGAGAACATCAAGATTACCACTCCATTCGACATCAAGGTGGCAGAAACCTTATTGAAGTAGGCGGTTCATCTAGAAGAAATAGTTGACAAAACTAGAAGGAGAAATCGACTCATCTAGAAATAGAAGTCGGCTCATCTAGAAGAAGTTTATATTCAAAACTGCTGAATATACGTTCAGTAGTTCCGAACGCACGTTCAACAGTTTCGAATGTACGTTCAATAGTTTTGAACATAGATTTCATCCTATAGAATCAACAACAGAATAGAGGATTACCAACTTTAGTTCCCAACAGAAACAACAATTATGAGTAGTATTCTAGACCAAGACATCAAGTTCCTGCCAGGCGTAGGACCGAAGAAGAAAGAGATACTGAGCAAGGAGCTCGGCATCAACTCCTATGGTGACTTGCTGGAATACTACCCATACAAGTATGTCGATCGCACAAAGATCTATCACATCAGCGAGTTGACTTCCGAGATGCCTTACGTGCAAATCAAGGGAAAGATTCTCAGTTACGAGGAAATCGACACGGGCAAGCGCAACAAACTCTTGGTGGCTCACTTCTCCGATGGCTTCGGTGTGGTCGATTTGGTTTGGTATCGCAGTGGACAATACATCATGAAAACCTACAAGGTGGGCACTGACTATATTGTCTTCGGCAAACCTACCGCATACGGTGGTCGCTACCAGTTCGCACATCCCGACATGGACGACGCCAGCAACTTGCAACTCTCCGAGATGGGTATGCAACCTTGCTATAACACCACCGAGAAAATGAAGAAGTACGGTTTCTCGTCACGTACCATCGAGAAAATCACCAAGGCACTCGTCGGCATACTTCCTCCATTGCCCGAGACCCTACCCGATTTTATCGTGGAACGCCTGCATCTCATCTCTCGCGACGCAGCCTTTCGATTCATCCATTATCCACATTCCCACCAGGAGATGCAAAAGGCACAGGTGCGCCTCAAGTTCGAGGAACTCTTCTATGTGCAACTTAATATATTAAGGTACGCGAGCGACCAACGTCGCAAATATCGTGGTTACATCTTCAATCGCATTGGCGACATCTTCAATGGTTTCTATGCCCACAACCTGCCTTTCGAACTGACAGGTGCACAAAAGAGGGTGATGCACGAGATACGTGCCGACATGTGCAGCAGGCGACAGATGAATCGACTTTTGCAAGGCGACGTGGGCTCGGGCAAGACGCTCGTGGCTCTCATGACCATGCTCATCGCTCTGGACAATGGCTATCAAGCTTGCTTGATGGCTCCTACAGAAATCCTCGCCGAACAGCACCTGCAGACCATCCGCGACTTCTTGAAGGGCATGGACATACGGGTGGAACTGCTCACTGGTATCGTAAAAGGCAAGAAACGACAAGAAGTGCTCGACGGCCTGATACGTGGAGAGATACAGATATTGGTGGGAACGCACGCCATCCTCGAAGACCCTGTGAAATTCGCACACCTCGGTATCGCCGTCATCGACGAACAGCATCGCTTCGGTGTGGCACAGCGCGCCAGACTGTGGGCAAAAAGCGAAAATCCTCCTCATGTACTGGTGATGACAGCGACTCCTATTCCACGTACCCTAGCAATGACCATCTATGGAGACCTTGACGTGAGCGTCATCGACGAGTTGCCACCAGGCAGGAAACCGATACAGACGATACATAAGTTCGACAATCAGTTGACAAGCCTCTACCAAAGCATCCGTCGCCAAATCAACATGGGCAGGCAAGTGTATATCGTTTTTCCGCTCATCAAAGAAAGCGAGAAGAGCGACCTGAAGAACTTGGAAGAAGGATTCGAGACCTTGAAGCAAGTATTCCCTGAGTTTAGCCTCAGCAAGGTACATGGACAGATGAAGCCCGCAGAGAAAGAGGAAGAGATGGAACACTTCGTGAAGGGAGAGACACAGATACTCGTAGCCACCACCGTAATAGAGGTTGGTGTAAATGTGCCAAACGCCTCCGTCATGGTCATCTTAGACGCACAGCGTTTCGGACTCGCCCAACTCCATCAGCTCAGAGGACGTGTGGGACGTGGTTACGACCAGAGTTACTGCATCCTCGTCACCAACTACAAGTTATCCGAAGAGACTCGCAAACGCATTGATATCATGTGCGATACCAACGATGGATTCCGCATCGCAGAGGCTGACTTGAAGTTCCGTGGACCTGGCGACTTAGAGGGAACGCAACAAAGTGGCATGGCATTCGACCTCAAGATAGCCAACATTGCGAGAGATGGGCAAATCGTACAGCTGGCACGCACAGAAGCACAGAAAATCATCGATGCAGACCCCAAATGCGAGTTACCACAGAACGCATTGCTCTGGAATCGCCTGAAAGAGCTGAAGAAAACCAACATCAACTGGGCTGCCATCAGCTAACACACAAGAACACGGTAAATTCATCACACAAAAAAATCTATCATGAACAGAAAAAAACAAGTAAAAGACTGTGGTAAAACCCTGAAAGAAGAAAAGACTCCAAGCGTCGAGGAAGGTTTGCTCTTCCCTGCCGAAGATGTCATCAAAAGGCCGGAAGAAGAAAGTCCGCTTACCCAAAAACACAGGGGTAGGCAACGTTCCATGGTAACCGAGGAGCGCCCACCTCTCACTTTCGAGCACATGAGAGAACTCTTGGAGGACATCAAGGAAATCACAACCCCTACAGGCATCCGCTATATACAATTACGCCTCACCAAGAGAATGCTCATAGGCACCAGAGAGACATCGGGCAAGGAGTTCACCATCAATCTAAATGAACTCTACGAGACCTACCAGAACTGTCTCCGCTTCACTAGTCCCGAGGTAAAACGTCATATATTTATGGGGCATTCGCCTGCTGTCATCCTATTGCGAATGCTCAAAGAAAAAGCGCAAGAAGAACTGTCATAACACTCCAGGAAAATGAGCAAGAAGGAACTTCGTAATCCTTCGGAAAAAGCGCTGAAATAATTTTAATAAAAGTTAAACATCGGACTTCTGCGTTAAATATCAGGGCTTTCGTGTTAAGCTCCTTGGTATTTTGAGATTTTTTTGTTATATTTGCAACGTCTATATAACAAAATCGCTAATTAAGGCATTTGTCTTATTGATTTTTGAGCGGAATTTCATTTATTGTTCCGCACTTGAAGGCGAACCTAAAAGTAATATTAATTAAAAAGTATGAGTTTAACAAAGAAAATAAAGAAAATTTCAGTGGTCGCATTGTTTGCGCTAACAACCGTTCCCTCATTTGGGCAAGACTTGTTGGCACGACAAGCACCAGTTGACCATCGAATGAAGTCGATAGATACATTAGCAGTGTCTCATTATAGAATGATGGAAGACAAAGAGAATCCTTCAGCCGAGCTGTACCAAGATTTCTCCAACAAGTACGCCCACAGAGCGACAACTCTGCCAGAGCACTTCCGCATTGACCTCCGTCATTTCTGCATGCCAACTCCTAGTCGCGTTGTCACAAGTAACTTCGGTTATCGTGCTAGCTTTGGCCGCCAACATAAAGGCATGGATATCAAGGTTTATATTGGCGACACAATCCGCGCAGCCTTCTCAGGCAAAGTTCGCATCGTAAGATATGAGGGTGGTGGTTATGGTAAGTACATCGTTATCCGTCACAACAATGGTTTGGAGACCATCTACGGTCACTTGTCCAAGCAGCTCGTTTCCGAGAACGACGAGGTAAAAGCTGGTGATGTCATCGGACTTGGTGGTAACACCGGACGAAGCACTGGTTCTCACCTCCACTTCGAGACTCGTCTCTGTGGTGTGGCATTGAACCCAGCCTTGTTCTTCGACTTCCGCAATCAGGATGTCACAGGCGACTTCTACAATTTCAATCGTGATACTTACGAGAGCGAATACGCTGAGGCAAATGCCGCTCGTGGCAAGATTGGCAATGGCGGTTATACCCGAGAGCAAGTCAATGGTGGCGAAGTGGGCAGATATGATGCCAACGCAGGTGCCGAGAAGCTCTACCACAAGGTGAAGTCTGGCGAGACTCTCAATTCCATCGCCGAGAAGCGTGGTGTGAGCGTAGAGCAGATTTGCCGCCTCAATGGTTACAAGAAGGATAAGAAGTTGACCCCTGGCCAGATTATCCGTTACTCTTGATTTCCCCTTTCATAGAAAAAGATATTTTCCCATAAATACAGCCCGGTACGAAACATTCGTATCGGGCTATTTTTATGAGGTTGCCATGTTGGGTAAAAAGATGAGCCGAGATTTTCTCACGAAAATCTCGGCTCTTATATATATAAACTCTACTAACATCTAGTAAAAGATTTTTGGTGATTAACTTAGCCTTTCTTCGCATTTTCTTGTACTTGTAAAAGATAATTTTTGTTCTACTTGTGCAAAGGTAGTCAATTATTTGATTACAGCCAAGCGAAATGCCCGTAAATAAAGGGGAATGTACAAATCACTCCCCTTGTTGAAACATATATAACACACTGTAAAAAGCCAAAAAACAAAAGCACAATCAACCATCAACGTGTTCTTGATACCAGCCTCACGGAGTTCCTTGATAGCCTTGACATAACCTTCTTCCCAAACGGCAGTGCCCTCAGCCCATTGGGCAACCCACTCATTGGAGATGTTGACAATGACAGTACTTTCATGACCTGCAAGAATATCCTTGATGCCTTTCCAATAATCGACCGTATTGTCCAAGTCGCTGATTTGGTTGCTACCCAAGGCATCGTGTACGCAAAGTACACATACCAACTTGTTGTCCTCACACAGGCGAATCAAGTTTCTAACCTCAGATTTATCACTATAAGTAAACTTCTGGCCATTGCTGATGCTGATGCGAATGGTATTGCAACCAATACGCTTTGCAGCAGGAATTACCGTGTTTTCTACATCTTTGTACCAAGCAAAAGGATAGTTGACACCGCGCATGACAAACTCTTTACCATTAGCATCCATCAACTTAGTTCCATCCACATAGAAACTTCCTTTAACGATGACAGGAGGCACATAGGTATCATGTTCGATACTAATCGTCTTCAGTATGAAGTTCTCGCCCTTGATACAAATACCCCCTTTGAAAATATCGATATTAAACTCATCGACACAAGCAGAATATTTACCTGTAAAACCTACACAATTATATTTATTCTCTGTGACATACGCTGTAAAATCGTTGTTGGCAATCTGAATCTGAGCCGTAGAACTTGAAGATCCTGCAACAACGTCGCCCTTGAAGACAACCAAGTCTCCAACCTTCAAATCTTCGAAAACCGAGCCGTCAATCTCCAATGTATTTTTCCAATCATTTCCAGCCTTGAAGGTTCCCCACCAAGCATTTTCTTTATTTTCTTCTACAATCTCTTCATAAGTCTTAATTCGAACAGACAGCAATGTGAAGTTTGTACCCTTGATGTGGATGCCACCTTGGAAAAGAGCAAGATTAGTTTCATCTACATCCATCGTATAAGACCCATTGAAATCCACGCAGTTGTAGTCGGACGCAGTAATATAAGAAGACCAGTCGTTATTGGCTATCTGTATCTGCGCGCCACCATTGACTGCACCACTAAACACCACTTGGTCACCCACCTTCAGTGAAGAAAAAGAGGAACCAGACACATCAAGAACGGAGTTCCAGTTATCCGCCTTGAATTCACCACTCCAAACTTCTGTAGAAGCTTGAACTCTTGTCAATACCGACAATAGCAGTACCAACATACTAAAAAGTACTTTGTTCATTTTTTTAGTCATTAATTATTAAGTTACAAATCATTAATTATTAAGTTACAAAATGTTTAACCGCTGCAAAAGTACATCATTTCCTAGTAATATATGCGAGAAATTCCCTTTATTTGAGGGGGTTAGACAAATCATACCCCTATTATCTACAAAGAGAAAACCAAAGAGGGTATGTCATAAGTCCATGACGCACCCTCTTTATACTTTTCTGTAGGATTTTAGATGCAGCTCGTTACTCCCAATGCAGTGCCGAGGGCGGCGAGAACGGTAATGACGATTTGCAAGATTTGCATCCAAATTTCTGTCTTCATAATAGTAAGTTTTTTAGTGGTTATCTGCATGATATTTTTGTACCAAGTTATTTTTTATCGTTATAACATGAAGAAACATGCCGAAATTCTTGCGGTTATGAGAAATAAGTCGTATCTTTGCTCCCGAATCGCAATAGTGCGAAAACAAATTAAATTTCCAAATAGTATGGCGGAATTTATCAACCCACGTGTCGATTGGGCTTTCAAGCGCATATTCGGCAGTGAGGACACCAAGGAATGCCTCATAACCTTCCTCAACGGATTGTTTGCAGGCGAGTTTGAAATCAAGGACGTGAAGTTCGTCCCAGTGGAACAAACGAAAACCAACGAGGACGAGCGAGGAGTTGTCTTCGACGTGAAGTGCATCACGTCGGACGGTCGCCACGTCATCGTGGAGATGCAGAAGAAGAGCCAGGAGTACTTCGTCGATAGGGCATTGTTCTATACCTGCAAGGCGATAGTGGAACAGGGCAAGAAGGGGAAATGGAATTTCCATTTGGCTCCCGTCTATACGGTGTGTTTCATGGACTTCAGGGCGAAGAACAGCATACCGCGCCAGTTCAGGACAGACGTAGGACTGGGTATGTTGAAAGCAGTGGATGTGCAGATGCCAGCGCAGAAACAGGATGTCAAGGCAAATTCCAGTCCGGGGGAGAACGTCGAGTTGAAGCCCAAGGCTCAAAATGAGTATCAAACAGCCAGTTCGAAGTACTTTGAGCTTTCGGGAGTGAAGTATGGCTTTGAGAAAATGAGGATGGTCTTTTTGCAGCTTCCGCTTTTCAAGAAGAAAAAGCCTGTGGAGTGCATGGACATCTTCGATTGTTGGATATATATCATCAAGAATATGGAAAAATTGAAAGAAATGCCTTTTATAGACAAATATCCCGTCTTCCGCAAGTTAGCGGAGATAGGTGACCTCAGAAAGCTCACTCCCGAGGAACGTGAGTATTACGACGAGGACATCAAGGCGATGCGTGACCTGTACGCCATCAAGGTATGGGAGGAAAAGCAGAAGCGAATGGCCATAGAGGCTGCCACGAAAAGAGCTACCAAGAAAGGATTGAAGCAAGGAATCCAGCAAGGAATCCAGCAAGGAATCCAGCAAGGAATCCAACAAGGAATCC
>DKCU01000067.1:37785-50822 GCA_002451555.1 Candidatus Segatella albertsiae
TCCAACAAGGAATCCAACAAGGCATCCAGCAGGGCATCCAACAAGGCATCCAACAAGGAGTTCAGAAGGGCGAGTTTTCCAAGAGCCTCGCCATAGCCCGAAATATGCTTGCTATGGGTATGTCCTTGGAGCAGGTGACGCAATGTACCGGCTTGAGCAAGGAACAAATCGAGAAATTAAAGAACTAGAATTCTGTCTGACAGAAGCTAGATTTCAATAAATAAATCCTTGGCGAATGAACTCATTGTGATTCATCTCGCCAAGGATTTTTCTATGCATTTGTTGATTAATTCTTACCGCACAATCGAAAATTCCACCTTGAGAAGCGGCTACAACCATGTCAAGGACATATCCAAGATGGTAAGCTTCGAAAAGAAAATCAAGACTTATTCAATATAGCCTTGCGACCCCTCGGAATCCCCCTTATAGGATTCCGAACAATCTCAATACATCATTCAAGTTGGCTACCACCAATAACAAAAGCAAGATGGCGAAGCCGACATACTCGGCACGTTCCATGAACTTATCACCTGGCTTGCGACCTGTGATAATCTCATAGAGCAAGAAGAATACGTGTCCACCATCGAGCGCCGGGATAGGAAGGATGTTCATGAAGGCCAAGATGATGCTCAAGAAGGCAGTCATCATCCAGAACGCATGCCAATCCCACATGGATGGGAACAGGCTACCCAAGGCTCCGAAGCCTCCTAAACTCTTCGCTCCCTCCTTGGAGAACACATATTTCATATCGCCTACATAACCTGCCAAGACATTCCAACCATACTTGATACCTGCTGGGAAACTCTCGAAGAAGCCATAGCTGATACGGGTTGGCTTGTAATCCATCATCACAGGATGATTGTAGAAGCCCAACTTCACACCCTCATCGGTTGATTCCAACTGCAATGCCAACTGTACGGTATCTGCATCAGCTGAAACCTTGCCTGCGGCATCGGCACGCAAGAGTGTCAAACTACCCGCCAATGCCTTCAAGCTGTCCTGATGGGTCTTTGCCACAGACAATATATCATCGACACGCCCCAGCTCTTCGGTCAGTTCATTGTAAGAAGCAACCTTCGTACCATTGATAGCCAAAATCTGATCTCCCTTCTTCAACCCAACCTTGGCCGCAGGAGAATCCTTCATCACGCTATCAATCTGCAATGGAACATAGAGCTCCACGAAACGAGGGGTTTCCTTAATCATGTCGAGCATGTTCAAGTCGCCCGGGGTATTGATGCTGACCTTCTTGCCATTGCGAAGAACATCCACACGATGAGCCTTCGACAAGTCACGATACATATCTCCATCGTAGGTCTTGAACTCGCCCAGGTCGGTGCCCAACAAGATGTCGTGGTCTTGGAAGCCCAACTTCTTAGCCTCGGTATTAAACTTCATACCATAGGTCATGTCCTTGGTTGCGATATATTCATCACCCCAATAGAACATCACCATCGAATAGATGAAGAGTGCCAACACGAAGTTGACCAGCACACCACCTATCATAATCAGCAAACGTTGCCAAGCTGGCTTACTACGAAACTCGTAAGGTTGCTCAGGCTGTTTCATCTGTTCGGTATCGAAACTCTCGTCTATCATACCCGAGATCTTGCAATAGCCACCCAATGGCAACCACCCAAGTCCGTATGTTGTATCAGAATTCTTTGGCTTAAATTCAAATAGGTGGAACCATGGGTCGAAGAAAAGATAGAACTTCTCCACGCGAACTCCAAAGAGTTTGGAGAAGAAGAAGTGTCCGCCCTCATGGAGCAACACCAAGATGGAAAGCGACAGCATCAACTGCAACGCTTTGATCAAAAATACTTCCATTAATTTTTAGAATTTAAAGAAGTCATAGAAGTTATAGAAGTTAAAGGACAATAGCATCCTCTTATACTTCCCCTTCTATCATTCTTAATTATTAACTATACATTATTAATTATACATTATACATCAATTCCGTTGCGATGCTGCGAGCCTCGGCATCAGTCTTCAGATAGACATCCAAGTCGGGATTGGCATCGAAGGTTGCCTTCGCCATCACTTCCTCGATGATGTCTGCCATCTGCAGGAATCCACAATCGCCACGACGGAAGCCAGCATTAACTATCTCGTTGGCAGCATTCACGATACACGACATATTTCCACCCTTCTTGATGGCATCGAAAGCCAACTGCAAACACTTGAACTTCTTATAGTCTGGCTCGAAGAACTGCAAGTCCTGTGTCTTAAACAAGTCCAAGCGGTCTCCTTGCAAAGGCAAGCGTTTCGGGAAGGAGAAAGCATACTGGATAGGCAAGCGCATATCTGGCACACCGAGTTGCGCTTTGACAGCGCCATCGGCAAACTGCACGGCACTATGCACCACGCTCTGTGGATGTATCAGCACCTGAATCTTGTCGGCAGGAACGCCAAATAGCCACTTCGCCTCCGTCACCTCGAAACCTTTGTTCATCAAGGAAGCCGAGTCGATGGTAATCTTCGCCCCCATGTCCCAAGTTGGATGCTTCAGGGCATCGGCAGCTGTCACCTTCTCCAACTGCTCGTGGGTATAGTTACGGAAAGGACCTCCCGAACAAGTCAATAGAATCTTGTCTATCTCGTTGTCATCCTCGCCTACCAAACTCTGGAAGATGGCACTGTGCTCACTATCCACAGGGAGAATAGGCGCATGATACTGTTGGGCGAGGTTGCATATCAACTCACCTGCCACAACCAAAGTCTCCTTGTTAGCAAGGCAAATCTTCTTGCGAGCCTTGATGGCATGAATCGTTGGTTCCAAACCAGAGAATCCTACCATGGAAGCTAAAACCATGTCGATAGGGTCTGCCTCCACGATGTCGCAGAGAGCTTGCGCCCCGGCATATACCTTAATATCCGGCTCGTCACGAAGCAAGTCTTGCAATTCCTCGTAATGCGCCTCGTTGGCAATCACGACTGCGGCAGGATGAAACTTGCGAGCTTGCTCGGCAAGTTCCTTGACACGGTTGTTGGCAGTCAAGCAATACACCTCGTAGAGGTCACTATGCTGTTCGATGACATCCAAAGCCTGAGTACCGATGCTTCCCGTAGAACCGAGAATACATATCTGTTGTTTCTTCATCATTACATTCTTCACTTACAACTCCAGCAGTCCCTCTGGGATTGCCATTTTTATCTCTTTTTTATCTGCATCCACCTCCTCGATGAGATCATTGCTGGCAGGAATCAAGACATCCTCTCCATCAGGAGTCTTCACCTCAAACAGCAAGTTGATGGTAGAGTCATCCACACGCTCAATCGTACCCACGACCTTACCTGTCGGAACATCCACCAAATGAAAACCGATAATCTCAGCCCAAGACAAGTTTTCCCCATCGCTATCCGAAAGATGACGAGGGAAATAGACCTCGCATCCCGTATAGTTGCGTGCCTGCTCCTGGGTGTCGATGTCCTCGAATTTCACCAGTACATTATCATCGTTCTTGAATCGATATTCCTCCATATAGAAAGGTACGAGGATGCCATTGATGTCGAGCACCAGATACTCAGCATCCACACGATCGAACACATCGTCGGTGATGGCGAAGGTAATCTCGCCCTTCACACCATGCGGTTTGCCCAACTTACCTATCTTATATACATCGTCTCTTCTAATCATTGAAAATGAATTTAATCATTAGTAAAGCTATTGAATTCTTCACTCTTCGTTCTTCACTCTTCACTTAAAATCACTCTTCACTTCATTAATCGCTGACACGAGTGATTTTCGCCCCCAAGGCATTGAGACGGTCCTCAATGTCCTCGTAGCCACGGTCTATCTGAGCGATATTGGCAATGCGACTCGTACCATTGGCACTCATGGCGGCAATCAAGAGGGCGATACCTGCACGAATATCAGGACTCGTCATCCTACCAGCACGGAGGGTCAACTTATGGTCATGACCTACCACCACTGCACGGTGAGGGTCGCAAAGAATAATCTGGGCTCCCATGTCGATGAGTTTATCCACGAAGAAGAGACGGCTCTCAAACATCTTTTGATGGAAGAGCACACTGCCTCGAGCCTGGGTCGCCACGACGAGCAAGACTGAAAGCAAGTCTGGGGTCAATCCAGGCCAAGGAGCGTCTGAAAGCGTCATGATGGTACCATCGATGAAAGAGTCGATGACATAGTGCTTCTGTTGCGGAATGAACAGGTCGTCTCCCTCCACCTTGATTTTAACGCCTAGACGACGGAAAGCATCCGGAATGATGCCAAGATTCTTGACCGATACATTCTTGATGCGAATGCCAGCTCCACACATGGCTGCCATACCGATGAAAGAACCCACCTCTATCATATCAGGCAGGATGGTATGCTCGGCACCATGCAAGCTCTCCACACCCACGATGGTCAGCAAGTTGCTGGCGATACCACTGATGCGAGCACCCATGGCATTGAGCAAGTGGCAGAGTTGCTGGATATAGGGTTCACAAGCCGCATTATAGATAGTGGTCGTACCCTTGGCTAGCACGGAAGCCATGATGATGTTGGCAGTACCCGTGACAGAAGCCTCGTCGAGCAACATATAGCACCCCTTCAGGCGCTTCGCCTCTATCTGATAGACATTGCGCTCATCATCATGCACAAACTTGGCGCCCAAGTACTTGAAACCCAAGAAGTGAGTATCCAAGCGACGGCGACCAATCTTGTCGCCACCTGGCTTGGCAATCGTAGCCTTGCCGCAACGACCGAGCAACGGACCGATCATGAGCACACTTCCTCGGAGGGAAGAACACTTCTTGACAAACTCCAAACTATCCAGGTAGTCGAGTTTCAAATCATCGCTCTGGAAGGTATAGTCATTGCGACTGTTCTGGGTCACCTTGACACCGATTTCCTTCAGCAACTTGATGAGGTTGTTGACATCCAGGATATCCGGCACATTCTTGATGCGCACAGGTTCCTTGGTCAAGATGGTGGTACAGATGACCTCCAGTGCCTCGTTCTTGGCACCCTGTGGGGTGATGGTACCCTTGAGCGGATGACCGCCCTCTATGATAAAAGACTCCATAGGCTACTTTTTCTTCTTGTTATTTTTGAGTGTATCGTTACCCACAACCTTGTCAAACTTGAAGGTATCGATGTCGAGTTGGATTTTACCATCTGTAAAGCGAGCCAAGTCAGAGGCCACCTTCTCCACGTCCGCAGAACCATGGCTCCACTGCATGAGGTTGCGATGCATCTGGTTGGCAACCAAATTCACCAACTCATCACGCTCCTCACCAGGCTCCATCGTCTTCAACTTATCGAAGAGTTCGAAAATCATCATCCCATAGTGACGCACAGGAATCTTTCTCATCGGATATTCCATAGGCTCAGGCTTCTTAGCAATCTGCACAGCCTGAGACACATCATACGGAAAGTCGATGTCCAACTGAAAATTGCTCATGATAGCAAGGTGATCCCATAACTTTCGCTCATAGTCTTCCGAGCCACCACCTTCCGGGAACATACGTCTCATGATGGTAATTATAGACTCCGCGCAATGCTGACGCTCCTTGCGATCTTCAAGCGTCAGGGCATAATTGACCATTTGCTGAATCTCCCTGCCATATTCTGGCAGCACCAACTTATCTCGCTGGGTATTGTAATCTAATCCTTTTATATCCATTCTTTGTATCTTTGTGATGATTGATGAATGTAAACAATGTACTTGACAATGAATGTTCCAACTATTAATCTTAAATCAACTTCTTCGGCAACTTTGCCACGAAATCCTTCAGATAGAAAGGAACAAAGTAGGCAACATCCTCAAACTTGCCCTCGACAAATCGTTTCTCTGCCAAAGGAGCCATGTTCTTCGCCAAAGGCTCTATGTCTTTTACAAGATGAGCATTCGGATGATTGATGACCTCCATACATTTGGCAGCTCCGTTTCCGAAGAAATAGACCGCCCCCTTGTCGAGATATTCCTTATAGGTGTCCGCATCCACGATGTCGGCCTGGATAGGACGAACCTCCTTCAAGGCACGGTCCATCACCTGGGCATACACCTCCATGCGGCGGGCATCGAGCATAGGAACGATGAGCGCATTTTCCTCCGCAGGATGTTCGCCCAACAAGACTGGCACTGCCAAGAGTTCCAAGGTTGGGATGGCGATGAGCTTCACCCCTCTGCCATAACAGATACCCTTGGCCATGCTCACGCCAATGCGCAAACCGGTATAGGAACCTGGACCACAACTTACTGCCACAGCCTCCAATGGAATGCCATGACCATCTATGAAACTCAATGCTTCATCTACGTAAACACCTAACTTAACTGCATGGTTAGGACCACTGTGATCTTCCTTGTTGAAAATCACCTGTCCATTATCACTAATTGCCACTGAGCACACGTCGGTACTCGTCTCAATATTCAATATACAAGACATAATTTAAAAATATATTCTTAAATAAGGTGCAAATTTAATCATTTTCTCGCTTTTTTTTGTACTTTTGCAGAAATTTAACGTGAAAGATTATATGATACAGTCTATGACAGGCTTCGGAAAAGCTACCGTAGCCTACAATGAAAAGAAAATTAATGTAGAAATAAAGTCATTAAACAGCAAGTCTCTTGACCTTTCTACTCGTATCGCACCTCTCTATCGTGAAAAGGAGATGGAGATGCGCCAAATCATCGCTAAACACTTGGAGAGAGGCAAGATCGACTTCTCCATCTGGATAGAGAAGACAGCAGCCGCAGATGCTACACCTATCAACGCTGCACTTGTTGAAAATTATTACCAACAAATCAAGCAGATTTCTGCTCAGACGGGCATTCCTGAGCCTACGGATTGGTATGGCACTCTTCTTCGCTTACCTGATGTAACAACAAGAACTGAAGTCGAGGAATTGACTGAAGAGGAGTGGGAGGCTGCAAAAAGTGCCATCATGCAAGCCATCGGTCATTTAGTTGATTTCCGCAAACAGGAAGGTGCAGCTCTTAAGAAGAAATTTACGGAGAAGGTCGATAACATCCAGGCTCTCCTGGCCAGCATCGAACCATACGAGAAATCTCGCGTGGAGAAGATTCGTGCCAACATCGTCAGCGGTCTCCAGCAGATTCCTAATGTCGATTACGACAAGAACCGCCTGGAGCAGGAACTCATCTACTACATCGAGAAGCTCGACATCAGCGAGGAGAAGCAACGCTTGACCAACCACCTCAAGTATTTCCGTGAGACGATGAACGAGGAAGGGCACGGCGTCGGCAAGAAGCTCGGCTTCATCGCCCAGGAGATGGGACGCGAAATCAATACCACGGGCTCCAAGAGCAACCAGGCTGAGATGCAGAACATCGTGGTGAAGATGAAGGATGAGTTGGAACAAATCAAGGAACAGGTACTGAACGCACTTTAAAAAAGTGAAGAACGAAGAGTGAAGAGTGAAGAATTCAACGCTCAACATTTAACATTTAACATTCAACATTATGAGAAACGGATTGTTAATTTTCAGTGCTCCTTCTGGTAGTGGAAAGAGTACTATCGTCAACTGGTTGATGAAGGAACACCCTGAGTTGAAGTTGGCTTTCTCCATCAGTTGCACCTCTCGTGCCCCTCGTGGCACGGAGGAGAACGGCGTGGAATATTTTTTCTTGACTCCAGAGGAGTTCAAGGCCAAGATAGAGAACGATGAGTTCTTGGAATACGAGGAGGTATATCAGGACCGTTTTTACGGCACATTGAAGTCACAGGTGGAAAACCAGTTGAACGCTGGTGAGTCTGTCATCTTCGATGTCGATGTCAAGGGTGGCGTCAACATCAAGAAGTTCTATGGCGAGCGTGCCCTCAGCATCTTCGTGCAACCACCTTCGGTGGAGGAATTGCGCCGCCGTCTCAATGGTCGTGGTACGGATGCCCCTGAGGTCATCGAGCAACGACTTGCCAAAGCAAGCTATGAGTTGACCTTCGCTTCTCAGTTCGACCACGTGGTGGTCAACGATGACTTGGAGAAAGCAGAACAGGAGGTTTACAAACTCGTATCCGAGTTTTTAAGTGAAGAGTGAAGAGTGAAGAATTCAATTGCATTCAAGGCGCAAGCCTCATTCAACACTCAACATTAAACACTACACATTAAACATTACACATTAAACATTAAATGAAGAAAGTCGGAATATTCGGAGGTAGTTTCAATCCCATCCATACCGGCCACATCGCATTGGCGAAAAGCCTCTGCGAGAAGGCGGGACTGGACGAGGTGTGGTTCATGGTATCTCCCATGAACCCTTTCAAGCAAGCGGCAACCGACTTGCTGGATGACAACCTGCGCTTGGAATTGGTGAAGAAGGCGTTGGAAGACGAACCGCAGTTGAAAGCTTGCGACTATGAGTTTCACCTCCCCAAGCCTTCCTACACTTGGCATACGCTCCAAGCGATGAGC
Source organism: Candidatus Segatella albertsiae (assembly GCA_002451555.1). Lineage (GTDB taxonomy): Bacteria > Bacteroidota > Bacteroidia > Bacteroidales > Bacteroidaceae > Prevotella > Prevotella albertsiae. The sequence goes on from DKCU01000067.1 coordinate 46,175, forward strand.
AAGGACTACCCTGATGTCGCCTTCACCTTATTAATAGGGGGTGACAACTGGGCGGCGTTCGACAAATGGTATCACCATGAAGACATCCTCGCCCACTACCCTATCGTGGTCTATCCCCGACAAGGTTCCGACATCGGCGAAGTCCCTTCAGGGGTAACGATAGTGGAGACTCCACTGCTCAACATCAGTAGCACGGAGATTCGACATCGCATCACCGAGAAGGAAAGCATCAAGGGGATGGTACCAGAGAGCATCGAGGCTTTAGCCGAACAATACTATTCTCAACTGCTCAAGGGGTAGTTCTCGGATATATAACTATAGTTAGGGCTCACCTAACAAAAGGAATACAAAAACAAAAGAAATACAAAAACAAAAGGAACACAAGACAAAGCAATGAACTTAAAAAAATACATCACGAAGTTTTTGAACTTGGCTTTCGAGCCTATCCGCCGCAATGCCAACTTCTTTGCATTCATGTATATACTCGGAGTATTGACCGCCATTGTCACACTACCCAAAAGACATGAGCTATACGACAACTTATACCTGGAGTTGTTCTTCGACCTATACATCGTTTGCTTGATTCTTGCATGGATTCCCAAGAAAATACGCTTCTGCATCAGAGGGGTGCTCTACTTCGTGCTGTATGCCGCAGCCATCGCCGATGTCTATTGCTTTGTCAACTTCGGTGCCACCCTCAACCCTTCCATGCTGATGCTGGTGGGCGAGACCAACAGCAGCGAGGCAAGCAACTTCATTGCGGCATGTCTCTCGCCTGATGTTATCTTCAGCAGCGTGGGATGGGTATTGCTGCTCATCATCGTGCAAGTGCTGACCGCCTTTCGCCGTTTCCGTCATTTCATTTGGAAAGCATCGGTATTGCTCACCTCGTTCTGCAAGCCCTTGTACAGATGGCTCGTAGAACATATCGAAGTGCTGGGCAAGCTGTTGCCGCAAGTGCTGGGTGTAGCTTGCATCGTCCTCTTCATCTGGAGTGCTTGCACCTCTTGGCACAACAAGGTGGCTACCCACAAGTTGATGACTGGCAAGACCATCGGTGAGGTGGAACACACCTTGACGGAGAAGGACTGCGCCAATCTCTACATGCCTGTCTATCGACTGGCATTCAGCATCTACGCCAACAAACTAGCGGCGCAGCAGATTACCCAACTCATCCACGCCGCAGACCATATCAAAGTGGATAGCTGTTCCTATCGTTCACCACAGATAGTGCTGATTATCGGCGAGAGCTATGGCAGACACCATTCACAGCAATATGGCTATTTCATGGAGACGACCCCAAGGCAAGTGGCATTGGAGAAGACTCGCAAGCTGACCAAGTTCTCGGATGTCGTCACCTGTTGGAACCTCACGAGTTTCGTCTTCAAGAACGTATTCTCCACCCATGTCATCGGCGAGAAAGGTGAATGGTGCGACTATCCTCTGTTCCCTGAATTGTTCCGCAAGGCAGGCTACCACGTCACCTTCATCACCAATGAGTTCTTGCCACAGGCTAAGGAAGCCGTCTATGACTTCAGCGGAGGTTTCTTCCTCAACAACCCACAACTCAGCAAGTTGCAGTTTGATAGCCGCAACACCGAGTTGCATCCATTGGACGACGGACTCTTGGCAGACTACGACAACAACCTGAAGGCTGCAGAAGACAGCAGCAAGTACAACCTCACCATCTTCCACTTGATGGGACAGCATGTGGATTACAAGACTCGCTACAAGCACAGCCAAACTCATTTCTGGGCAGGCAGCTACGAGGACAAGCGACCAGAACTGACCGACAAACAGCGCAAGATGTTGAGCCACTACGACAATGCCACCTTGTACAATGATTCCATCGTCGCCCAGATAGTCAAAAGATATTCCAAGAAGAACGCCATCGTCATCTATATGCCAGACCATGGCGAAGAGTGCTATGAGGGCAATCGTGGTTTTATCTGCCGCAACCATTCGTCCAACATCGACTGGCCTTTGGCTCACTATGAGTTTGAGATACCATTCTGGATATACTGTTCGCAAAAGTATATCCGCACCCATCGTGACATCTACCGCCAGATACGCAAGGCAAAGGACAAGCGCTTCATGACCGATGCCCTCCCTCACCTATTATTATACCTGGCAGGTATCGAGACTTCGACCTACAATCCGAAGTACAACATCCTCAGCCCGGAATATGATGAGATGCGCCCAAGAATCTTGAAGAATAGTGCAGACTATGACAAGCTGAGGGATGCGGAAATAGCGAAGCAGAAAAGGTTGAAAGAGGCAGAAAAAGCCATGACACCTAAGAGGAAATAAAAGCAAATGATAAAATACTACTTATGAGTTATTTTATGTACGCATTTTACATGACATATACTATCATTTACAAGTCGCTTGTCTTTGTTAACAGAATCATTTGGGGCAAACATGATGAAGAAGATGAAGTTACCAAAACGTATTTACTAAGAAATACGTTTTGTACTTCGTCTAGGTTATTATTTATTGGCATTATTCTATACTTGTTTGCCATAATTTTCATGTTCAACAAAATATTCCAACTTGAAATTGTAGAGAGAATAGCTAGCTATTATTACATGTTTTTTGCTTTCCTACCATGTAGCTTTCTCATTTCATATTATGGATTTGAAAAACATGACAGGTATATGGAGTATTTTGAGAAATTCAAGAATTATAGCACAATTCAAGCTTTTATGAATGGTATAATAGGACTGCTCCTAATGATTCTACCAATTATAACTATTTTATTTTTTTGGATTTAGCCGATGAGTGATGTATAATAACATGGATATACTTTTTTTCGTTTACTACATGATTTATGTGCCGATGAGTCGAATTGGACATTTCTGTCATCGCAATTCTCCTTTCACAATAAATGGTGGAACCAGATATGGAAAAGATGCAACAGAACTTCTTATTGATAATTATGCAAAAATATCTTTAATATTTTTTGTTGGTTTATATAGCATTGACACCTATATTTATATGCCACAAATGGGACTAGGGGAAATACAAGAATATTTGTCTTTAAGATATGACTATATGCTAGCTATTACTTGTATAACTATCATTCAAGTTTCCATTATCTGTTTTATATTGTTTTACAAGAATAGATACCTCAAATACTTTGACAAGTTCAAGAAAATGGGATTTTTCCGCACATTTATATATAGTATTATGGGACTATTTCTAATGATATTACCTATAATTTTACTTTTCGCTGCAATCTAGCATTTATACAATGGTTCCAGCCATCAGTGATAGTTGATTCTTCTTTTTAGTCAAAATTGTTGGGAAAATAGAAAAAAATATGTAATTTTGCACCACACAAAGAATTATCAACGAAGAATATAAACAAGAAATAGGAGAAATAAGATATGAGTACCCCAACATTAAGTCGTTCAGAATGTAACGTACTGCGAGGACTTGCCATCATCGGCATCTTCCTCCACAACTACTGCCATTGGCTCGGTCCTATCGTCAAGGAAAACGAGTATCAATATTTCCAGCACAACGTGGATTGGCTCAACCAAGTGCTGGTCAGCCCTGACCTCAACTTGCCCTTCCACCTTCTGTCCTTTTTCGGACATTATGGAGTACCAGTCTTCCTCTTCCTCAGTGCCTACGGACTGGTATTGAAATACGAGGCGAAGCCACACTTGGAAACGACATCCACCCAGTTTATCAACATCAATGGCAAGATGCTTTTCGACTGGCGAGAGCCACTTCGCTTCATCCGCTATCATTATCTGAAACTCTTCAAGATGATGATCGTGGGATTCGTGGCTTTCACCATGCTCGACTACATCACAGCGGGACCTCACAAATACGCCGCACTCGACATCGTGGCGATGCTCGGCATGTTCAATAATATACTGCCAGATCCCGACCGCATCATCTGGCCAGGTCCATTCTGGTTCTTTGGCTTGATGCTCCAGCTCTACATCGTCTATCGCCTGCTCATCTATCGCAGGCATTGGGGATTCACCGCAGCCCTGATGGTCATCTGCTTAGCTATACAGATAGCACTGGGAATGGACAATCCTGAGAGCGAGGCGATGAACCGTTACCGATATAACTTCATGGGAGGAATGTTGCCATTTGGCTTGGGTATTCTCTATGCCCGATACGGCGAGAAGATACTCATGACCTTCCACCACAATGTCACCAACTTCTTCGGCATCATCTTCTGCTGTTCTCTCATCTACAGCCTCAGCGGAAGCATGCTCGGATGGACATTTGTACCTTTCTTCATCTGTCTGCTGAGCGTGCTGGTAGCCAAGTTGCTGTCAGGTGTCAACTGGCTCTCCTATATATATAAGGTATTGGAGTGGATGGGGGGCATCTCGGCAGCACTCTTCGTCTGCCATCCGATTACGAGAAAGATATTCATCCCTATCAGCCGCCAAGGCGATATGTATGCCGGATTATTGCTCTACATCATTTCCAGCATCTGCTTGGCATGGTTGTTCACGCAACTGATGAAGAAAATACCGAATCCGAAGTTTTAGAAGAGAAGTGAAGAACGAAGAGTGAAGAGTGAAGAATTCAATTGCCATTGAAACTCACCCTTCGTTTTCCACCTCCATAACAAGAATATAAACAAGAAGACAAGAGAATTCTTCACTCTTCGTTC
>DKCU01000120.1:0-5505 GCA_002451555.1 Candidatus Segatella albertsiae
TTGTCGAATCCTTCTTTACAGAATCAGTTTTAATGCTGACAGAATCAACTAAAGTATAATTTGGTAATTCCATTTTGCTCGGACTTGTCGTTGTTGCCATTATATTCTTATTTGTTACAGATAATGAGGTATTTGCCTGCTCTGTTTTGTGCTTGATAGTATGCTTCCCCTTGGCATTGTTTACCTTGGCAATAGGAAGTTGCTCCTTTTCCGTGCCCTTCTTCCAAAATAGGTACTTGTATATAGGTATGCTGACGAGGAGTATGGAAATAATAGCAAGCATACGCCTACTAATCATGTTGCGCAACAACACCTTTGCTCTTGTAAGTTGTGACGATGAACTGTGTGGCTCTATACCGAGCTTTTCTGCAATTTCTTTATGTGAGAATCCGTCAATGACAGCCATTCTGAACACTTTGCGGTATCCAGAAGGTAATTGGTCGATGATTTCAAGAAGTTCTTTTTCTACCAACTTGTAATCTGCAGATAATGAACTTTCTACATCAAACCCATCTTCAATCGCAGAGAAGGGAACCATCTGATTTTTACGCTTTCTCTCTAAATATCTTAAAGATACGTTTTTAGTAATGGCAATAATCCATTCTCCAAATTTGGAAGCATCTTTTAGCTTTCCTAAAGAATAATAAGCACGTATAAACGATTCTTGGACGAGGTCACTCACCGTGTCCTCGTCCTCTTGGGTAATCCTTATACAAACATTTCTCATTCTTTGAGAATATGCTTCGTAAATCGTTTTTAAAGCGTCAGTATCTCCAGCTTTAATTCTTTCAATTAGCTTTTCTATCTTCATATTGGATGTGCGAGATTATACACATTACATATAAGATACGTGAAAAATCGAAAAGACTGCATAAAGAATAGTTAAAATCATAAAAACTAGCTCTGGCAGAACCTCATCAATTCGTTCGAACTTTGGCATTATCAGAAGAAAAATAGTTGAAAGTTTGGTGATATGGAGATTTTTGTGTTACTTTGCATTTGAAAGCATAACCGAGACTAGAAATTCCAAGCTTCGGTTGTTAAATATAAAATAGCATATTAAAACCAGAGCAATATGGATACACCGAAATCACTGCGTGCGTTGGCGGCTCATCAGTCAGCCTACCAAGAACTTCTTCGCCAGCAACCTTATTACAAGATGGTGGCACCTATCGTCGAGGGATTTCTCCGACAGATTATCAATCATGGGGCATTCTATATCCGTGTACACGTTTCGTCTTTGGAAGGCATTCTGGAGTCGAAGCGCATCAAGAGTGTGATGGAGACGGGCACAGGGGCTACCAATGGCGGCAAGGAAACCCGAATGGAGGCTGTTGAGGCTCTCTTCGGATGCAATGCCAACAAACTCTTGCCAAGCGAGTTCCCTAAATATGGCTTCCTCTCTCAGTCCGATGCGGTGAAAGACCTGTATGTCAACGGAGGCATGTGGTGTCAGTATGGCGATGTCTCTATCCAGCTCAAGAAGGAGCGTCTCTTCCATCGCACCACCCTCTGTGTGGGCGATTCCGTCAATTTCGGTCGGTTTTATCAACTCATCCCTACGAAAGTGGATGATGTGAAGGCTACCTGTATCTGTGGCTTGGCTCACGATGGAGAGCCGCTGATGAAGATGGGCGACCCAGTGGCAGCCTATGCCCTCTTTGCCCAATGGATATTGGAGAAGAAACTCACCATCAATAATTTTCCATTAATCGAAGAGGTGGCAAAGGATGCACCTCCCATCTTCGAATTCTTTGAGTTGCAATATCATGGCGACCTCGACATCACGCAGGATGTAGAGCGCATCGACATTGCCCCTTCCTCGCCAGAGGAAAAGGAGAAACTCCTCAAACTAAAGGAGAAATTCGAGAAGATTGGAGTGAAGATGTATATCTTGGAACAGAGTTAGATGTATTTCATCAGAATATCCCAGACGGCGATGATGTGGCAGATGCTACCAGCCAGCACGAAGAAATGGAATACGGAGTGCATGTATTTCTTCTTGTTGATGCTGTAGAAGACGGCACCTGTAATGTAGCATACACCTTCGGCGATGATCCAAATGACGGTAGCTGGAGTAACGGAGTCAATCAGCGGCTTGAAGGCGACGAGCACCGAGAGTCCCATGCCCACAAAGCAGAGCGTCTCTAGGTTGCTATGGTCTTTGAGCTTGGCGAAGCTCATGATGGTGCCTGCCACCGCGCACGCCCAGATGAAGATGAAGAGACTCCATCCCCAATAGCCTTGTTCGCGCAGGGCAATCAGCGTTATCGGCGAATAGGAACCTGCGATGTGCCAGTAGATGGCGGCGTGGTCCCATTTGCGCAGTCGTTCCTTCCATTTGCTCCAAGCCGAGATGGCGTGGTAAACGGTAGAGGCGATATACGACATCAGCATACCGAAGAGGTAGAGGATGACGCCGGCAGTAGCCCATCCGTTATGTTCGGAGAAGCACCAATATAGGAAGATAATGCCGAAGACGACACCCATCAGGATGCCGCCGGCATGCGACCAGGAGTTCCAAAGCTCCTCCTTGTGACTGAAATGTATTTTGAGTTTCATATTGTTTCGTATCTTTTAGTTACACATTTGATAAGAGTATTTTAGTCCCTTTTATGCTTCCTCCAACCACAGTTTCATCAGTTGGTCATCGATATAGTAGGTTCCTTGCGATGTGGAAACGAGATGGTATTCCAGCAGTTTCTTGATGGCACTCTGTACGCTGCTAGCCGAGCGAAGATTGTGTTTTTTTGTGAAGGCGGCAGAGGTGATTTGCTTGGCGATGCCATCCTTGGCAATGGCATATAGCAATTCTTTTTGCGGCAGGGTGAGACGGGAGAGTATCTCGCTGAACTTATGACCATTGTCCTGTATCAGCGATTGGATGATATGCTCCATCATCGTTTCTTCTGCTTGTTGATGGAGGTCGGTCTGGTTGAATGCTTCGTGTATCACCTTTTGGATATAATAGGTATTGCCGCCAAAGGTATTATATACCTTGGCGATGGCTTCGGGGGAGATGTCTTTGTCGAACTTCTTGAACAGACGGATGGCAAACTCTGTATATTTGTCAAGGGGAATTACGTCTAGGTTCATCATGTCGGCACTATTATAGAAGGGATGTGCCTTCTCGGTGAACATCTTGGTGATGAGATGACGCTCGCTGCCTGAAAAGATGAAGTTGGCATTGCTGCATTTTTGGATGAAAGTGCGGAGAATGGCTTCCATGTTCTTTTCTGGATAATAGCCTATCTGCTGAAACTCGTCAATGGCTATGATGCACTTCTTGTCGGCTTGTTCCAGGCAAGCAAAGATTTCCTCCAGGGTGTAGAGTGGATTGGATATGTCACCCAGCGACAGATTAAAGGTCGGGGTGTTGGAAATGGGATCGTACCCAAAGCAGCCGTTGATGGATTTTAGGGTGTTGACAACCATTTTCATCATCTTAGTGCTGCGATGAGCCGCAAGTTCAAATACGGCTTTGCCTAGTTCGAAGGCAAACTCGTGGATGCTGGAGGTGCGCAGGATGTCGATGGAAATGGTGATGAAATGATTCTTGATGGCAGGAGAGTCTAGGCAAAAGTCGATGAGTTTGCTTTTGCCTACACGTCTTGCTGCCATCAGCACGATGTTCTCCCCATTGGTCACCTTGCTGATGATTCGCTTTGCCTCTGCTTGTCGGTCGCAGAAATATTCGGGCTTGATATAGCCTGTTATGATGAAAGGATTCTCCATACTTATATAGTCTTTGCTTTTTATCTGACGATTGCCTTGAATTTGTTTGCAAAGATAATTATTTGTTTTGAATTATGCAAATTGCATAATGTAATTTGCATAATATTAATAAATAAAAATGGAAAAGCGGTTGCCATTGTGTTCATGACAACCGCTTTTATCCTCTTATTCATAATGATTGATAGCTTCCACATACTCCCACAATTTCTTGTAGAACGGATGCTTCGTCATCGTGTCCTTGTTGCCGAGGATGATGAGCTTCATTCTCGCTCTCGTCATCGCTACGTTCATGCGGCGCAAATCCTTGAGGAAACCAATCTGTCCTTCATCGTTGGAACGAACCAGGGAGATGAGGATGACATCTCGCTCCTGTCCCTGGAAGCCATCCACGGTGTTCACGCTTATCAAGCGGCGATATGGCTTGAAGAACTCGTACTTCTTGATGAGCTTCTTGAGATATTGCACTTGTGCACGGTATGGAGAGATGATGCCCACGTCGATGCTCTCGTTCAATACTCGCTGCTTACCGATTTTTGTGTAGTACTCGGCAAGGGTCAGGAGGGTCAACTCGGCTTCCGCCTTGTTGATTCGACCGAAACTTTCTCCCACGAATTGCTCCTTGAAGTTCAAGTCCTCACCTTCTTCAATGGTATCTGTAGGTTCCTTGTCAGAAGTGTCAATCCATGTGATAGGATGGTCGTAGTCGAGTACGCTGCGGTACTTGATTTGTGGCGCACTCTCCACTTTTCCTCCATAGAACCAGTCGCTGGAGAATCGCATAATCTCCTCGTTCATACGATATTGTATCCTCAGAAGGGTTACCACCTCAGGCTTGTTTTCGGCGATGCGCTCCATGAGAGTTTTGCCTAACCCTGCCCTTAAAGCGGCGATGCTCTTGACCGTAGGAGGCAACTGGCAGTGGTCGCCGGCAAGGATAACTCTCGATGCCCTGCGCATTGGGATCCAGCAGGCGGCTTCGAGAGCCTGGGCTGCCTCGTCGATGAAGAGAGTGCCAAACTTCATGCCTTCCAGCAAGCGATGAGCGGAACCTACGAGGGTGCAAGCGATGACACGTGCCTCGCCAAAGAGCTCGCTGTTGATGCGGATTTCTATCTCGGCGGCACGGCTCTTCAGGCGTTCCATCTTCTGATGGTAGTTCTCGCTGCCTTTCTTTCGGTTCTTGCGAAGTTCTCGGATAGCCTTGCGGATAGCCCAGAGTTGTGGGTAGTCGGGATGGCTCTCGAAACGACGCTCGTAAGTAAAGCCGAGCATCTTGTCGTTTACTCTCGTCGGGTTTCCGATGCGGAGCACATTGATGCCTCTATCTACGAGCTTTTCCGAAATCCAGTCCACCGCCATGTTGCTCTGTGCGCAAACCAATACTTGGCTCTCTCGCATCAAGGTTTCGTTGATGGCTTCCACGAGCGTCGTGGTCTTGCCAGTTCCCGGTGGACCGTGAACGATGGCAACGTCCTTTGCCCATAGCACCTCGTTGACGGCTCTTTCCTGGGTAGGGTTGAGCCAAGGGAACTTCATTGGGGCGAAATTGAACTTGCCTGCCTTCTGGGGCGAATAGAAGAGGTCGCGGAGATAAGCCAAGCGATTGTTCTTCGCCTTCATCACTCGGTCGAGTGCCTCGAACATCAGCTTATAGCTGGTCTCATCGAAGGAGAGTTGCACTCCGATGGGTTCGGTGGATTGCTGCAAGTCGAGCAAAGGGGCTGAGTCGGGTACGGTGATGACCATCCGGTCGCCATCCACATAGCTCAC
>DKCU01000120.1:5626-5946 GCA_002451555.1 Candidatus Segatella albertsiae
GGGGCGACCGAACTCAAAGTTGTGCTCGATATCTTGGTCGGAGGTACGGAATACCTCGATGGCTGTTTGGTTCAGCGAATTATAAAAACTCTTTCCCACGCGTAGCGGGAACCAGGCATCACCTCTCTTCACCTTTCGCTGCATACCCATCTGCTCGGTGAGTTTGCGGAAGGCTTCCTTCTCGGTGTAATACTCCAGTTGGAGCAATGTGCGCTGCTGGAGCAGTGCCTGAATTGGTGAAGTTTGTTCCATATAAGTTGCAAAGTTACGGCATTTGTGGGAGAAAAGAGAAGAATATAGGATAAATTATCCTAATTTCT